>JBPCXZ010000258.1:0-32354 GCA_051008055.1 Woeseiaceae bacterium
CTGGTGAAATTCATCCGCGCGGTTCGATGAGTCTCGTAAACACGGCCTATGCGAGCCGACTGACCTGGGCGAACTCGTTGCTGGACCGACTGGAAGACCAGGCGCTAACGCCGATGTTTGGCGACAACCCGATCGAGATGGGCATGGGTGGTAAGGAAGCAGAGCTGGTCGCGCTATTGCGAGCGGATGAGCTGTACGCGCAGCTGCTGCCGCGCGCCTTTCCCGGTGACGCCGATCCATTCTCTGTCCTGAACGCAGTGCGGGCCATCGCCAGCTTCACCCGCAGCATCGTGAGTTTCGATGCACCGTATGATCGATACCTTGCGGGTGATCTCACTGCGCTGAGTGGGAGTGAGGTTCGTGGCATGGACCTGTTTTTTTCGGAGCGGCTCGAGTGTTTTCATTGCCACGGCGGGTTCAACTTTACTGATAGCTCGACCCACGAGAATGACCGTATTGCTAGAGTAGGGTTTCACAACAACGGCCTGTACAACACAGACGCGAACGGTGCGTATCCTGAAGACAATACCGGCCTGTATGACATGACTGGCAAGCGTCGTGACATGGGTCGCTTCAAGGCGCCAACGCTACGCAATATTGCCGTGACCGCACCGTATATGCATGACGGCAGCATCGCCACGCTCGAAGATGTGATAGCGCATTATGAGCGCGGCGGCCGCCTGATCGAGGCGGGCGAAAACGCAGGTGACGGTCTACGTAGCCCCTATAAGTCCGAGTTCGTTCGCGGCTTCGTTATTTCCGACGAAGAGCGGGCCGACCTGATCGCATTTTTGCAATCGCTAAGCGACGAATCTGTTCTGCAGAATGCGTATTGGTCGGACCCGTTTGCTGCTGAGTAGCGTCAGTACTAGGCCATATCGAACAACAGCAGTTCCGCTTCTTCAGTTGCGCTAATTGAAATTCCAGGCTGGTCTTCGATAGTCACCGCATCGCCTGCGGAAAGCTGTTCGTCCCCTACCCGAATCGTGCCACTGACGACCTGTAGAAAACCGCAGCGCCCGTTCTCAAACGCATATTCGATTCCGGCGCCCTTATCGAGAACGGTCGATGACAGCTGTATGTCTTGATGAATGGTTAGCGAGCCATCGCGACCATCTCGAGAACCGACGACTCGCCATCTATTACGTTTTTCTTCGAGCGGAAAAAGTTTCTGCTCGTAGCCGGGCTCCAGATCATTTTCCTCTGGAAAAATCCAGATCTGCAGCAGATGCGCCTGCTCCTCACCAGAGTCATTGAACTCGCTGTGCTGTACACCTGAGCCGGCTGTCATACGTTGCAGTTCGCCCGGGCGGATCACAGAACCATTGCCCATGCTGTCTTTGTGTTGCAGCGCGCCAGAAATCATGTAGGTCACTATTTCCATATCACGATGTGGGTGCGTGCCGAAGCCTTGACCCGCTTCGATCCAGTCTTCATTGATGACTCGCAGCTTGCCGAATCCCATCATTGAGGGGTTGTGGTAATCAGCAAAAGAAAACGTGTGCTTGCTTTTGAGCCAGCCGTGGTCAGCAGACCCGCGACTATTTGAAGGAATAACGTTAATCATCACTCTATCCTTGTCTATTTAAAACGTATCGCGAACTTACGCGGCACGATTGTTAGCAGTGTTGTTCGAATGGGTAAGTTGGGCAATACGCGCACGTGCTGCCTCGATCGAACCCTCAGCATTCTGATTCAATTTATCTGCGGCAATAACTTCGACGTCGGTGATACCGATAAAGCGAAGTGCCTGGCGCAGATACGGCGTGGCAAAATCGACTGCGCTGTCGACCGGGACGCCACCCGATGCGATCACAACATACGCTTTCTTACCCTGCAGCAAGCCTTCTGGACCATTTTCGGTGTAACGAAACGTTAGTCGCGCCCGAGCGATCATATCCACCCATGCTTTTAACGCAGCCGGAACGCCGAAGTTGTAGATTGGAGCACCGATGACAATGGCATCTGCAACTTTGAGCTCGTCGACGAGCGCGTCGGACACGGCAAGGCGGTCGCGTTGTTCTGCAGTGCGATCCGTCTCATCAGTAAAGTTGGCGGCGATCCAGGATTCGTCAACAAGTTCGACGCCATCAGCGAGATTACGATGCGTAATCGTAACTCCCGGCTGCGACTTCGTCAGGCCGCCGATTAGCTCGGCAGTTAACTGTCGACTGATTGAATCGTTTTGACGCCCACTGGCGCTGACTTCGAGAATATTGCTGATTGTGCGGTTCATTTCCTAATCCTTCGGCTATGTTGCCGTGTTGCGGCGATCCATGGTGTGTAGCTTGACTATTGACAAAAGGGGAATAAACAGCAGAATCGACATAACATTGTTCTAAAAAACGCAACAATATGGATCGATTCGAGGATATTCAGGCGTTTGTAGCGGTTGTTGAAGCAGGTAGCTTCACGGCGGCGGCTGATCGTCTGGATGCCGCAAAATCGGCGGTCAGCCGGCGAGTTTCAGGCCTCGAAGAGCGCCTCGGCGTGCAGCTGTTGCGGCGAACAACTCGCCAGCTGAACCTTACGGACAGCGGCCGAAGCTTCTACGAGCAAAGTGCTCGCATCCTGGCCGATCTCGAGGAAGCGGAGTCTGCGGTAGCACAAGAGCATGGAGAGCTTCGTGGCACGCTGCGGATCGCATTGCCGCTCTCATTCGGTCTGCGACACATGGGCAAGCCGATAGCGGAGTTTAGTCGTCTGCACCCGCATGTTGATTTTGATCTGGACCTGAACGATAGACGCGTCGATCTGGTCGAGGAGGGCGCTGACCTGGCATTGCGAATTGGCAAGCTGACCGACTCATCGCTAATAGCCAGAAAACTGTTTGAAGCACGAACCGTAGTTTGCGGATCGCAGGACTACTTTGATAAGCACGGTACTCCGCAGACGCCCGAGGAACTGGCGGATCACCAATGCCTTGTCTACGGAAACGTGCAGGATCCTAGCAAGTGGGTGTGGCGCGACAGCGCCGGCGAATTGCATAAGATCAAGGTGAACGCGAGCATGGTCGCAAGCAATGGCGATTTCCTGTGCGAGGCCGCGCTACAGGGTCTCGGCATTGCCATGCAGCCGACTTTCATTGCGGGAGAAGCTATCAGTCGCGGCGACCTGACACCGATTCTTACCGAGTATCATTGGCCCGCGTCGCCGGCATGGGTTGCCTACCCGCCAACACGCCACTTGTCATTTCGCGTGCGACAATTTATCGACTTTCTGGCGGAATATTTTGCCGGCACGCCATACTGGGATCAGGACTGCTGTCCGGAGTAACGACTGAGGAGAACTGGCTTGTCCAAACTAATTATCGCGTTCCTTGCGCTGACAATATTGTTTGTGAATGTAAGAGCAGATGAATCTGTAGATCACGAGATGATCAGCAAGATTCGGGATGAAGGTTTTAATCGTTCTGGGGTCATGGAAAGCCTACGCATGTTGACCGACGAGATTGGGCCGCGTTTAACAGCGAGCCCTGGCATGCGTGCCGCCAGTAAGTGGACGGTGGAACAACTCGAAGCCTGGGGTATCGACAACGTCTATCTGGAAGGTTTCGAATTCGGGCGCGGTTGGTCGATGACGCGCAGTGAAATTCACATGACTACTCCACGTCACGTGCAATTGCACGGTCTACCCATCGCATGGCACCCGGGCACAGATGGGCTGATCGAAGGCGAAATTATCTATGCGCCTATTAGTAGCAGTGAAGACTTCGAGCAGTGGCGGGGACAACTTGAAGGCAAGTTTGTGCTGATCAGCCAAGTTAGCGAAGCGACGGAATACACCGACAAAATTACTGCGTCTTACACCGATGCGGAGCTCGAAGAACGCAGTACCTACAAGATCCCGGTAGGCCCTCCCCCATCAAGGAGCAAATGGGCTGAGAGAATCAGTTTTCGTTATGAGCTGAGCACGTTTCTTGTTGAACAAGGCGCGCTTGGAGTGATACGCAAGAATTATCGTGACGATATGGCGATCTCGAACGACGGCTATCAGTACAAAGTGGGGCAGACACCACAAATACCGGGCGTTGTGCTTGCGACACAGTATTACAAGCGGCTCAAGCGACTCGCCGACAATGGCCATGTTGTTCGGTTGTCGATGGATATTGACGTCGAATTTCATGATGACGATCACCAGGGCTATAGCACTATTGCCGAGATTCCGGGCGAGGGTAGAAGTCCGGAGATCGTGATGGCTGGCGCCCATATTGATAGTGTGCCGTCCGGTGATGGCGCCGCTGACAACGCCGCCGGTGTTTCGGTTGTGATGGAAGCAATGCGTATACTGAAGGCATTGAACGTACAACCTAAACGCAGTATCCGTATCGGTCTGTGGAGTGGTGAGGAGACGGAGTATTACGGTTCCGCAAAGCATGTGAGCAACAACTTCGGTCACTTTCCCAGATTGACAGGTGACATCTACAATAATGTCGGCGATTACGAGTCAGCAGACCTGAGCAAGCCATTCACAAAGGAACGCGACTACGACAAGTTCTCGGTCTATTTCAACATCGACAATGGCGCTGGCAAATTTCGCGGCATCTACACGCAGGGTAACGCTGCGGTGCGGCCAATCTTTGAGGACTGGTTGGCACCGTTTCACGACCTTGGTGCGACTCACGTTACTCTGAATAGCACAGCAAACACCGACCATGAACCGTTCCAACTGATCGGGTTGCCCGGCTTTCAGTTTATTCAGGATCGCAGCGGTGGCAATCGTGGCTACCACAATCAACTCGATCTATACGATGAGCGAATGGAGAAAGATCTCAAACAGGCCAGTGTGATCCTGGCGAGTTTCCTTTACCACGCAGCGATGCGTGACGAACGCATGCCAAGAAAGTCGGAACCTTTGCCGGTGATTAACAACAACTAAGAAACAAGGGCACCAGGTAACTGGCTGCGCCTCTAGAATCGAAAAGTGTGACTGACTTTGATTGTCGCGGACTCGCCAATGGTCTGGAAACCAGTACGCGCATCTTCTTCCAACCAACCGCCGTTGTAGATGATGTAGAACTCGGTGCCGGCCTTGGGAATCCATTGCAGCCGACTGTTCACGCCTAAGACATCAGATTGATTGTCATACTGGGCGGTGGTAATCCATGCCCATTGCGGATTAAATGCAACATCTGTGCGAAGACGTAGCAGTCGCGTTTCGAATGAGCCTTCGGGCAGATCGATATCGTTGTACTCGAATTCAAATATTCCGCTAAAGAAGCGGCTGGGCGACCATTCGAGTTTTGCATTCGCCGACTGAATGTCACCGCTATAGAATTCTCCGCCCTCCAGCGATACCGTGGCCTTTAGTCTGCGTTGCGTACCGGTTTCGATAGACGCGCCGTAAACGCCAAATGAGTAATCCCCAACCGGGATAATAATGCCGTCCACAATTTCGAATGGTTCGGTCAGTACTTCGCGATTGTCTTTATAGAACAAGGTTCCGGTATCGCCGGTCTGGTTCTCTACTTCGACGATAGTTACGTCAAACAACTCTGTTTCGACGTTACCATCGCCATCAGTGAACCGTTGCCATTCCGTGAAGGTGGAGACCGTCTGAAAAAACGTGTCCAGACCCAGGCGCCAGGTGTAGCCGACCGCGGCCTCGTTCTTGTCAATGCCAATGCGGTTTGCAAAGCCGAGCGCGGGGAAGTAATTCTCGCCAAAATGATTGAACTCGTATTTCGCTTTCCAGCCCGTTTCGTTGGGCGATCGAACTTTGATGCCATAGGCAGTCTGATCGCCAGTAGCTCCCTCCGTGTCTGACTTCTGGTACCAAATCTGACTGTCAAACGTGATGTTCTCGAAGCTGCGTGTATTCAAGTAGTTAAAGTCAGCGCCGATTAGCTTGTTGTCCAGATCACCCGTTGGGTTGCCATGAGTCATGATGGCGCCAATCGTGGATTGGGCAAGCACGTTGGCAGAAACTCGTCCGATGAACAGCTCACTGTCGTTCACAAGTCGGCCGCCCTGCGGAACCTCGCCTTCATTGCCGCCTTGTTTTACAACGAGGCCGCCGACATTCCAGTTGCCGATTCGGCCCGTAAGTTTGCCGCCGACCTCAAGGTCGAGCTGTTCGCCGCTTGGGCCGATGCCAATGCGGCGCGAGAAAAACGGTATGCCGTTATCGTCCAGGCCGCCGAACTTGAAGATGTCAGCCTCCTGTAGAAAAAACTTGCGTTGCTCGGGGAAGAAGATGCTGAAGCGCGACAATTGCACTTGCCGGGCGTCAACATCCGTCGCTGAAAAATCACTATTGATGGTCAGCGCACCGGTGAGATTTGGTGTGAACTTATAGAACGCGTCAAGTGAAGGCTCAGCCTCGGTCTCACTGTTCGACGGATCGTACTGGCGTCGGTAGGTCGCGCTCGCGCTGGGAATAATGTCCAGGCCTTTGCCTTGCTGTAGCCCCTGCATTCCGGTTGCGGTGCCGAAGTTGCTGGGATCAATGCTGCGATTGTAGGACGTCCATGCATTGTCTTCGGTACTTGCCTCGGTACTGCGAAAGACACTGAATCCCCAGTCTTCGCTATCCGGGTCAAAAGAAATTGTCTTGTAAGGAATAGCAATCTCAGTGAACCAACCATACTCGGTGAACTTTGATGACGCATACCAGATTCCGGTCCAGTCGAAGTTCCGATCCGTAACGTTTTCGAGAATGCCTTCGGTGCGTATCCCATGGGCGTTGGCCGAGAAAATATAACCGTTACGGCCATCATTGAATGGATTGATGTAGACGCGAATCTTGTCGTCAGGCCGCAGGCTGGTGCCCTGAATCATCTTGTTAGCTACGATCATATCGGGGTCTTTGTAATAGACCATGGCGGACACATACAGAAAATCTTCGTCGTACAGGACGCGGAAGATGGTTTTCTCTGATGGAGGTGCGTACTCAATGGGTTCAACCTGGTGCAGGTCGTCGATGAGCGCGCCAGTGCTCCATACCTCGTCCATCACGCCGTCCAGAACCGGCGGCGTATCGGTTTTCACCATTTGCAGAATCTTGTTGCGACCGGAGGGATCAGCGGCGCTTGCTGATTCCTGCGCAATGGTTTCAGCATTGCTGACGATCAGCAACACAGAGGCAACCAACCGAAACATGTTACGCGAGCTCGCGCTCAAACAGATCCAGTAATCGATCCCATGCTCGCTCCGCCTGCACCGCGTTGTAGACGTCGGAATCCGGTGGGCACCAACCGTGCATCGCGCCTTCGTAGACTTCGATCTCTGCCGATACACCAGCTTCGTCGAAGGCCTGGCGTAACATGCCTTTTGCGTGGGGTTCTTTTTCGTCGTCGTTCTGGGCGATTGCAATCAGCAATCCAGCTTCAATCTTCGGCGCGAGCAGATGTGGACTGTCGGGCTGGTCCGTCGCCAGACCGCCGCCATGAAACGAACCTCCAGCACCAATGCGCTCCGGTATGGCTGCCGCGAGACGGATTGTGTAGGAACCGGTCATGCAGTAGCCGGTCGTACCGATCATGCGATCAGAGTCTACCGATTCTTGCGTGTCCAGGAACTCTACAAATGCCCGCCCGTCGCTGACACAGGTTTCAGGTGACAATGATCGTGCGTGCGGCATCAGGCGTTCGCGTACGGCCGGATCGCCAAATGACTCACCGGGCTCGATAACTTCACCCTTGGCAGTTCTGTAGTAGGGATTAACGACCAGCACTGAATAGCCGGATTCAGCGAGGCGCTTGCCCATCTGTCGAAAGGCTGGTCGGATGCCCTTAATGTCTGGCCACACAATTACGCCAGCGTGTGCACCTTCCGCGGGGTGCACAAAATAGCAGTCGGCTTCACCGTCAGGTGTTCCGACAATTATTTCCTGCTCAACTACCTCCTTGGCGTTGGCGACCGCCGGTAGCATCAAGCTCAGCGTGGCAGCGATACTGCCCTTACCGAATTCACGGCGCGTCAAATCATGTTTACGGAGGTACTCTTCCTCATCTTTTGCAGTGATTTCATCACACATTGTTTGGCCTCCTTAGGTAGCTGATTATCATGCCGGGTGCCTTAGCAGAATAACAGAGCAGCCGCGACAGGCTCGCACAGGCCCAGTTCTTGCAAATTTTGGTCTATGATAGGCGTACGGGTTTCCAAATCAGACCAACAAGAACAAAACCCTTAAGGAGAGCGTTAATGAGAAAGCTACTGCAGGCGGTGCTTGGCACCGTATTTGTCCTGGGTGCGTCGATTACAGTTGCCGATATGCCGTCAATCGACTGGGATCTGGACGATGCCATCCGCCAGATTGATGGACAGGCCGACAATTTCGAGTCAGCCATGGCGAGAGTCGAATTTGCGAGAACAGCGTCAGATGGGTCTACGGTAACTTCGCATTCCGGAAATGGATTCATCAACGAGCGCGGTGATATTCGCTACGGTCAGGATGGCGGTCAGCGTGTCCTGCTGGTTGACGGCAATACGGTGATGGATTACGACGCCAGCACGAGCACAGTGCACGAATATTCCCTGTCAAAACATAAAAACCGATTGGAACCGTATTACCGGCTTGGTTTTAGTGTCGCAGGGCGGGATATGCAGGATCGCTACCTGATTACCATTATCGGTGAAGAGGAAATAGGCGATACGCGTGCCTTGGTACTTGAATTGACGCCGGAGCGGGATGACGAGCGCGCGGTGGTCGGCAAGATCAAGCTCTGGATCGATCAGGCTTCCTGGATGCCACGCAGGCAGGAATTTAGTTCAACGGGCGACGGTATGACTACGACTATCGACTACACCGATATGGCCAGAAACCTGCGTCTGAACCCAGACCTGTTCGACGACGACTGGCCGAAGGGCACCGACAAAGAAAGACACTGATCGCTGGCGGCATTGGGATGCCGGTGCGCCTAGCCGACGCTGTAATAAGTTGGCGTTGACGGGCCCACCGGCAGACCGAGCAAGAATACCCAGATAAAGAAGAACGAGCTCCACAACACGATGAATGCAATGGAGTAGGGCAGCATCATCGCAATCAACGTGCCGACACCAGCTTTCGGCACGTAGCGCGCTGCAAACGCCATAATCAATCCGAAGTAGCTCATCATCGGCGTGATGATGTTGGTGCTGGAGTCGCCAATACGGTAGGCAGCCTGGATAACCTCCGGTGCATAACCCAGAAGCATCAACATGGGAACAAAGATCGGCGCAGTCACGGCCCATTGCGCCGATGCTGATCCCAGCATCAGGTTGATGAAACCGCAGATCAGAATAAAGAAGAAGAACAGCGAAGGTCCGGTCATGCCGATGCTCTCAAGGAACGTAGCGCCGGTAACAGCCGTTACGGCGCCCAGATTTGTCCAGGAGAAAAACTTGACGAACTGGGCCGCAAAGAACACCAGCACAATGTAGAGACCCAGGGTGCTCATCGCCTCAGCCATCGCATTGATGACGTCGCGATCCGAGCGCATGGTGCCAATTACCCAGCCGTAAACAACACCGGGAACCAGGAAGAAGACGAAGATCAGCGCTACGATTCCTTTCAGGAATGGCGAGCCCTTGATCAGGCCAGTGGCCGGGTCTCGCAAGACTGCGCCTTCCGGTACAACCATCAGCGCTATGCCAACAATCAGCAGGAGTGCCGCGATGCCTGCCGCACGCAAGGCTTTGGACTCCTCGGCGCTTAGCGGGTCTAGTCGGTGCTCGTCTTCATCATCCAGGCCAGCGGTGGACGCATCCCACGGGCCCAGTGTTGGCTCGACAATCTTCAGACTTACGAAGCTCGCGACGAAGGTGATAAGAAACGTGCTGCCAATCATGAAAAACCAGTTTGCGCTGGCGTCAACGGCATAGGTAGGGTCGATCAGATGCGCTGCTTCCTCCGTTATGCCGGCCAGTAGCGGATCAACCGTTCCAAGCAACAGGTTGGCGCTGTAGCCACCGGACACACCAGCGAATGCGGCGGCAAGTCCTGCCAACGGGTGCCGGCCCAGCGACATGTAGACAATAGCGGCGAGTGGAACGAGTACTACGTAGCCCATTTCCGAAGCGGTATTCGAGATAACACCGGCAAAGACAATGGCGACGGTGACGATCTTCGGACTAGCATTCAGCACGATCGAACGAATGATCGCCGTCAGCAATCCCGACCGCTCGGCCACGCCGACGCCAAGTAGTGCCACTAATACTGTTCCGAGCGGCACAAAACCGGTGAAGTTGGTAACCAGATTCAAAACGATCATTCGAACGCCTTCCGCGTTCATCAAGCTGATGACTTCAATCAGTCCGTTATCTGCCCGACCTTTAGCGCCGACCGGTCGCGGATCGGGAACAGAGACTTCCAACCAGCCGAGTACGCCGCTCAGTAGAACAATAAACAGCGCGAACAGGGCGAACAGAGTGACCGGATGTGGCAACGCATTACCGAGTCGCTCCACGACCCGGAGGAAATGCGTCATTCGGTTAGATTGACCAGGACTAGCTTGAAGATCTTGCATGAATTCGGACCGCCATAAAAAGTAAGAACGCGAGTGTCGCGTAACACAACGTGCTGAACTGAAGAATGAAGTAGTTGTCGGTAGCTACCACAATGCCGCTGGTTACCCAGGGGCTGAGTGCTGTGCCGAGTGTCGCGCCGAGCAGCAGCGAAGACACCAGGCGTGGCGAAGGTACACGCAACATCTGTGTCGCAAAGGAAAGCACGACTTTAAGCAGACTGAAGTTGCCGACGCCCCACAGAAAAGCAAACACCGACAACGCTCCTAGATCGCCAATAACCCAGAGTGGAATCGAAAACAGACAGGTCGATACGCCGGAGATAAGAACAAGCCGTCGCACACCGAGTTTTAATACGAGCCAGGCGACGGCAAGCTGGGCCGCGAACAGCCCGAACCAAAATAAGGTAACGAGACGGCCGGCCTGGTCAACCGTCGCGCCCAGTCGAGTTTCCGCGTAATTCGGCAACCACCAAAGCATTGAGTATTGGCCGAGCGTATAAAGGAAGAGGGCGCCGATACAAAGCCATACCGATATCGGCCACGACTCGCTGTAGTTTGACTCGGCGGTGTCCGGCTTGGTCGAAGGTAGATTCGACATCAGGACGAGCGCTACGACCACCGCTGCTACGATTGCAACAAACTGGTAGGTGCTGGCCCAGTGATAGCCAGCAGTCACCAATGCTGTCGCAATCGCGGCGCAGGAAAAACCGGCGACGCTGAACGAGGCATCGGTCATGACCAATACAGAGGCCCGACGCTCGGCTTCGTAAATTCTCGAAATCAACAGCGCCGCAGAAGCGAGACCAAGCCCACTGCAAACCCCGACTATGCCGAGTGCAATGCCAATCTGTGTGAGACCGTCGCTGAACAATAATGACAGCAGGCTGCCGATTATCAGGAGGTAGACAGACAGAAATACGGTTCGTACTTTCAGGAAATCAAAAACTACTAGCGCCAGTGCTGCGCCGCAAAGATTGCCCATCGTTAGCCAGCTGAATTGTGCTGTGACATCGGTAATAGGTCGATCGAAGAGCTCGGACATCGGTCCCGAAATAATACCGATCGGCGCGAGCATACCCGACATCACGAAGTACGCGAGGAAACACGCCAGCGTGATTCGGTTTTGGTTATTTATGAGACTGGCCATTCATTGTGGGCGTTTACGCCGAGTTGCGAACGAATAACTTCAGCACGGGCGCGAGCTTGTTCAAGTAGTTCAGATTCATCAATACCGATAACCTTGCCGGCAGCAACGACTTGTCGGCCATTAACAAACACTGTGTGCACATTTCCCCCATTACTCGAAAACACGAGATTCGAAACAACATCGTGTACGGGGTAGGAGTGTACGCGACGTAAATCGACAAGTACCAGGTCCGCCAGCTTGCCCGGCTCGATTGAGCCGAGTTCAGTGCCTCGACCGATGGCGCGTGCGCCGCCGAGTGTCGCCATCTCAAGCGCCGTTTCAGCGGTCATCGCCGACGCACTCTTGCAGACTGCGTTCTGCAACAGACAGGCAGCTTTCATCTCGCCAAACATGTCGTACGAATTATTGTTCAGCGCCCCGTCGGTGCCGAGTGCTACGTTTACACCAGCTTCGAGCACAGCCGGTAGCGGCAAAATACCGGTTGCCATTTTCATGTTTGCGACCGGACTGTGCACCAGGTGCGTTCCTGTATCGGCGAGGATCTGAATTTCCTCAGGCGTCATCTGACAGCCGTTAATGAGCAACACGTTCTCACCCAGCGCATGATGATCGCGCGACCACTCTGCAGGACGCATGCCAAATTCTTCGACGATGTACGCCGCGTCCTCAGGTTCCGAACAGAAGTGATAAACGATGCCGGCGCCCATGCGCTGTGACTCGGCAGCGACCTCCCGGTAGAACTCCGGATGCACAGTGTCTCCAGCAACGCGTGGCACCATAAGGCCGAACCACATCTGTACAAGACCGTTTTCTGACAGCTGCCACTCGCGCATGACTGCGGCGGCGTCCGCTACCGTCTTGCGAGCGGTTTCGCTATTGTCCGGGCCTTCGTCGGGCAGAATAAAGCGGCCAAGCACAGCTCGAATACCGAGCTCGCCGATTGTCCTGGTCAAAGATGGGTAGTCATCGCGCGGATCGACGTTCGGACTGACAAAACAGGTTGTGCCGCCGCGCAGCATCTCTGTCATCGCCAATGCATTGGCCAACACACCGTCTGCCGGGTCTCTAATGACAAGATAAGGTTCGATGACATCATCGAGAAACGGGATCCAATGCATCTTATCGCCCAGACCGCGCAACAGGGACTGGTCGGCGTGGCAATGTGCGTCGATAAGACCGGGAATAGCAGCCATGCCGTTGCCGTCCAGACGATCGGCGTTCGCATACTCCGCATTCAACGTGGCGCTGTCGCCGATGGCGACGAATCTTTGATGATCAATGACGATCGCCGCTTCGTTCAGGATGCGGCGTTGCTCGTCCATGGTCACCACTGTCAGGTTGTCAATCAACAACATCCGCTAACAATCACATCGCAGCCCCGTTAGGTCAATATTCGAGCGAGCCGCCGTGGTAGGATCGCCACACAAATTGAGAGGAGACGCTGCGTGCCTGAGATAATTCCACTTGGCTGGTTTCATACTGGTATGGGCATCATTGCCCTGATCAGCGGCGTGGTCACTCTGACCAAATACAAAGAAATAACACTGCAGACGCGGTCTGGACAGATCTACCTCGTGACAACACTAATCACGGCGAGCACTGCGTTCGGAATATTTCAGCACGGGGTGTTCGGACCAGGTCACGCACTTGCAGTCATGACCTTGCTGGCACTGCTGGTCGGCACGGTGGCGGCCAAAACGGCATTGTTCGGCAAGTTGTCTCGCTATGTGCAAGCCATTGCGTACTCCGGGACCTTGCTGTTTCACTGCGTTCCCGCGATAACCGATGGCTTGTTGCGCTTGCCGGTTGGCGACCCGGTCTTGACCTCTATCGAAGACCCGGTGCTGAAGATGTGTTACCTCGCGCTGCTCATCACCTACCTGGTGGGCATTACCTTGCAGCTGCGCTGGATTAAACAGCAGGGAGGTACGCAGTCGTGAGCACGAAATCAATACTCGATCGGATCATGTCGGGTAGCCTCGTACTGCAAATCGCGATCGGTATCGTCGCCGCTATTTTGCTGTCGCTCATTTCGCCTGCAGCGGCAAAGTCATCGATGCTGCTTGGCAACCTGTTCGTTCAGGCACTGAAAGCGGTAGCGCCGATTTTAGTTCTTCTCTTGGTCGCATCGGCAATTGCTAACCGCCGCGCCAGTCATACCGCCCAACTACGGCCAATCGTGATCATGTACCTTGCCGGCACATTTATGGCCGCTCTGCTTGCTGTTAGCGTTAGTACAATTTTCCCGACTACGCTCGCTTTGCAAACTTCAGAGGTCAGCATCAGCGCCCCGCAGGGAATCGCTGAGGTACTGGGCGGGTTATTGCAAAAACTTGTCGACAATCCGATCAATGCTGTTCTGAACGGAAACTACATCGGAATTCTCGTTTGGGGTGTTTTGCTCGGTATCTTCTTGCACCATGCGGCAGATTCGACGCGAAAAATGCTTAGCGATACGGCAGAGGCCGTGACGAATATTGTGCGGATCGTAATTCGATTAGCGCCCATTGGTATTTTCGGGCTCGTCGCTGGGAATCTGGCTGAGTCGGGTTTGTCGGTACTGGGTAGCTATGCGCGTCTGCTCACAGTGTTGCTCGGTTGCATGTTGGCGGTGGCGCTGCTCATTAATCCATTACTGGTGTGGATCAAGACCAGGAAGAATCCGTATCCGATCGTATTTACTGCGCTACGCGAAAGCGGCGTTACGGCGTTCTTTACGCGCAGTTCGGCGGCGAATATACCGGTCAATCTTGCTTTGTGTGAACGCCTTGATCTCGAGAAAGACACTTATGCGGTTTCAATCCCACTAGGTGCAACCATCAATATGGGCGGCGCCGCGATCACCATCACGGTGCTGACGCTGGCGGCGACTCACACTCTCGGAATCCAGGTCGACTTCGCAACGGCGTTGCTACTGAGTCTGGTCGCAGCGCTATCAGCTTGCGGCGCATCCGGTGTCGCTGGTGGTTCGTTATTACTGATACCACTTAGTTGCGGTTTATTCGGAATTTCGAACGACATCGCGATGCAAGTTGTGGCGGTCGGGTTTGTGATCAGCATCCTGCAGGATTCGGCCGAGACGGCACTGAATAGTTCTACCGACGTCGTCTTTACTGCAGCGATTGCGTCGAAAAACTAGTTTAGCGCTTGCATGTGCGGTTCGTAATTCAACGCGCAACGCCGGATGAACTCGCGTATTTCGCCTAACTTGGCCTGGTGTCCGTCCGCGTCACGAACTTGCAAGCCTGCTTCGGCCGGATAGATACCGTACCCCGCGAGCAGGCAGTGCCACGACATTGTCGGGTAGAAATGCTCGATTTTTTGTCGCCTGAGCTCTTCGGTCAGATCTTTGCCCGATGTCCAGGTGGTTATGACATCGATCAATGACTGCGACACGTTGCTGTTGTTAGCGTTATCCCGCCAGTACGGCGTATCGTTGCGTGAGTTAACAACGTAATGGGCAACGATATAGTCGCGGACTGCATCGAAACGAGCGTTAACCGTGGAGTTGAACTGATCACGGTTGTCGCTTGTAAAATTGCTGGTCTCGAGTGCCTCGATGAAACCCTGAATTGTCAGCTGCACCAGCAATAACGCGGTCGCTTCGAGGGGTTCGATGAAGCCCTGCGATAGTCCTACAGCGAGGCAGTTGCTTGTCCAGTGGCGTTCGACTCGACCGACTTTCATCTTCAAGTGTCGAGCTTCGACATCGGGCGAGTCGCCAACACCGGTAAACGCTCTTAATTCTTTTTCTGCGTCATCAGCCGACGTGTAATTCGAACTATACACGTAGCCATTGCCAATTCGCGAAGTCAGCGGAATCGTCCATGCCCAGCCGTTTTGTAACGCGGTCGAAATGGTTTGCGGAGCCACCTGCTCTGGACGAGGCGTTGGAAACACGACCGCGGAATCGTTAAACAGGTTCTCGCCGAAAGGCACAAAAGGAACTTCCAAAGTCTGCTGCAGCAGCATCGAGCGAAAGCCTGTGCAATCCACAAAGTAATCGGCCTCAAATACTCGGCCAGCGTCATCGACTACCGACTCGATCTGACCTTTCGCGTCGACATTCGCATCGATAATCTTTGTCTGCACATGATTCACGCCGCGCTGCTTCGCTATATCACCGAGAAATTCACCCAATAGCCCTGAATCAAAGTGATAGCCATATAGCGTGGTAAACGGAAAATTTTCTCCAGCAAACGGACTGAGCTTGTGCTCTGCCATGTATGTATTCAGAAAGAAGTGATCCGGGTGTCCCTCCACATTGAGTCCATTACGACGAGCTCTGCAACTACGGAAAAACTCTGGCGCCGTTATTTCGTCAAGCTGCGCCGGGAAAGGATGAAAATAGCGAGGAAATCCGGGCATGGTGGACCAGTTGTCGAAGCGAATGCCCAGTTTGTACGTTGCATTACAGGCGGGCATCCAGTCTTTTTCTTCGAGGCCAATGTTGCTCATGAAGGTTTTGAGCATCGGTGTTGAGCCCTCACCAACGCCGATGATGCCAATGTCGGGTGACTCGATCAGCGTAATATCGAAGCCGCGATCGCCCCAGGCCTTGATCATGAGATTAGCAGCCATCCAGCCAGCGGTGCCGCCGCCCAGGATAAGGATTCGTTTTGCTTCAGCTTGTCCGGTCATAGTTGCTTAGTGTGACGAACAGCTAGAGTAATTTCATCCAGTATTGCCGGATCTTCGATCGTTGCTGGCATTTTCCAGTCTTCGCCATCTGCAATACTGCGCATAGTGCCGCGCAATATTTTTCCGGAGCGGGTTTTCGGCAGTCGATCGACGATCACACAGCGCCTGAATGCGGCAACGGGGCCAATTTCGTCGCGCACTTTCTGCACAGCTTCGCTAACAATATCTGCGGGTGATCTGTCGACGCCGGCATTGAGAACCAAAAGGCCCATCGGCAGTTGCCCCTTCATCTCGTCGGCTATACCGATGACGGCACATTCTGCAACATCGGCGTGCGCGGCCAGGACTTCTTCAATGGCACCTGTTGATAGACGATGGCCGGCAACATTGATGACGTCATCGGTTCTCGACATGACAAAAACATAACCGTTGTCGTCGATATAACCGGCATCGCCGGTTTCGTAGTAACCCGGGAATCTTTCGAAGTAGGAACTGACGTAACGATCGTCCGCATTCCACAGCGTCGTAAACGTCCCTGGCGGTAACGGATTTTTCACAACCAGAGCACCGATGTCGCCCGGGGCAACGGAGCTGCCGTCACTGTCGAGCACATCCATTTCGTAACCGGGTACAGGCCGAGCCGGCGATCCTGGCACGATGGGAAGCACGTCCATACCGAGACAATTACTGCAGATGGACCAGCCGGTTTCCGTCTGCCACCAATGATCAATGACGGGAACACCAAGTTTGCTACTCGCCCACTCGAGCGTATCAGGATCGCAACGCTCGCCCGCCAGGAACAGCGCAGCGAGGCTGTCGAGGTCGTATTTTTTTATGTACTCGCCCGTCGGGTCTTCTTTCTTAATGGCGCGGAATGCCGTCGGCGCTGTAAACAACACTTTGACCTTGTGTTCAGCAATAACGCGCCAGAAGGCACCCGGGTCAGGAGTGCCGACCGGTTTACCTTCGTACATCACTGTGGTGTTGCCGTTTAACAATGGGCCGTACACGATGTATGAGTGGCCAACGATCCAGCCGACATCTGACGCCGCCCAGTACACATCGCCAGGCTGCACATTGTAAATATTGTGCATCGTCCACTTGAGTGAAACGATGCCGCCGCCAGTATCTCGAACCACGCCTTTGGGTTGTCCTGTTGTGCCCGACGTGTAGAGGATATAGAGCGGGTCGTTCGCAGCGACGGGAACACAGTCGACAGGCGCTGCCCCTGCAGCCAGTTCCGCCCAGTCGAGGTCGCGCCCGGCCACCAGCTCTGCGGGTTCCTGTTCCCGTTGCAAAACGATGCAGCGCTCTGGCTTGTGTGCTGCGAGGTCAATGGCCTTGTCGAGCAGTGGCTTGTAAGGGACGATTCGCGCGGGTTCGATGCCGCAGGATGCCGCGACGATGAGTTTTGGGCTTGCATCATCAATTCTGGTTGCAAGTTCATTGCTGGCGAAGCCGCCGAATACGACCGAATGAATTGCCCCGATACGGGCACAGGCCAGCATGGCGATGACAGCTTCCGGCACCATTGGCATATAGATAAGTACACGATCGCCTTTTTCGACGCCAACTGAGCAAAGCGCGCCTGCGAAACGAGAAACTTGGTCAAGTAATTGCGCGTAGCTAAGCGTCGTTTTGGAGTTCGTAACAGGACTGTCGTGAATAATAGCGAGCTGCTCGCCGCGGCCCTGCTCAATGTGAATGTCGACAGCGTTGTAACACGCATTGGTAATGCCGTCCGGGAACCAGCGATAAAACGGTGGATTGCTATCGTCCAGCAGTTCCGTTGGCGACTGATACCAGAATATATCTTTGCCGGCTGCTTCCCAGAGCTTCTTGTCCTTCATCGCAAAACCGTAGAGTATGCGTGCACGAGTGTCAAAAGCTGCAATGCCGACCTGCAACTGGCTGAATTAATGAAAAAAAACCACTGCTTCTTCGTGATCATGATCGCATTGGCCGCGTGTTCTTCGGACCAGGCTCACGAGTACGAAATCACGGAGGTCTGGATTCCATTGCCGGACGGCGTTCAGCTCGCGGCCGACATCTATCGACCGGCAGGAGCCGATCATGACGAATCGTTCCCGGTGTTGTTGGAGTACGAACCGTATCGCAAGGACGAATCTCGGGCCGGAGTTTACTCAGCATATTCATATTTTCTGGACAACGGCTATATAGTCGCTCGAGTTGACATGCGCGGTACCGGTAGGAGCGATGGCACAACGATTCCATACGAATACTCGGATATCGAACTCGATGACGGTGAAATTGTTATCGACTGGCTGTCCCGCCAGGATTGGTCGACCGGAAATGTAGGCATGCTCGGTGCCTCCTGGGGCGGCTTTAATTCCATACAGATGGCGATGCGCAATCCGCCAGCTTTGAAAGCATTCGTCGCCATGCTGGCGACAGAGTATCTCTACCAGGAAGACGTGCATTACATGGACGGCATCATGCATACCGATTCGTGGATGATGAGCAACGACTTGTATAACGCAATGCCGGCGGCGCCAGACTTTGTGCTGGACGAGGATTGGCTTGAAAAACGATTTAACGTAGAACCCAGCGTATACACCTACATGCGTAACCAGCGTGACGGGCCATTCTGGGACAGAGCATCAGCGAAAGGTCAGTACGAGAAAATCAAGATTCCCGGGTATCACATTGGTGGCTGGTATGACGGATATCGTAATAGCCTGCCGCGCATGCTGGAGCACGTCGATGCACCGGTGAAAGCGATGATTGGTCCCTGGGATCACGATACGCCACATGATGCCTGGCATTCACCACGGGTTGAGTGGCGCCATGAAGCGGTTCGTTGGTTTGATCACTGGTTGAAAGGCGAAGATACGGGCATTCTCGAAGAGCCCAGGTTCGCCGTCTACATTCGTGACTACCATCCGCCAGACCCGGACATCAAAGTAATTCCTGGCCATTGGCGTTGGGAAGATGGCTGGCCGATCGAACGCATTGATCACCAGGACTGGTATGCGTCAGCAGATCACAAGCTGTTAGCGCAGGTCGAAGACGTCGCAACACATACATCAGTCTATAAACCTTCGATGGGGCTTGAAGGTGGTGGCCAGACGATGTGGTGGGGCAGTGTATTGCCTGATCAACAACCGATGGACGATGACAGCCTGGTATATGACAGCGAACCGCTGGACGAGCCACTCGAGATTCTCGGTAGGCCGATTGCCAAACTCAATGTATCGGCGGATGCAGAGCGAGCAAATTGGGTCGTACGGATATCCGACGTCGCACCAGATGGTCAGGTGACCTTCGTTGCAGGCGCCGGTTTTAATGGCACGCATCGAAACTCCGCACGTGATCCCGAAGACATCGTGCCTGGCGAGGTCTTTCCGCTGAATATCGAGATGCATTTCACATCGTGGGTGTTTCCCAAAGGGCACCGTGTACGTGTCGCAATCAGCAATGCGCAGTGGCCCATGTTCTGGCCGACGCATACGCTTACGACTACGACGCTTGCGATTGGCGGTCCAGGCGGGGCACATGTGCAGCTTCCTGTAGTGCCGCCAGGCGAAGAACGCGTGCCGAAGTTTATGTCTCCGCAGCCGAGTCCATCGTTACCTGGTTACGAATCGCTGGAGTCAGGCAATGCAACCGGCTACGCGTCGATCAGATCTATTGAGCGTGATCTGGAGACCGGTGAGGCATTTGGTGTCGCGAGCAACAACAACGCTTATCGCTATCCGTGGGGCGTCGCACGGTTTGAGGAAGAAATCGAACATCGCACTTCGGATACGAACCCGGCGCGCACGTCGGTCGTCGGTCGCTACAAGGTGACTCAGGAAGTACAGGGCCGAACTCTGGAGTTCGAACAAGAGGTTGAGTTCACTAGTGACAAGGATAACTTTTACTTAAGTTTTCATCGCTGGGTTCTGGAAGATGGCGAGCTGTTCGCTGAGAAGACCTGGATGGAAGAGTTACCTAGGGATTACCAGTAACGCCTTAGTCTATGAAGCAGTTTCTTCGTCAGAATTTTCGTTGGATAGCGGGTGGGTTCGCACTCACATTTTTCTCCAGCATAGGCCAGACGTTTTTTATCTCGGCGTCGGTGGCTGAATGGCAGGCCGAGTTTGGGCTAAGTCATGGTGAGTTCGGGCAGCTTTACATGTTCGCCACATTAGGTAGTGCGGCCTGCCTGCCGTTCATCGGCAGATTGTTGGATGTACTGCCGGCTCACCGCCTGATCCTGGTCGTTATACCGGTTCTGGCTGGCGCTTCGTTATTGGCGGGGTATGCAGCAACGATTCCGCTACTGGTAGGCGCGATTTTTCTATTACGCCTGTTTGGCCAGGGCATGATGACCCAGATTGCGCTTACGGCGACCGGGCGATGGTTCGTGGCGGAGCGTGGACGCGCTGTATCGCTGGTAGTGTTGGGCCATCAGGGCGGTGAAGCGACTATACCGCTGGCGTTCGCTTTTATTACGATTGCTTTCGGTCACACGGTTGGATGGGTCTTCGCTGCGGCGGTTCTGCTGTTGGTCGGTCTGCCAGTTTCGTACTGGTGTTACAGAGAACCGCGAGTGCCGCACGGCCAACAATCCGATGAAGCCGAGTTCGCAGGTGTACGCAGTTGGACTCGCCGCGAAGTCCTAAGGGACCCCGCCTTCTGGATTCTCCTGACCGGCATACTGGCAACACCTTTCATCGGCACGACCATCTTTTATCATCAGGACTACATGGCCACACTGAATGATTGGCCGCCGCAGCTATTTGCAATGGCGCTGTTAGTCATGGCTCTGACTACTGTAGGCTTTGCGTTGTTGTCCGGCGTTGTAATCGATCGCTTCAGCGCCAGAAAAATCGTGCCGTTTTTCCTGTTGCCACTGGCGGCTGCGTGTTTTTCGTTGGCCTACGCAGGATCAGAAGCATCACTTTTCGTGACGATTGTGTTTCTCGGTATTAGTTACGGCTTTTCTTCGACCTTGTTCGGTGCACTTTGGCCGGAGGTTTACGGCCTGAAACATTTAGGTGCTATCCGATCAGTAACGGTATCCGCTGCCGTGTTCGCGACCGCCGCTGGCCCGGGTCTGACTGGAACCTTGATTGATGGAGGCATGCAATTGCCAGAACAGATGATTTATCTGGGTGCTTATTGCCTCGTTGCGACGCTGTTCATGTCCGGCGCTTCGATCATGTTGCGGCGCCGCTGACAGTCGTTTGAAGAATGTTGGCGAATAAGCAGAAAATGTACTGGTAGATGAATCGAGGCGCTTTCAGGATTATGAGTATTCAAACAATCGACTATCAAGATTCGGATGCGGGTCAGAAATTTGTCAGCTCGCTGCATGAGACTGGGTTTGCGGTGCTGAAAAACCACCCGATCTCTGGCGAGGTGTTGAATAGCATCTATAAAGGCTGGGCCAGTTTCTTTAACGGCGATGAAAAGCTGGAGTACCTGTACGACCCGGAAAATCGTGATGGTACACAGCAGGGATTTCACCCGACAGCGGTCTCCGAGACCGCCGTCGGTCATTCAACCAAGGACCTGAAAGAATACTTTCACGTCATACCTGGCTGTCGAGTACCACCTGCACTTGAGGCAGAGATATTTTCTTATCGTCAAGGGGCAATGGAACTTGGCAGGGAGCTTGCGGGATGGTTGCAGGAGTACGCGCCGCCGCAAGTGACGACCGGAATTCCAGAACCATTTACAGAGATGGTCTGCAGCAAGTCGAGTCTGCTGCGTCTCCTGCATTACCCACCGCTACAGGGAGATGAGGAAGCTGCAGCAGTGCGGGCTGCGGCACACGAAGACATCAATCTGATCACTTTATTGCCAGTCGCCGAGCAGCCTGGCTTGCAGGTCATGGACAAGCAAGGCAGCTGGGTCGATGTGGCCAGCATTCGTGGCGAGTTGGTGGTCAACAGCGGTGACATGCTTAAGGAGCTGACTGACGGATATTATCCTTCGACGACGCATCGAGTCGTCAACCCTTCGAGTGACGAGGGCATCGAAAATGTGTCGCGCATTTCAATCCCGTTATTTCTGACTCCACGGCCTGATGTTCAACTTTCGGCGCGATATACAGCCGGTAGCTATCTTGAGGAGCGATTAAGCATCATCACGCGCTAGTGCGAGCGTTTCCCTGTAAAGGTCGAGCACTTCAGCCGCATCGACATCGACACAGACCTGACACGCTGGTTTGTCTTGCCACGCGTCGGTCGCATAGTCGGCAGCAGGGTCACCTGCGATTGTCTGGCCGATCGATATGCCCTTGGTGACGACACGAACCGCGGCATCCCGCGTCTTGTAGAGGGATGGATTCAACAGGTACGCAACTGCACTTGAATCGTGCATTGGACACTCGCGCTTGCCTGAAATATCAGCGTGAAAATCAAGATAGAAGCGACTGATCTGGTAGATAAACTCCCCAGCTTTCCCGGCCCTGCTTCGCACGGAATCAAAAAATTGATCATCGAGCGTCGTTTCGTGGGTAACGTCGAGTCCGGCGATGGCAATCGGCCAACCGGCTGTAAAGACCTTGTCTGCCGCCTGTGGGTCGCCGGCGATATTTGCCTCGGCGACGGGCGACACATTGCCACTGTGCCCTTTGTTACCAAAGGCGCCGCCCATGATGACGACTTCGCGCACCAATGAGGGAAGCTCGGGACACAGGTCAATGGCCTTCGCCAGATTAGTGAGCCTACCGACGGCAACGATGCTGATTTCGTGCGGATTGCGCGCCACGATGTCAACGATAGCCTCAGCGCCAGGCTGAGATTCGTGTTGAATTGAGGGTTCCTCAAGCTGTATGTCACCGAGGCCATTGCTGCCGTGGACGAAGTCGGGGTAGCCCTCACCCAGCCGTTCCCCGCTGGGCCCGCTTGCGCCGAAAAATACGGGTGCCGCGATGCCGAAGCGCTCTTTAATGTAGAGCGCATTGCGCGTGGTCGTTTCGATGTTGGCGTTGCCGAAGCCGCTGACGATAGCCTGCAGGTCGACATTGGGCGAGTAATGCAGGAACAACAGCGCCATTGCGTCGTCTATACCGATATCCGTGTCGAAAATAACTTTCTTCAATGTGTTGTCCTGTCTGGTCCTCAAGAGTTGGGACAGTTTACCTGTGGGGTCCGTGAGGTATGAAGTTGTAGCGATTCACCATAATTTTGTTCCATTAAATTTCGTGACGGAGTCGAGGTGTTTTGGCGTGAGATACGTCGATACTACACGTTGACTTAATAAGGAAAATTGGGCAGTTGCCCTATATTTAACAGAGGTATCATCATGATTAGTATCAAATTTTTAGCCAGACTGATCGCGTCAATGACGGCAGCGGCTGCGCTCGCATTCAGCCCGGCTGCTTTCGCAGATTCCGGCCCCTTTATCGGCGTCAGTGTCGGCAACGCAACAGTTTCTGCTGACATTCCGGATCCGGTCGATCCAGGATTCAACGACATCAACTTCGACGATAGCGATTTCGCGTGGAAAGTGCATGGCGGTTATGCGTTTGACTTGCCGCTCCTCGATCTCGGCGTCGAACTTGCGTATTTCGATCTCGGCTCGCCGACAATGGACATAGCAGATCAAAAACTCGGGATCGATGTTACTGGTATCGCCGCGTATGGACTCGCTGGGCTAAATATCGGGCCGGTTGGCGTTTTCCTGAAATACGGATTCGCGCAATGGGACGCCAAACTTGCGCTTGCGGGTTTAAGTGCCAGCGAAGATGGCAGCGACCCGGCCTATGGCGCAGGTCTTCGCTTGACCTTCGGATCTCTGGAGGTCCGCGGTGAATACGAAGTTATCGATATTGAAGACACCGATGATGTCTACATGGCTTCACTAGGTCTTGTCTGGCGCTTCTAATTCTTGCCCTCGCAAGCGAGAATTAGCAGGAATTACGAAAACGCCCCGCAAGGGGCGTTTTCATTTATTCGTATCGAAACTCACCGGCCCGGAACATCTTCTTGACGTCGTCGCTGGGCGCGCAGTAGTACTCTTCTATTTCGCAGTTAGTCTGGATACAGACAGCAACTTCGTCGTGGTCGCAGCCAAGCAAGCGCGCTGCTTCCTCTGTACTAACAATTTTGGTTCGGTTGACGAAGTAGCTATCGTCTTCGGAATCGTTGCTGGCACAGCCGAACATGCTGAGTAAGCTCACGACCAGCAGGCTAACGCCAATAATTTTCGTGGCCATAATATTCCCGTTTCTGGAACCTCAAGTACACTATAGACTAGACTTACCAGTCTGCAACTAAGTTCCTGTCGTCCAGTTAACTCTATGAAAAACAAATTACTGCGTGAACCGCTGGTTCACTTCTTTGCGCTCGGCCTTCTGCTGTTCGTCCTCTATTCCCTGGTGAGTGATCAGTCCGGTCGTGCTACTGACGAAATCGTCATCGATGAGGCGCGTATTGCTGGCCTGGTTGCAACGTTCGAGGCAACTTGGCGAAGACAACCAACTGACGAGGAACTGCAAGGTGCTATCGACGCATATATTCGTGAGGAAATACTGTATCGCGAGGGCGTCGCGGCTGGCTTTGACTTGAATGATCCTGTGATCCGCCGCCGCGTAGCGCAGAAAATGTCCTTCATTGCGGACGGCATGGTCCCGGAGACACCTGATGAAACAGCCATGCAGGAGTGGTTGCAGAACAATAGTGAAAACTACCAGATTCCTGCTCGATTCACGTTCAGGCAGGTTTACATAGATCCACAACGGCACCTGGAAGACCTGCAAACGGTATTACAGGAAATTCGCACTAATCTGGATAGTGGTACAGACCCTAAGTCGCTTGGTGACTCAACCTTGTTGCTCAGCGAGCTTACATCTGTTTCGAGCGTCGAGATTGCACGGAATTTCGGTAGCGAATTCGCCGCAGCATTGGAACAAACGGAGGTTGGTGGTTGGCAAGGGCCAGTCCGTTCCGGTTACGGCTTGCACTTCGTTTACATACAAGAATATGTGCCTGCACGCGAAGGCACGCTTGACGAAGTGCGCGATGCGGTAGAACGAGACTTGCTTAGCGAACAGTCACGGCAGATTAACGAGGCATTCTATGATGCACTGCGCGAGCGTTACATTATTCGTATTGAAACCGTCGCAACTGAAAGCTAAATGACTGCGTTTCGTACAATAGTTGCTGGCTTGCTGCTATGCCTGCTTGGTTCCGCGCATGCAGACGTGTTCCGGCCGGCATATCTCGAAATCCGGGAGTTAGGCGAGGACCGTTACCACGTACTTTGGAAAGTACCAGCGCAGGGCAACAATCAGCGCTTGTCTGTCTATGTGATGTTTCCGGATGGCACCGAAAACCTGACGGAGTCGCAGCCGTTTATCACTGAAGGTGCGTGGCTGGAACAATGGAAGATTCACCACCCGGGCGGACTGGTAGGCAAGACCGTTCGTATCCAGGGTAAGGCAACTGGCGTCACCGATGTTATTGCGCGAGTTGAACGACTAGATGGTTCGAGCCAGGTCGAGCGGTTGCAGGCAACTGCACCGCAATTTGAGGTGCGCGCGCCGGCTGGCACATTCGAGATCGCGTGGTCATATACCATTCTTGGTGTCGAACACATTCTCGGCGGGATAGACCACCTGCTATTTGTCTTTGCATTGCTGTTGATCGTGAGTGGCGGCAAACGCATTGTGGCCACAATCACCGCATTTACCGTCGCGCACAGTATCACTCTTATTGCAGCAACCTTGGGATGGGTTTCGGTACCCGGGCCACCAGTAGAGGCGATTATCGCGTTGAGTATCGTCTTCGTCGCCGCAGAGGTATTGCATGGACTGCAAGGCAACCCCGGGCTCACAGCCCGGGCGCCGTGGATTGTCGCCTTTAGCTTTGGGCTTCTGCATGGTTTTGGTTTTGCCGGAGCCTTGGCCGAGACCGGACTGCCGCAGACATCGATACCGGTCGCTTTGCTCATGTTTAATGTCGGCGTAGAAATCGGGCAGCTGCTGTTTGTTGTCGCGGTACTTGCGTTGACGGCGATCGGCCGCAAGCTCATTAAGCGCCCGCCAGCATGGGTTGTACCGGCTGCCGCATACTCGGTCGGATCTGTTGCGGCATTCTGGACCATTGAGCGAGTGGCTAGCTTTTGGAGTTAGCCACGTATCTCGGTAGTATCGGTCGAATGAAAACACTAAAAAACATTTGCTTATCGCTCGCATTGGCTCTGTTGGGTATTACTGCGTGTACGACATCGAGCCCGCCGGATATCGGTGCCATGTCATTTTCGTCCGAACCGTTGCTCGGCAAGGTCATCTGGCACGATCTGCTCACCGAGGATATCGACAGTGCTCGCGAATTCTACGCGGGACTTTTTGGCTGGCAGTTTGAAGAGTCGAGAGGTTCTCGCGGCGAAAAATATGTGCTGGCGCGAAAGGGTGACATTCTTGTTGCGGGAATTCTGGGTGTGAGCATGCCGGATGACGGCAACGCGTATACGCGTTGGCTGCCGTATATTTCGGTGGATGATGTCGACGCCGCCGCAGCTCGCGGCGCGGCTGATGGCGCAAATGTTGTTGTCGCCCCTAGAAACGTTGGGTTCGGCCGCGTTGCGGCAATTACAGATCCAGAAGGAGCTGTTATTGGAATAGCTCGAGTTTCAATAGGCGATCCGGATGACAACACAACTGCTGCAGCGCCCGGGCGACCGGTATGGACGGAATTGCTGGCTGATGATCCGGCTGCTGCTGCTGGATTTTATGCGTCGATGGCCGGCTATGATGTTCGAACTATCGAGCGGCGAGGTGGTGAGTACACCCTGCTGAGCAGCGACGGGATAGATCGGGCCGGGGTGTTCGAGAAACCATCCGATACGGATGCCCAATCCATCTGGCTAACTGCCTTCGGTGTTGAAGATCCTGCGGCGGCCGCGGCAAAAGCGGAGTCTCTGGGGGGCTCCATACTGTTGCCTGCCTCGCCTGATTTGCGCGACGGCACAACGGCGGTGATAACAGATCCATCAGGTGCGGTTCTGGTGTTGCGGTCGTGGTTAGCTACAGGAGAAGACGAGTGAGAAAATTGAAACGGACAATCGCGCTGGTCGCGCTGCTGATGACGGCCCTTTCTCTTGCGGGCTGTGACGGCAATGTTGGCGTTGGTGTGAGTGTGGGTGTGCCAGTGGGCAGTCATGGACACATGCGGGTAGGCGCTTCACGCTGGTATTAGTTAAAAATAGTTCGATCGGTAAATTTTATAGCTCTCACGTTATGAAGTTGACTTGATCTAATTGCTTACTCCGAGTCATTATTAGCACCCGTGATAACGCATCGCAATTGATGAAATGAAAACTCTCGAGAAAATTCTGTGGGTTACCGGCGTTGTGTGCATTGGTATTTTCTGTGCGCACCTCGTCGTCAGCGAGGCTGCGCGCAGCAATGACCTCGACGCCTACAAAGCCGCGCTAAAATTGCCGGCTGATCGTGAGTTCACGGAACCCGAGCAGTCGCTCTGGTCCGAAGGCCGCATTGCCGCCTACGAAGAGAGCCTGGAACAGGAAACCAGCGAGGTTCTCGGCATACTCGAGATCCCTCGTCTGAAACTCGAAGTGCCGCTTTACAATGGAGCTAGTGATCTGCATATGGATCGAGGCGCGGCACGAATTGACGGTACGGCGATGCCGGGTGAACCGGGCAACCTAGGAGTAGCAGCTCACCGAGATGGTTATTTTCGAGTACTGAAAGACATCGAGCTTGGCGACGAACTCACGATCACGACCGCGAACGGGCCGGAAGCTTATGTGGTTCTGGAGCTAAAAATAGTTGAACCGTCTGCTATAGAGGTACTCGACCCTACGGATGAACAATCTGTAACACTGGTGACGTGCTACCCGTTCTACTTTGTTGGACACGCGCCCGAACGATTCATTGTTCGAGCGGTTAAGAGAGATCAATTAATACATAAGAAAAGCTAGAAATACTTAAGGGAGAAAAAAATGAAGAGAGTGATGTTTTACATTTCCGTGCTGCCAATGATGGCATTCGCGACGAGCGCTAGTG
Organism: Woeseiaceae bacterium; assembly: GCA_051008055.1. Lineage (GTDB taxonomy): Bacteria > Pseudomonadota > Gammaproteobacteria > Steroidobacterales > Woeseiaceae > UBA1847. The sequence goes on from JBPCXZ010000258.1 coordinate 28,222, forward strand.
CAACCACTTGTGACGAGGTTACGTTTAGCGAAGAACTTACGTCGCGATATCCGGATATTGCTCGATCATGTATGGATGTTATAGATCGAGATGGCGAACAGTTCGTAAAAACCAAAGTGCGACTGACGCGTGCGCCAAACGGCAACTATGTGACATTCAAGTTCCTGCATGCCGATGGTACCGAAGGTCCTTCATACTCAACTGAACTTGATTCGAGCTGGCGTACGACCTCCCAAGGCCGCGAATATCGTGTTCGTGACCTGACCAGAGGTCAGGAGCTGTCTGTATACTTCCCATTTTATCAGTGGGAAGTACACATTGAGGCCGACGACGTGATGGATGAGGTAATAGTTACCTCAGCTGTGATGGCTGCAGAGCCAGAGCCGGCGATGTTGCCTTCTACGGCTGGCAATATGCCGTTGTTTGCTCTGTTCGGCGCGTTGGCACTGATGGGTGCTGGCATGGTTCGCCTGACGCGAAGCTAGTCTAGCTCGACAGAATCAAATAAGTTAGATGAAGCGGGAACCTCGAAAGAGGTTCCCGTTTTTCGTTGTAGCAATTGCTTAGTTGTTACGATCAGCGCCGTTGGTGATCCATTGCTCAATAGCTGCAATCTCGGCAGCCGATAGCATGCTCGCTGGTGGCGGCGGCATGATGCCACCAACCGTAGCAACTCCCTGCACTTTGTGGACAAGGTAGCTGTTTGCCGGCTGCCCAGGCAGGACGCGTGTAAAGTTGCTGTCCTGTGCGCTGGTGATATTGACCAACGTATTAAACGCGGCGTCCGCATTCCGCAGGTCCATGTCCATGATGCCGCTGGTGCTGCCTGTACCCGAGTGACAGCTAGAGCATTCGGGCGTAAATATCACGGCCTGAATCTGATCCAGCGTTGGCCCCAGCACGATTGGCGTTGTGATCGTGAACAGACTTACGAAATCGCCGCCGGCGACGCGGTTGCCACTGGGCACTCCGCCTTCACCGTCGAGCGCGTTAGCATCCAGGTCCATGAGCACATTCGGCCCGGTACCAAACAACGTAACTCGATACGTGTCATCGGGCATTACAGCGCCGGTCAGATCGAAAACCGCACCAGCCGGATTGCCTACTGGCGTCCGGATGTCCGCGGCAGTTATTTGCACTTCATTACCGCTGTTGAAATTGCCGTCCTGGCCGCTGCGTTCCAGTATGAACGTCATTGCGTTCAGGGTAGTCGCATCGACATCGCGCGAGAAGCCCACGATTATCTGTGTCGGTGCCGCGGTTAGCGGCGCGTTCGGTGCGGGTGTCAGCGAGGTGATAAAAATCGGGTCGAGCACGACAACGGTATCGTCGATCGCGCCATCGGTAATCCACTGTCGAACCATATCGATGTCGACCTGTGGAATTGCACCGCTGGGCGGCATGACGTTACCCGTTGCAGCTGTACCCTCGAGTTTCTCGATCAGGTAGCTCGCGTTCGGGTTACCCGGATTAACCAGCAACGTACCTGGTGCCTGCGAACTATCGATGCCGACGAGACTCGCATAGCTGTTAGCCGCCTCGAGATTCAGTCCGGCCGAAGGAGCGCCGCCGCCGTGACAGCCGGAACAGGTAGGCGTAAACAGGCCAGCCTGGATTTCAGAAAACACCGGTCCAAAAGATGCGCCCGGTGGGGGTGGCGGAGGAGGCGGTGGCGGCGGTGGGGGAGGCGGTGGATTGCCGCCGCCGCTGTTGTATTCCTCAACGGCATCGTCGTAGGTTTGCACATTACAAGCGGCCAGCGAACCTGCTATTACCAGGGCTGACAAGGCAGCTGTAAGTGCCCTATTTAGCTTGATTTTCCCGATCGCCATTTCACACCGCGGTGCGACTAGTATAAGTCCTGATACTAGCGCGGCATCATGCCCAAAAAGGCGACCGGTTTCACACTCCGAGCAGTCGCAATATAGCGACTACAGGCTGTTGTAGGGCATTTCGAAGGTATCCGAATCCTCGATCCGACCGCTTTCCAGACCGCGGTTGAACCAGCGCATGCGTTGCTCGGAAGTACCGTGTGTAAAGGCATGCGGGGTAATCTTTCCCTGCGTTCGCGACTGGATAGCGTCATCGCCAATCTGATTTGCAGCCCGCATGGCCTCTTCAATATCGCCCTGCTCGAGGTAGTGGCGATTGTGGTGAGCCCACAAACCCGCGAGATAGTCGGCCTGCAGCTCCAGGCGTACTGAGTATTCGTTGTAGTCCGGCTGATTGCGGCGTGCGGCGACTTTTTCCGAAATACCAAGCAGCGTTTGCACGTGGTGGCCGATCTCGTGTGCGACAACATAGGCTTGAGCAAAGTCACCGGGCGCACTGAACTCCTTCTCAAGGCTGTCGTAAAAACTCAAATCAATGTAGACCTTTTGATCGGCCGGGCAGTAGAACGGACCCATGCGTGCATCGCCGGTGCCACAGCCTGTTGGGTAACGATCTCGATACAATACGAGCTCCGGCGGCCGATACTGTCGCCCGATGCGCTGAAACTCGCGATTCCAGACGTCCTCGGTATCGGCCAATACGACTGTCACAAAAGTTTTTAGCTCTTCCTCCGCGGCGGTAGGTTGGTACTGGACTTCGGTGACCTGGCCACCACCACCTAACAGCGCGGCGGGATCAATCAGGCCCATCTGCCAACCGATCAGGCCGACAGCGGCCAGCCCGAGGATGCCCTTGAAACCGAAAACACGAGTTACCAGCTGGATAATGACGCCGATTGATGCGCCGCCTGCTGCCATCTTGCGACCGCGTGCATCGTCGACATTGCTACTCTCTCTGCGGCCCTTGTATTTCATACACGTTCCTCACGAATGGCCCTCAAGAATAGACTGACAACGCCCAAGAATCACGCGATTCTGCCGCTTCGATGCTAGAATAGGCCAACCCGAAGCAATACACCTCGCCTGTCAAAACAACAATAAACGGTAGCAAGCGGTGGAAGTAAATCTGAAAGTACTTGTCGAGCGGCATCGCAAGAAACTGCTCAGTGTCGCAGCGTTCATCGCTGTGTATGCATTGTTGGGGTTTTTCCTCGCGCCACACCTCGTTAAGAAAAACGCTATTGCGGCGGTGCATGATATGTACGGCGCCGAGCTTCGCATCGAAAAACTTGCTGTAAATCCATTTGTGCTAAGCCTGCGTGTCGACGGGGTAGAAATGGACGATCCTGACGGCAATGCATTTGCAAGTCTTGACCAATTCTTCGTGAACTTTCAGTTGAGTTCATTGTTTCGATGGGCATTTACCTTCGCCGAGATTCGTTTTGATGCGCCACAGCTGGCGGTGCGGCGGCATGCGATTGGCGACACCAATTTCGCGTTCCTGCTGACCGGGAACACAGCGGCAGAAGGGGAGACGAGCACAGAAGAAACATCGTTTCCGCGACTGGTCGTGCATGACTTTTCGCTCAATGCAGCGGCGCTGAGCTGGGATGACGCGGTGCCAGCTGAGTCCGTATCCACCACTTTTGGGCCGGTTAACGTACAGATTCTGGATCTCAGCACCTTGCCGCAGGGCGAAGGCAGACAGGAAGTCGTTATCACGACGGAAACGACCGGCACCTTTAGCTGGAGCGGTAGCCTGCAGCTCAATCCATTGCGCTCCTCTGGCCGTGCATCTGTTGAAGGATCGCATTTCCCGCTCATTTCTGCGTATCTGAAAGATCCACTCGGCTACGAAGCTGTTGAAGGCGACGCTGATGTCAGCCTCGACTACAGCATCGACACACTTGAGGATGGACAGCTCGATATTGATGTCGACAACTTCAGTCTTGCCTTCAACGATGTACTGCTGCGAACCCACGGTCGCGAGACTGCAGAAGGTGACGATGCGGATCGCGATGTGTTCTCGATTCCGAGTTTTCGCATAGACGGTGGCAGCCTGCGGATTCCCGAGCAACAGGCAAAGATTGGATCGATCAGCCTGGACGACAGTGTGCTCGAACTGTACCGCGACGAATTCGGTGAACTGAATATTTCGTCAGCAACCGAAGGTGATGCAGGAATTGAGCAGGAGGAAACAGCTCCGCCTGTGGCCGAAGACGATGGCTGGTCCGTGTCTTTGGCGCGCGTTGACGTCAGTCGTATGCAAGTGTCATTGACCGACGATAGTGTTTCGCCACA
>JBPCXZ010000259.1:0-3472 GCA_051008055.1 Woeseiaceae bacterium
GCCTGGTCCAGCCCTTCAGACTTATTAACGACCAGAAAAGTCTTCTGCGCATGTTTTCGTGCCAGTTCGGCTACATGCTCGTCCGCCGCGGTCAAACCGCTACGGCCGTCGACCATGATCAACGCAACGTCTGCTTCCTGCAAAGCGCGAATGGTCTGATCGACCATGAGCTCATTGATGCCTTCCTCACCGCCAGCAACACCGCCGGTATCTATCACCAGGTACGGCAACGGGCCCAACTTGCCGAAGCCGTATTGTCGATCACGAGTAAGGCCGGAATAGTCGGCAACCAATGCGTCACGCGAACGTGTCAGGCGATTAAACAGGGTCGACTTACCAACGTTCGGTCGGCCGATCAATGCAACGACAGGAAGCATGGGACTTGGCCCCGAAAACTCGGGCTAAGCGCCTTCGTCTTCGGCGACGGGAGGAGCGTCAGGTTGCGTCTTTGGCAACCGTACCTCGTACGCAGCAAGAGAACCGGAATCGCTCTGCACATACAGGCGGTCAGCTATGACGACCGGCGTTGCGGAGATCCCCGCACCCCCCTGCCGCAACCGCGCCACGGGCGTGCCGTCAATGACGCTAAAGAAATGCAGGTAACCGTCAAGGTCGCCGACGACCACGGTTGTCGCAAATGAAACCGGCAAGGTCGGTTCACGACGCAACAATGAAGCCTGACGCCAGGTTTCCTGGCCAGTTCGACGGGTCAATGCAATAACTTCACCTGTCTCATTGGTGGTATAGACACTGTTCCAGTCTGCAGAAACGCCAACATAAGAGGATATCTCTCGCGACCACAGCACCTGCCCCGACTCTGCTGCAACGGCAGCAAGTCGACCCTGGTAGCCGGCAGCGTAAATATCCTGGCCCACCACACTGATGTGTCCGTCGATGTCGGACAGCCGTTCGAGATCTGAACGGCCGCTCGGCGGTGCCAGGAATGAATCCCAAACGATATCGCCAGAATCAACATCCGCCGCAACCAGACGACCGTTATCGAAGCCTGCGATAACCGAGTTACCCGAAATTGCCGGCGATGCCGAGCCGCGCATCGTCAATGATGGAGTCTTCTTTTCGAGGATCCATTTTTCTTCACCGTCGTAACCGCGTAAGGAGCGCAGCCGGTTATCGATTGTCGCAACAATGACAGACTCGTCTGCTATTACCGGCGGAGCGAGAATTTCGCCGCTCAGGTTCGCGCGCCAGCGCTCCGTACCGTCGCTGCTGTTAAGTACGATGACCAGGCCGTCGGCCGAACCGACTGCGATCATGCCGTCACCAACACCCGGACCAGCAGACAACTCCAGATCCAACTCAATCTTCCATGCCTGGTTACCGGTTTCGGCATCCAGGGCCAACACATTGCCATCTCGACTCGCTGCATAGACGCGATTGCCGTCGCCGGCAGGTCGCAACATCACACGCAGGAATTCGGCATCATCGCCAAGCTTGGCGCTCCACACTTTGCGCACATCGACCGTCGTTTCGATGTCGACCAACTTGAGTGGCTCAAGTGCTTTGTCATCGTCGTCACTAAACCAACTACAGCCTGCGACCAGCAGGGTAGCGACAACAAGACCGACAATGCGAAATCGTCGCATCACTCGGAGTCTCCCTCCTCAGGCGCCGTTTCTTCGGCTGTCTCGTCTGCAACTTCGTCTTCGGCTGCAGGTTCCACGGCTGAATTCTCGGCATCATCCGCTTCTGCAACCACGACCTGCGGCAAATCGGTCAGCTTCATTTCTACCAGAGCACGGTCCACCGACGGCACCGGCGATGGGTCTGCAAGGGCGCGGTTGTAAGCCTCTGCTGCCTTCTCATATTCGCCCAAAGCCGTGAATGCATCGCCCAATGTTTCATCGGTCAGACCTGCAAACGCCGGCGAATCAGAATTTTCCAGCAGCGTTACGACTTCTTCTGCTTTTTCCTGATACAGCAAGACACTGGCGAGTCGCAGCCGGCCGATACTCTGCAGGTTCTCATCTGCATTCATAGCCAGTAACTGGCGCAGCGTCTCAGCCGCGTCTTCGTCTCGATTCTGATCCATATACAACCGTGCCAGCGCCAGTTTGGATTGCGCCGCGTAAGTTGTGTCGGCGTAGTTGGCTACCAGGTCATCTGCGACAAACTTTGCCGCGTCGACGTCCCCGTCCACAACATGACCAACCAGGGTTTCGAATCGCTCTGATGCTTCAATCTGCGTCGCCAATGTATTTGCGTTGTATTGATTGAAACCGACCAGCGCCGCGATGCCGATGACGATTCCGCCAATAACCATCTTGCCGTACTCCGCCCACCACGCGCGCATTTCTTCAATTTGTTCTTTCTCTGACTGTAAGTCGTCCACAAAACTGCCTTTACGTTTATTTATCCAATTTGGCCGCGAGTTTTGCGGCCACTTCGTCCATCGCGACACTGATTTGATCCTCAGCACTGCGCAATGGTTTCATTCCAATATTGCCGTCCGCGAGCTCCTGCTCGCCCAGGATCAATGCATATTGCGCATTGCTCTTGTCGGCCCGTTTCAACTGTGACTTGAAGCTGCCACCACCCAGGTTTACGTCTACCCGGATACCATCATTATTGCTACGTATTTCCTCTGCCAGGGTCAGCGCACGTCTTACCGCGTCCTCACCTACTGCCACGAGATACACGTCCGCATCCTGTGCCGGGGCACTGCCACCGCAGGCCTCAAACAATGCGACGAATCGTTCCATGCCCATCGCCCAACCCACCGCCGGCGTCGAACGTCCGCCCAGCTTCTCAACCAGGCCGTCGTAGCGCCCGCCAGAGCAGACTGCACCCTGCGACCCCAGCGCGTCGGTTACCCACTCAAAAACTGTTCGATTGTAGTAATCGAGACCGCGGACCAGCCGAGGGTTAATCGAATACTGAATCCCAGCGGCATCCAGCAAGGCCTGCAGTTCCGCAAAATGAGCCGCAGATTCCTCGTCCAGATGATCGAGCATGACCGGAGCGGCCTCAACAATCCCTTGCATATCAGGGTTTTTGCTATCGAGGATGCGCAGCGGATTCTGCTCGAGGCGGCGAATACTATCGTCATCAAGCTCGTTTTTCACGCCTGAAAAGTACTTTACAAGGGTTTCGCGGTAGTCCGCCCGCGACTCGGCAGATCCCAGGGAGTTGATTTGCAGCTCGATACGGTCAATTCCGAGCTTTTGCCACAGTCGCGCGCTCATGATGATCAGTTCTGCATCGACATCAGGACCGGCAAAGCCGAGCGCTTCTACGTCGAATTGATGAAACTGCCGATAGCGCCCTTTTTGCGGCTTTTCGTAGCGAAACATTGGCCCTGACGTCCAGAGCTTGTGACGCTGATTGTGCAGCAGGCCATTCGTAATGCCGGCCCGTACCACGCTGGCGGTCGCTTCCGGACGCAACGTCAGACTTTCGTCATTGCGATCAGCGAAGGTATACATTTCCTTCTCGACGATGTCGGTAACCTCGC
>JBPCXZ010000260.1:0-3273 GCA_051008055.1 Woeseiaceae bacterium
TTCTTTTCGAAGCTTTCCTTGTAACGACTGCGCAGCGCAATAACTTCTGTGAGATCGACTTCATTGAACGTCGTCAGCATGGCTGCCGAGCTCTGCGCCTCCAGCAATCGTTCCGCGATACGTGCGCGCAAGCGGGTCATTGGCACCCGCTCCTCGTGGCGTTCCAGTGCGACCACATGCTCGCCGTCAGCGACCGCCGGTGCAGGGTCGCCCGGAGTCACGTTGCCGCTGTTATCCGATTTCAAAAACGACATTACATCCGCTTTGGTTAAGCGTCCGTCCTTGCCTGAGCCCGTCACCATCGTCGCGTCGAGATCGTGTTCTTCGAGCAGGCGACGAACGGCCGGGCTGGTCTTGATTGAACCCGCGGCTGGCGTCTCCGTTGCCGCTTCCTTTTGTTCGACTACAGGTGCTTCAATCTTAGCCGCAGCAGGCGCTGATTTGGCATCGCCTTCTGCCAGAATGGCCAGCACGTCACCTGCGACTACAGTTGCACCGTCTTCGATTTTAATTTCCTGAAGAACGCCGCTAGCAGGGGCAGGAACCTCAAGCACAACCTTGTCTGTCTCGAGATCGACGAGATTTTCGTCACGCGATACGGCATCACCGGCTTTGCGGTGCCAGGCAACCAGCGTTGCGTCGCTCACCGATTCCGGCAATTGCGGGACTTTGATTTCAATTGTCATTTCTTGCTTCGACCAGCCTCTCTGGGTTTCGCAGACTTGCTCGCCTTGGTCTCAATGCCGAGCGCGGCGTCAAGCAATGCCTGCTGTTGTTGTAAATGTACCTTGAATATTCCGGAAGCAGGAGCTGCCGCAGACGGCCGTCCCGCATAGTAAAGTTGTTGATCATCGCCCATCGCTTCTTGCAGACGGTGACGAATCTGATACCAGGCGCCCTGATTCTGGGGCTCTTCCTGACACCAGATAAAGTCCTTAACGTGCGCGTATTGTTGCAACTGTGCCGCATAATCTTCAACGGGGAACGGATAGATTTGTTCGATCCGAACCAACGCGACGTCGCTCATGCCATGCACTTTCCTGGCTTCCAGCAAATCGAAATAGACTTTGCCGCTACAGAACACAACGCGCTTAGTGTCTTGCGCCGCGATGTCCGCAGTTTCGGGAATTATCAACTCGAACGCGCCACTGGACAACGACGTCACAGGCGAAACCGACATCTTGTGACGCAACAAGCTCTTTGGCGTCAGCACAATGAGTGGTTTCCTGAATTGTCGCAACATTTGTCGTCGCAACATGTGAAACATCTGCGCCGGCGTCGACGGAACGCAGACCTGAATATTGTGTTCCGCACAGAGCTGCAAAAACCGTTCAAGCCTGGCCGAAGAATGCTCTGGTCCCTGACCTTCATAGCCATGCGGCAAGAACATCGTCATGCCGCACAATCGACCCCACTTCGCTTCACCAGAGCTGATGAACTGATCGATTACCACCTGGGCGCCATTGACGAAATCACCAAACTGCCCTTCCCAGATCACCATCGTCTCCGGCTCTGTCGTCGCATAGCCATACTCGAAAGCGAGCACGGCTTCTTCAGACAACAGCGAATCGATCACTCGAAACGCGTCCTTGCGATCGACAATACTCGTTAACGGTGTGTACTCACGATTGTTGACCTGATTGTGGAGCACTGCGTGACGGTGAAAGAAAGTGCCACGGCCGCTGTCCTGGCCGACCAGCCGACAGTTCACGCCCTCTTTGATCAGCGAAGCGTACGCCATCGTTTCCGCAAAGCCCCAGTCCATATCTACTTTGCCGGCCGCCATATTGACGCGCTCATCAATGATCCGCTGGACTCGACCGTGCAGTTTCATGTCCGCCGGGAGATGGGTTATCGCGGCACTCAGTTCATCGACTGTCTTCGGGCTAATCGTCGTGTCGACGGCGTCGTTCCATTCTACGTCGCGATACGGACTCCAGTCGACGGTGAACTCGTCACCAATCATGCCGAGAGTCGACTTCGGCACCGGCTCACCGCGATCCAGTCGGTCTCGATAGTCGTCTTGTAACCGCACCGCATCTTCTGCAGTGATGACGCCCTGTTCCACCAGCTTGCGCGCATACAGCGCACGTGTCGTTGCCTGGTCGCGAATCTGGCCATACATGATTGGTTGAGTCGCTGCAGGTTCGTCCGCTTCGTTGTGACCATGTCGTCGATAACAAACAAGATCGATAACGACATCCTTTTTAAATTTTTGCCGGTATTGCAGCGCCAACCGCGTGACAAACAAGACTTTTTCCGGATCATCAGCATTAACGTGAAAGATCGGAGCCTCGATCATCTTGGCAACGTCGCTGCAATAGTCTGTCGAGCGCGAATCTGACGGCCGGCTGGTCGTAAAGCCGATCTGATTGTTCACGACGATGTGAACTGTTCCGCCAGTACGAAAACCGTTTGTCTGCGACATCTGAAAAGTTTCAGTGACAACACCTTGACCAGCGAACGCCGCGTCACCATGAACCAGAACCGGTAACACTTCGTGTCGCTCCGTGTCATTGCGTCGTTGCTGGCGAGCGCGCACGGAGCCTTCCACGACCGGGTTGACGATCTCGAGATGTGAGGGATTGAACGCCAGTACGATGTGCACATTGCCACCGGGCGTTTTCATGTCCGCAGAGAAGCCCTTGTGGTACTTCACATCGCCGGAACCCTGCAATTCATCCAGATCGTAGTTGCCTTCAAACTCTTCGAACAGCTCTTCCGGCGACTTACCGAGAATGTTGACCAGCACGTTTATCCGGCCACGGTGCGCCATGCCGATGACAATCTCACGGATGCCGGTCGCGCCGCCCTGCTGAATGACATCGTCGAGTAACGGCACGAGGCTTTCACCGCCTTCCAGCGAGAACCGTTTTTGACCGACGTAGCGAGTATGCAGGTAACGCTCGATGCCTTCTGCGCTCGTCAGATGCTCAAGAATTGATGCTTTTTCTTCATTGGAAAGCGTATCAGCAGCCGCGCCTTTTTCGAATCTATTGCGCAGCCACAATCGTTCACGTGCTCGCGAAATATGTGCGAACTCCGCGCCGATCTTGCCGCAATAGATAGAGCGCAGCAGCTCCAGAATATCGCGCAACTTCATGCGCGCGTTTTCCATGCCAGCGAGACCACCGGTATAGAACTCGCTGTCCATATCGGCGTCGGTCAAACCCAGGTAGTCGAGCTTCAATACACCAGGAACCGGCCGGTCCATCAATCCCAACGGATCGATATCGGCGATCTGATGACCGCGCAGACTGTAGACCTGAATCA
>JBPCXZ010000261.1:0-3366 GCA_051008055.1 Woeseiaceae bacterium
GCTCATCAAAGCGCTCGACGTCTGGTTTGGGATGCACACGATACAGACCGGGTATTTTGTTCTTGCGCAGGAACTTGGCGGCCTCAACGTTCGCCGCGATCATGCACTCTTCAATCAGTTTATGGGCATCGTTCCTGTCCACTGCCTTGATACCGACGATTTCGCCGTTCTCGCCCAGCTCGAAGCGCGTCTGCGGCAAGTCCAGCTCGATCGCACCACGGCGCTGCCGCGCCTTTGCAAACGCTTTGTATAGCGCATGCAGCTCACGCACCATTCCGTGCAGCGGCTTCGGCACTGACGTCTTCGACTTGCCCTCCAGGAATTCACCCACCTGGCTGTAAGTCAGGCGCGCCGAAGATCGCATCAGCCCTTCAAGAAACTTCGAACTCTTTACTTTGCCGTCCTTGCCTATGCGCATTTCACACACCATGCAAAGCCGATCGACCTTGGGGTTTAATGAACAAAGGCCGTTCGATAAGACCTCGGGCAACATCGGTACAACCCGGTCGGGGAAATACACCGACGTGCCGCGTGTGATCGCCTGTTTATCCAACGCCGTGCCTACCTGCACATAGTGAGCAACATCGGCGATCGCAACCAACAGTCGCCAACCGTCACCGCTTTTCTCACAGAAAACAGCATCATCGAAGTCTCGAGCGTCAGCACCGTCAATAGTCAGAAGATCGGTATCACGCAGGTCGACCCTGCCCTTCTTGCCACTGGCGGGCACCGTCTTGCCGAACTGCTTAATCTCTTCTTTGACCGCTTTCGGCCAGTTCGTAGGTATCGAGTGCGACTCAATGGCGATGTCTGTCGCTATACCTTTTTGGTTAGGGTCACCAATGATGCGCACGATCTTGCCGGTGGCCTGTTCAATCTGTGACGGATAATCCAGGATTTCTGCGACAACCATCTGTCCAGGTTTCGCGCCTTTAGCCTCGCCCTTGGCGATCAGTATGCGGTGCGAGATTCTGGCGTTGTCCGGTATCACCAGACCAATACCGCGTTCCCGAATGAACTGACCGGCCACTTCACGGGTGCCGCGCTTTAGGACCTCGACGAGCTCCCCTTCAGGCTTGCCACGTCGATCCTTGCCAATAACTTTGATTGCGACCCGGTCGCCGTCGAATACGGAACGCATTTCCCGGGCTGACAAATAGATGTCGTCGCCGCCACCGTCCTCGCGGATGACGAAACCAAAGCCATCGCGGTGGCCGCTCACGGTGCCGGTGATCAGGTCCAGCTTCGCCGTCAGGCAAAATTCGTTGCGACGGTTTTCGATGATCTGCCCGGCTCGGACCATTTTGTAGAGCCGGTCTACCAATAGTCCGCGGGTACGCTGCCCCTTGAGGCCGAGGTCTTTCATAATGGCACTGGCCTTGACCGGCCGGCCGGCGTTTTCTAAGTATTCGAGCAGCTTGTTGCGGCTCGGAATTGGGTGCTTGTAAGGCTTGTTGATGTAATACCCTCAGGTGAATCGTTTGAATGCTTGAGATTGATTGACTGGCGCAGCGGCTTTCAGTAGAGTCGCCACCCTCCGTCAGAGCTGCGATTGTACGCATTTCTGACCGGAACATCGCAAAATGCCCAGGTGGCGGAATTGGTAGACGCGCTAGCTTCAGGTGCTAGTCTACGTAAGTAGGTGGAGGTTCAAGTCCTCTCCTGGGCACCAAACAATAAAGGCCTCCATTTTTGGGGGCTTTTTTGTTTTCCGTGACCGAATTGCGATTGAAGAACTACTACCACTCGTAACGAGCACTAAAAATCACGTTCTGCCCGGGAGCATCCAGCCCTGAACCATGATTGCGATAACGCTTATCGAGCAGGTTTTCCAGCGTCAGGGAAACCCACCAGTTTTGCGAAAACTCCTTTTGCGCACTAAGCCCGACGATACCCCAGCCGGCCGTACCGTCGGGATCTATTCGCACATCTCGAACGTCGCGCGCGCTCAGACGATCCTGTTCATCCGCGAATCGAACCCATCCGCTCAGCAAGAAGTCGCTTCCCGTCACGTACTCGGCGGTCACGCGGCCATTCAGCGGCGGTATGCGACCGGCCGGTTCCGCCAATTCTCCACTGACCTGCTGTTCGCCCCAGGTGTAATTCAACATTGCATGCAAACCGAAGGTGTCACTGATCTGCCAGTCCAGCGCTGCCTCCAGGCCATGGATCGACGACTCAGCGGCATTAACACTCTGCACGATATCGCGGCCTTCGGGAGTAACTGCGCCGGTATCGACCGACGTAATACGATTGTCATAGTTAAGCGCATACGCCATTAATTCAAACTTCAGCTTGTCCGATTGATAGCGACCGCCAAAATCCAATTGAGTCACCTGCTCGGACTCCAGCGTTGTATTGGGAATATTGAAACGATTGCCGGGTCGGTTGCCAAACGTACCCAGGTCAAAAACATTGGGTGCCCGGAATCCCAAGCCGATATTCGCAAGCAACTGCCAGCGATCATTCAGGTCAAAGATCCAGCCCAAATCACCACTCACGTCGGTGTTGCTGATATCCGCCGCGGCCGACACCAGCGTCTGCGGCAACGTGACCTGATCGTTCGTGCCCCGCAAACCAACACTCACGTTATTGCGGTCGTTAACCTGGCGCTGCAGGTTGGCAAACAACGCGAACTGCTGGACCGTCGAGCCGTCCGGGAATCGAGCCGCTCTTTCCTGCACAACACCGGTCAACAAGTTTTCTTCAAATCGCTCACTACGCACCTTGTCGTCATAAAACTCGGCGCCAATAATCCATGAACCGATGTCACTCAGGCGCGACGCGCTCACGGTTAAACCAAATAAGTCGCTGCTATTAGTTTCACGGCGCCGGTCGGTCGCCTGATAATCACGGGTAGTACGATCATCGTCGATTCGCTGCCAGGCTACATCGCCGGTCCAGTCCAGGCCGCCCCAGCCTTCTGCAACTGAGTATTTGCCATGCACAAAGGTTCGACGGTTTGGCTCGAAGAAAAATTCAGACGAAGACGGCTCGGTCTGCCCGAAGCCCGGCACCAGCTCGTCTACACGCGGTGTTTTCGGTTGCTCGAGATAATGGACGTCGAATAGCCATGAACGATTGTCATCCGGCGTGCCGGACAGCACCCATCGGGCCGCCTTAGAATCATAGCCGCTAGGGCCAATTCGCTCACCGCTTCCGGTACGCCGATCGCCCGTCTCAAGATATCCGGCACTGACCGACGATGCGAGCTCGCTAGTACCAAAATCCAACGTGCCACGCAGCGACTTGCCCAGCTCTGCAGAATCAAAGGATGTGAATAACCCACCGCGCACCTGCCGCTCCGAGGAGTCGAACCTGGGCACATGGGTAACGGCCTGAACAACGCCGCCGACGGCATCGTTC
>JBPCXZ010000262.1:0-31112 GCA_051008055.1 Woeseiaceae bacterium
TGCAGCAGGCCATTCGTAATGCCGGCCCGTACCACGCTGGCGGTCGCTTCCGGACGCAACGTCAGACTTTCGTCATTGCGATCAGCGAAGGTATACATTTCCTTCTCGACGATGTCGGTAACCTCGCCGATAGAGCGTCGAAACAGCTCTGTGTGCTCGAGCAACGGCAAACGAATTTCTGAATAGCCGTAGGCGTGCACCAAATCCTGCACAACCCCCTCTAGATATCGCCAGGTACCGGATACGTCCGGCAGGATATCGTTCATTCCCCGTATTGCTTTTGGTTTCACTGGATCTGCTACTGATTAAGGATGGCAACGCGTACTGTGCGATTTGCGCTATTTGGTTCCGGCAGCTCATAGCTGCTGTCATTGACGAGTACTTCTACATTATCGGCGTTGCCGAATAATGCCGTAATCGGTGGCTTGCCACTAAGTTGCACGGTTTCGCCAGTGCGACCCATGCTGAAAAAAAGTTGCTCTCCATCCGCGTCGCTAATCTCCGTCCAGCAGTCGCCGCTGAACGATAGCGATACTCTGATTTGGTCCGCCGGTGCCGGCTCGGGCTCGGCTATCTGCACGGCTGGCTCTGTCACAGGTTCTTCCACAACGACGTCCTCGATAACAGGCTCGGCATCACCGAGTTGTTCTTGCGCGGGCTGCGTTTCGGTCGAATCGGGCTGCGACTCTTGTTCCGGCGCCTGTTGCACGGGATCTGCTGTATTGACGACCGTATTGTCACTGCGAATAACAAACCACCAGTAAGCTGCAGCAGCGACGAGGATCACGACAATTACAGCTATCCAGGGTCCCGGCGACATCTCCGCGCGTATTTTCTTGCGCCTCGAGACAATCGGCGGCATACCGTCTGACCGGGTCATCGCGTAGTAGTCCGCGAAAACATCATCTTCATCGACGCCGACCAATTGCGAATACTTTCTCAAATGACCTTTGGCAAATACAGGTGCTCCGAGGACTTCAAACTCATTGCGTTCCAGCGCTCGGACTTTGTGCTCGTCAAGGTGTAGCTCCTTGGCCACTTCGACTACCGAAATCTGTTGCTCGCGACGTGCCTCAGCCAGCCGCTCGCCACAGCGCAGATCATCGCCCTCGTTCGCGACCTGCTCTTCCGGTGTGTCGGTTGCGTCGCTCATTGCGAATAAGATTCCATTACCTTGCGAGCTTCTGGCGATTGTGGGTACTCGCGCAAGATTCGATTGCTGTATTCCGTGCGCTCTTTATCGTCGCCCAAAGCGTCTTCGATCTGCAATGCCAGGAAGAGCACCTCTGCGGACGGTGGGTTACTCGACAGGTAGCGTTGCATGAAGCCACGAGCGGTCAGGTGATCGGACATCCGAAATTTAAGAAGACACAATTGCAACAAGGCGTCACCATAGGTCGACTTGTGACTTAACGCTTCCCGGAAATACGTTTCCGCTTGTACCGGATCCGGCTTTTCCAACATGCAAACGCCGGCATTGGTCAACGTGATTTCAGGGTCGTCGTTCTCACGAGTATTGATGGCGCGTTCGAAATTCTTTTGTGCCTCATCATAATTACCGTAGCGGCATAGAAAAACCGCGTAGGTGTTGAGAACGTCGAAGTTCTTGGGCGCGATCTTGATCGCTTCTTCATAGGACTCGGTTGCCAGACGCAAGTTATCAAGCTTCTCGTAAGTCAAAGCCAGGGTCGTATAGGTAATCGGGTTACGCGAATCCTTGTCGATCGACATCAAAAGTCGCTCTTTGGCCAGCTCATACTCACCGTTTCGATAGTAGCGTGCGCCAAGCTGATACAGCAGTTCCGCTGCCTCTTGCGGGTCCGGGTCAGTCTCCGGCCCGCCTTCGGTCGTCGACACGCAGCCCGCCATGACGGCCAGAATCAGAAAACTGACCAGGAATTGAACTCGCTTGCCCATGCTACCGCTCATTCTGTCGCTCTCATGCTGATGCTGTCCTTATGTTCTTCTCGCCCAGTCGAACTCTTACCCGATCGCTAACTTTACCAGCCAATTGCCCACATGCTGCATCGATATCGTCTCCACGGGTGCGTCGGGTCGTAACAATCATGCCGCGCTTACGTAGGCGCGCCTGGAATTGCCGGATTGTATCTGCCGACGATCGCGCGAATTCGTTGCCGTCAAACGGATTGAAAGGTATCAGGTTAACTTTGGCCGGTTTGCCATCCAGCAGGTTCGCGAGTTGATCTGCCTGCTGCAAAGAGTCGTTGACGCCACGCAACATCACGTACTCGAACGTAATGAAACGCTTCGCATGCTTCTCGGTATACCGCCAGCAAGCATCTAACAACTCGGCAATCGGGTGAATCTTGTTAATTGGCACGAGCCGATTGCGCAGTTCGTCGTTTGGCGCGTGCAGTGACACTGCCAGAGCGACATTGCATTCATCGCCCAGCTTGTCGATGTGCGGCACTATGCCCGAGGTACTGACCGTGACCTTCCGCCTCGACAGGCCGTAAGCGAGATCCGACAGCAACAACTGGGTGGCAGGCACCAGGTTGCGGTAATTCGCGAGCGGCTCGCCCATTCCCATGAATACGACATTGGTAACCGCAAATTCGCCGTTACTGCGGCGCGGCAGTGTCTGATTTGCGTGCCAGACCTGCCCAACAATTTCTGCAGCGGAGAGGTTCCGGTTGAAGCCTTGCGCCCCGGTCGCACAGAACGCGCAATCAAGCGCGCAACCGACCTGCGAAGATATGCACAAGGTGCCGCGCTCGGTCTCCGGAATAAACACGGCTTCAACTGCCTGGCCGGAACCGCTGGCAAACAACCATTTGACGGTTCCATCCTTCGAGTCATGCTGCGACAGCACCTCGGGCAACGCCAATGTCGCGGTAGCTGCTAGCCCTGTCCGCAGCGATTTCGCAAGATCCGTCATCTGCTCGAAGTCCAGTACGCCGCGCTGATATACCCAGCGCATGAACTGGCGGGCATGAAACGGCTTCTGGCCCATCTCGACAAAATGCTGCTCTAGGTCGCCTTGCGGCAACCCGAGCAGGTTTGTCTTGTCAGCCTGACCCGACAACGTCTTGCCTAGCGCGTTCTCGGGCACACACCGCCATCGCCGAAGAAAAAGGCGATTTCAGTGGCTGCCGTATCGGGACCGTCGGAACCGTGACAGATGTTCTCTTCGATGCTGTCTGCGAAATCCGCACGTATCGTGCCCGGATCAGCTTCTGCCGGATTTGTGGCGCCCATGATTTCACGGTGTGCGGCGATCGCATTTTCGCCCTCTAGCACCTGAACGACGACAGGACCCGACATCATGTAACTGACCAGATCACCATAGAAGGGCCGTTCCTTGTGAACCGCGTAAAACCCTTCGGCTTGTTCGGTAGTGAGATGCATCATGCGCGCTGCCACAATCTGCAGCCCGGCTTTTTCGAATCGGCCATAAATTTCGCCAATCAGGTTTTTTTGTACGCCATCGGGTTTGATGATGGAGAGCGTCTGCTCAACGGCCATGTGCTGTTCCTTTGATTTGAGAATATTGAGGGAATCGAGGCTCGCCCGATCCATTTGTTTAAGCAGGTAATTTTACGTCAGACGTTGAAGCTTTCGCCACAACCGCATTCACCTGAGACGTTGGGATTTTTGAAGCTGAAGGCCTCATTCAGGCCATTTTTGACAAAATCGACCTCTGTGCCGTCGATTAGCCGCAAAGCATCGGGATCTACGACGATTTTCACACCCCTGTCTTCGAAGATGACGTCGTCGCTACCGACCTTTTCCGCATAGTTGATGACATAGGAGTAGCCGGAGCAGCCTGTCTTGGTGATACCCAGCCGCAAGCCAACGCTGTCGTCGCGCGTGTCGAGATATTTTTGGACGCGATTTGCGGCCGATTCTGTCAATGAAATTGCCATGGTCTAGTCTGATTCTACAGGTGATTGTGCTGCTCGGAGCGCTGTTCCCAGCTGGCGAACCGTATCTTCGAGCGCAAGTATACGTCCGCTTTTCGCTGCAGGTACAGCCAGACTTTGCATAAGTTCCGCCACAGAAAATTTCTCGAGCTCCGAAACATCGCTGCCAGTAAATTCTCGAGCTATAGCTTCGCAGGCTGCGATGCTGTGCGGACAGCCCCGAACCCGGTAACGCAGCGTTTCGATCCGTCCAGCTGTCAGGCAGGCCGACATCTCAACGCACACACCCTGGTCGACATTAGCCACACCGATAGCGCCTGCAATAGTCCCTGCATGGCTCGTGTCGGCGAATAGCTCTCTGACACGCGCATTATAGGGATCTGCAACGAATGTACCGACGCTCATATCGTCGCCTCCGGGGCTAGTCTGCGCAGTCGCTCAACGGCTGTGCGATAGCAATCAATTGCGAAATCGATCTCGTCAGTCGTTGTCGGTCGGCCCAGGCTAAATCGAATTGCACTTTGCGCTTCATCATCCGTGCGACCCAGCGCTCGCAACACGTGGGACGGCTCCTGATTGGTGGAGTTGCACGCGGAACCCGTCGCCACGCAAAGCGGTTCCAGCGCCAGCAACAGACTTTCGCCTTCGATATCGGCAACACTTACGTTCAGCAGCCCCGCATATGTTTTTCCCGGATCACCATTTGTCCGAATCCCCGGAATATCCTGAATACCGTGCCACAGGCGATCACGCAGGCTTTGCACGTGCGCAGCGTCGCTCTGCATACTGGCTGCGGCTATTTCTGCAGCGACACCAAAGCCTGCGATAAGCGGCACAGGGAGCGTGCCTGGTCGAAGTCGGGTTTGCTGGCCACCGCCGAAAAGTAGCGGCTCAAGGTGCACGTTGGGCCGGTCGGCGACATACAGGACGCCGATTCCCTTCGGGCCATATAGTTTGTGTGCTGTTGCTGACAATAAATCGACCTCCAGTACCGCCAGATCAATGGGTAACTTACCGACAGACTGCGCCGCATCCACATGAAACAGTACGTCCCTATTCCGGCAGATCGCGCCGATCTGTGCGATGTCCTGGATGACGCCGGTCTCGTTATTCACGTGCATCACGGAGACCAGTTGCGTGTCATCACGCAGCGCGGACCGCAGCTCCGCCAGGTCGAGCAGACCTTCGGCGTCCGGCCGCAACCAGGTCACATCGAAGCCCTGTGCCTGCAACTCAACAAAAACGTCGGTGACCGCCTTGTGTTCGGTCAGCATGGTCACCAGGTGCTTACCGCGATGTGCGCGCTGGCGGGCTGCACCCTGAATCGCCAGATTGTTTGACTCGGTGGCACCCGACGTCCAATACAAGCGCTGCGGCGCTGCATTTAGCAGGGCCGCCAACTTCTCAGCGGCCGCTGCTACGTGTTGGCTGCTGCGGCGACCAGCCGGATGAATGGCTGACGGATTGGCAAAGTCGCCACCGATCGCCTGGAGTTCCGCCATCTTTGCCGCCACGCGAGCGTCGACCGGCGTCGTCGCTGCATAGTCCAGGTAAGTGAGATCGCTGTATGCGCTCACTTGGCAGCACCTCGACTCTTGTCAATTGCCGACAGGATTCCGCGCAGGATATTGATCTCGTTCTTGTCGACATCGGCGCGAATGAACAATCGTCGCAGGCGACGCATAAGATGGCGTGGATTCTCCGGGTCCAGGAAATCCACCTCCATCAGCACCTTTTCGAGATGCGCGTAGAAATGCTCGAGTTCCTCACTGGTCGCGAGCGGCGCATCGTGCTCGTAATGCGCTGCCGTGGCACCAACGGCCGCCATCCGCAATTCATAAGTTAAGACCTGCACGGACATCGCGAGATTTAACGAGCTGAAATCAGGATTCGTCGGAATTGTCAGCAAGGTATCGCAATGGTCCAGGTCAGAATTCGACAACCCGGATTTTTCAGGCCCAAATACAGCGGCCACAACGCCTTCATTGCTGAGTTGGTGAAACTTGGCCGCACACTCACGGGGCTCCATTGTCGGCCATGCCAGCGATCGCGACCGCGCGCTTGCACCTGCTACAAATACGCAATCTTCGATCGCCTCGGCCAGGGTCTCCACGACCGTCGCATTTTTCAGGACATCAACGGCACCGGAGGCACGAGCGGTCGCCTTGGCATGCGGGAAAGTCTTCGGCCTGACCAGAGCGAGATCAGACAGCCCCATGTTCTTCATGGCACGCGCAACCGCCCCAATATTTCCGGGGTGGGTGGTACCTACAAGGACAATTCGTATCGACATGGCTGGCTAATCTGACCCAAAGTTCGCTATTCTAGCGCCGCAGTCGGCCAATGGCCGAGTTCTTTGACATTAATGGAATCGATTGATGGACCCACTACTCAATGTGGCCGTGATGGCGGCCCGCCGTGCCGGTAGCACACTGATCAAGAAGATGGTCAACCTCGACAAGCTCAAGGTTGAACAAAAAGCCCACAACGATTTCGTCAGTGACGCGGACAGAGCCGCCGAAAAAGCCGTTATCGACTGTATACACAAGCACTACCCCGATCATGCCATTCTCGCTGAAGAAAGTGGCGCCAGCGGCGAGTCGGATACAGTTTGGATCATCGATCCTCTCGACGGCACTACAAACTATCTGCACAGCTTTCCTGTATTTGCCGTTTCCATTGGTGTCCAGGTGAAAGGCCGCATGGAGCATGGTGTCGTTTACGATCCGATGCGCCAGGAATTGTTCACCGCATCGCGCGGCGAAGGCGCACAGCTCGACGGCCGCCGCATTCGCGTCAGTGGCCAGAACGACCTGTCCCGCGCACTGATCGGCACCGGATTTCCATTTCGTGACGCAGACATGGAAATTACGCCGTACATGAACATGCTGTCCAAGACCATCAAGAACACCTCAGGAGTGCGGCGCGCTGGCGCTGCCGCACTGGACATGGTTTACGTCGCGGCCGGTCGGCTTGATGCGTATTTTGAAACTGGGCTGCATTCCTGGGATCTTGCGGCCGGCGCGCTTATTGTTCGCGAAGCTGGGGGGATCGTTAGCGGTCTGGACGGCAGCGAGAATTTTCTCGAAACCGGCCACGTTCTTACGGGAACGCCGCGCATCTACCGCGACTTTGCGAAACTTTGCTCTGCTGAGATTCGCGACCTGGTTTAAGGCAGGTCGTCCAATAGCTCGGGATCCTTGATCGGCTCGATTAGATCCTGGGCGTTTACGTCCAGCAAGAGCGCTGTCGCACTTGCCGTATAAATCGATGAATAAGTACCAACGATAATACCGACGATCAACGCGATCGAGAACGGCCCAATTGAT
Source organism: Woeseiaceae bacterium (assembly GCA_051008055.1). Classification (GTDB taxonomy): domain Bacteria; phylum Pseudomonadota; class Gammaproteobacteria; order Steroidobacterales; family Woeseiaceae; genus UBA1847. The sequence continues at coordinate 7,214 of JBPCXZ010000262.1, forward strand.
TCGCCGCCGAGCACTAGCAATGCTGTCAATACGATTAGCGTTGTAACACCTGTGATCAAGGTACGCGCCAGCATTTCATTAACAGAAATGTTCATTGACTCGAAAGCTTCGATACCGCGAAGCTTGAAAAAATTCTCACGGATCCGGTCAAACGAAACGACCGTATCGTTTAGCGAGTAACCAATTACCGCCAGGACCGCCGCGACAACCGTCAGGTCGAATGGCAGTGCAAAGATCGAAAAGAAGCCTACCGTGATGATCACGTCATGTACCAGGGCGGCAACTGCCCCAAAGGCAAACTTCCATTGAAAGCGGAACATCACGTACGCGAAGATCATAAGCAAAGCAAAGATCATCGCCAGACCGCCATCTTCAGTTAGCTCTTTGCCAACTTGCGGACTTACCGTTTCGAGTCGACGCAGGTCTATGCTGTTCTGACCAATCGCCAGAATCTTCTGCAACTCTTCGCGAATGCTATCCGTATCGCCAACCTGTGGCGGCAGGCGAACCAGAACATCGCTTTCAGATCCAAAATTAATAACCTGGGCGTCGTCGAAACCTGCAGCACCAAGATTATCGCGAATCGCCTCCAGGTCCGCCGTCTGCTCATAACCAATTTCGAGCAAAATTCCGCCCGTAAAATCGATACCGAATTCCAGCCCACGCGTGGCGATTGACGCTATCGACACAATAATCAAGATTGCAGAAATCACGAGCGCCAATTTGCGTCGCGGTGCACTCAGGAAGTCGATACTGGTTTTTTGTTTAATTAGTCGCATCAGTCGAAATCCTATACCGGCACAGAGCTCAGTTTGCGGCCGCCAAACGCAAGATTCACGATCGAGCGAGTACCAATGATGGCCGTAAACATTGAGGTGATAATGCCAAGTGACAATGTGATAGCGAAGCCCTTGATAGGCCCGGTGCCCCAAGCGAACAACACAATTGCGGCGATCAGGGTTGTGATGTTGGCATCAGCGATCGAAGACAGGGCCTTGTCGTAGCCCGAACTGATCGCAGCCTGTGGCTGCGCTCCGGCCGCAAGTTCCTCGCGTATTCGTTCAAATATAAGAACGTTTGCGTCCACGGCCATACCGACTGTCAAAACGATTCCGGCAATGCCTGGCAGAGTCAATGACGCCTGCAGTAGAGACAGCAACGCCACGATAAATACGAGATTGGACAGCAGCGCGACATTCGCGATCATGCCGAACCAGCGATAGTAAACCGCCATGAACACAATAACGGCGAGGAAACCGATCTGCACAGCCTTGAAACCGCGGTCGATATTATCCTGCCCAAGACTCGGTCCGATGGTTCGTTGATCAACGATGTAAACAGGTGCTGCAAGCGCGCCGGCACGCAGCAACAGGGCCAGTTGCTGCCCTTCTGCGGGCGTTATACCCGTTGTCTGAAACCTGTCTTTAAAGACGCCCTGGATCGTCGCGATATTGATGATCTCTTCGGTCTTAATCTTCTTGTATTCGGTAACTCCGTTACGAATTACCGCTTCGCGCTTGGTCTCGATGAACAGTGTTGCCATCGGCTTACGCACATTTTCCTGCGTAGTCTCGAGCATGTTGGCGCCACCGATCGAATCCAGGTTGATGAAGACCGCAGGCTCGCCGTCCTGACTGTATCCGAACCTCGCGTCAACGATCTGATCACCCGATGCGATTACTTTGCGCTTGAGTACCTCGGATCGAACACCTGGTCGCGCCGGGTACTTGCGTGAACCGGGTTCCGTGCCCGTCTGATCAACCAGGCGAAATTCGATGGTCGCAGTCGCACCCAGGATATCGATAATGGCATTTGGATCCTGCACGCCCGGCAACTGCACAACAATGCGTTCCAGGCCCTGCTGCTGAACCAGTGGTTCTGCTACGCCAAGTTGATCAACACGATTGCGCAGCGTTGTGACATTCTGCTCAATCGCGAAGCGGCGGCGTTCATCGATCTGCGTCTCGGTCATGCGCACCAGCAGCGACTTGCCGTCGGTACCGTCCGCGATCAGCACGTCTGCATCAGCGTTACGAATGATGCCGCGAGCAGTCGACAGGTCCGCTGCGTCTGCCAGCCGAACGGTGATGATATTGTTTGCTAGCTCAACCCGATGCCGACCTAGGTCCGCAGCTCTTAACCGGTCGTCGAAATCCAATTCGTATGATTTCATGCGCTTTTCGATCGCTGTATCGATATCGACTTCGAGCAGTACGTAGACGCCGCCGCGCAGATCAAGTCCCAGACTCATGGGCGAAAGATTCAGGCCGCGAACCCAGTCCGGAAGTTTCGGCGCCAGCGTCAGAGCGATGCTGGCTTCGCGTCCGTAGCGGGCCCGCAATTGTTCTTCTGCGGCTGTCTGATGGTCAACGGAATCAAAGCGCAACACAGCACGACCGTCTTTGAGATAGGCCGCTTCGGCTTCAAGATCGGCATTCTGCAACGTCTGTACGATTTGCGTGAGGCGCGTATCGTCCATCGGTTGATCGTTCATGTCCGACATCTGAATCGCCGGGACACTGCCGTAGAAATTCGGCAATGCCAGCAGCAGACCCGTCATCAGAATGACGAGCACAAGGGTATTTAACCAGCCTGGGTACTTGTTCATCGGTAAGGAGCAGGTTTGCTTAAGCGGCGTCGAATGTGTCTTTCGGAACGACCTGAGCGACACTCGATTTTTGCATCTTGATCTCGGTGTTCTCAGCGACTTTCACGATCACATAGTGTTCGCTAACGCCAGTGATCTTGCCGAGGATACCGCCGGCGGTCAGGATCTCATCGCCTTCGCTGAGCGCGGAGACTAATGCCGTGTGGGCCTTTTGCTTCTTCTGTTGCGGGCGAATCAGAAGAAAGTAAAAAGCCGCGAAAATAACGACCATCGGCAACAACATGCCGAATGGGCTAGCTTGCTCCGCGCCTTGCGCGTGCGCAGTTTGAATTAGGAAGTCCATGATAGTTAGAAAATCTTCTCTGTCTTAAGGTGACGGGCTGTGCCAAAGGCCCCGAAAAAATAGCGCGGTATTATGGCACAGAGCTATCGAAATAAGGGCAGCTTCTGAAAACCCAAGGCCAGCGACAATGTCGACTCAATCAGCCCGCATAGGAAGCCTTGATTTCGGCGACCGTATCGACCAGCGAACCAGCTTCAATCGCGGCCCGGAGTCGCAACATAAGTTGCTGATAATAATATAAATTATGAATAGTCGCGAGACGCGGCCCCAGTATTTCACCGCACTTCACCAAGTGTCGCAGGTAAGCCAGGCTGTAGTGCTGACAGGTGTAGCACTCACAGGCAGGATCGATAGGTGACGTATCTTCCGCGTATTGCGCATGCCGGTACTTGACCGTGCCCCGGGATGTGAACAATTGGCCATTGCGCGCGTGGCGGGTTGGGATCACGCAGTCAAACATGTCGATTCCGCGCAACACCGAGTCTGCGATATCGACCGGTGTCCCGACGCCCATGAGATAGCGCGGTTTGTCATCGGGCATCGTCGGCATTAGCTCGTCGAGAACCTTGATGCGTTCGTGCTCCGGTTCCCCTACCGCTAGACCACCGACAGCAAGGCCGTCGAAGCCGATTTCCGTCAATCCGGCGAGCGACTCCTGCCTAAGATCGGCGTAGACACCTCCTTGCACGATGCCAAAAATGGCTTCACCGCGCTCCGGCGCGGCCGCTCGCAGACGATCAAACTCATCGCGACTGCGTTGCGCCCAGCGCAGCGACAGCTGCATTGACTCGCGCGCTTCGGATTCGGTTGCCGGGTATGGCGTGCACTCATCAAACACCATAGTGACGTCAGCATTGAGGTCATGCTGGACCTGCATCGATTTTTCAGGCGAAAGAAATACTTCATCGCCGTTTACCGGCGAACGAAACCGGACGCCCTCCTCGCTCAACTTGCGCATGGCGGCCAGCGAAAATACCTGGAAGCCACCGGAGTCCGTGAGGATCGGGCCTGACCAGTTCATGAATTCGTGCAGGCCGCCGTGCTTGCGAATAATGTCGGTGCCAGGCCGCAACATCAGGTGAAACGTGTTACCAAGAACAATCTCTGCGCCTACCGAGCTTACTTCTTCCGGTGTTACGCTTTTGACTGACCCGTAAGTTCCGACCGGCATAAAGGTCGGCGTCTGAACTTCACCGCGCCGAAACTGCAAGGTGCCACGTCGGGCAGCACCGTCCTGTGCTGTGAGAGCAAACTTCATGAGGCAACGTCCGGGGTGAGAAACATGGCGTCACCGTAACTGAAGAAACGATACTTTTCCCGAACGGCGTGCTCGTAGGCTTGCAGAACCCGTTCCTTGCCGGCGAAAGCGGCAACCAGCATGAGCAACGAAGACTCTGGCAAATGAAAATTCGTCAGCATCGCGTCGACGCTACGAAATTCAAAGCCCGGCAAAATAAACAGATCTGTTTCACCTCGAAAACTCTGCAGCTCGCCCTGTATGGACGCACTTTCAAGCGCCCGCACTGACGTTGTACCAACGGCAATGACGCGCCCACCGGCCTGCCGTGTTGCAGCGACCGCAGCGCAAACTGCCTGACTGACTTCGACCTGCTCCGCGTGCAAACGGTTGTCCTCGACCTGCTCCTGGCGCAGTGCCTGGAAAGTGCCGGCGCCAACATGCAAGGTGACCCAGGCGTGTTCGACGCCGAGAGCTCGTGTTTCTGCAAGCATGGCATCGTCGAAATGCAAGCCCGCGGTCGGCGCAGCAACCGCGCCCGGATCCCTTGCATAGACAGTCTGATAGCGGTCGCTGTCGCTGTTCTCAGCGGCCCGCTCGAGATATGGCGGCAACGGCATTTCACCGCTTCGCTCCAGTAACGGCATTAGTGGTGTCGAGAATTCGAGAGAGAATAATTCGCCATCGCGATCAAGCACCGCGACATTTGCATCATCAATCCGCAGCTGGCCGCCCGGCTTCGGCGATTTGGATGCACGGATGTGCGCGAGTGCCGTCGTCTCGCCGGTTACTCGCTCAATAAGAACTTCTACTCGACCACCACTTTCTTTGCGGCCGCGCAGCCTGGCCGGAATCACCTTGGTGTCATTGAAGACCAACAGGTCTCCAGGGCGCAGCAAGTTGGGCAATTCGGCAAACTGCCGATCTTTGCAACTGGTGCCTACTTCCAACAGTCGACTGTCACGCCTTTCCTTGGTCGGAAAGCGCGCGATCAGCTCATCGGGCAGGTCGTAACTGAAATCGGAGATACGCATGGGCGCGCATGTTAGCAAAACCACGCACGCCCACGCGTTGGGGTATTCGGATCAGGTTCGTTCGGTTGGCGCTGCGGGCACCGCGAGCCTCGACGGTGCTGGTGCTCGAGCCGGCTGCACGACGGCTTCCGGGGCAATCACTTGCGGTAAAAGTCCGCTGCTCAGACCATCAGGAATCTCTACGTCGAGCGTCTTGCGCTTCTTGTCGCGCATGATCTCGAGTTCCAGCGATTCGCCAGCCTGGTAAGAACCAAGAATTCGTAAGGCATGGCGAACCGATGTCGGCTCACGGCCATCGATTTTTTGGATGACATCGCCGTCTTCCAGCTGCAATGCTTCTGCCTCAGGAGCACTCACGACGAGCAGTCCCTGGTCGGTGCCAAAATACTGGCCGAGTCCCTCGTTCAATTCGACGAGCTCCATGTCGCCCCAGCCGTCACTGGTCCAATGAAAGAAGATTTCATGGGGGCCTTCAGCCCTCGGCACACCCGGCAGAACAGCAATTTCGGGCGAATCAGGTACTACGAATTCGCGACCATTACCTGAGAACGCAAATACTCTCGACGCTATTGGTTTTGGCTCAACTTCTACCTCGCCGGTCTTGCCGTCACGGATATAGCCAAGGTCCAGCGTATCGCCGTTCTGAACGCCTTCCATGAATTCAAGCAGCAGTGTGGTCGCTTTATCAGCACTTGGCGCGCCGAGAGACTCACCGTTGATCGATGTAATCAGGTCGCCGCTTCGCAGTCCCGCGTCGTCAGCAGCACTGCCTGGGGTGACGCCGACAATCGAAACTCCTTTAACCGCACCTTCAACATCGCCACCAATCGTGACACCCAGCCGCGGTCGATCGCTCCTGACTATCTCGATCCGCTGCCGCATGCCGTCACGTTGTGGCAAGCGATCGTTCGACAGCTCAGCAATTTGTCGTGCCGCCTCGGCCATACGACGTTCTGCCTCGTACAACTGTCGATCCACCTCGGCGTTACGTTCATGAGCTTCCTCAACCCAGACTTTTTTCTCTTCAACGATCCGTATTTCCTGATCGTCCGTCTGCGCAACCACCTGCCCGGCAATTATCAGCATCACTGCAGCCGGCAAGACTCGTTTCCATATGTTCATATTCTGTGTCTCCTGTCGGGCCAGCAGGCCCGCCTACATCAAAATGAGGTTCGCTGCGCTTGCGCGTAACGCAGTTGCACCAGTGATTTCATTAACCTGACGCGCTCGCGCCAGAACAATTCGGTCTCTTCCGCCGTCATCTGCACATCGGAATCATTCAGTTGAAAATCGATTGCCGCGATCGCGTCTTCGATGTCGGCAATGGTTGCGACCGTGCTGGCCCGCATGACTTTCGGCTCTTCAGGCATTGCTCGAAGATCACTTTCAAGCTGTCGCGATTGCACCATCAGTGCCTGCAATGCGGTTAGTCCCAGTGGGTTCTCCTGGTTTGTTACCTGCGGCTCCGTCATCGTTGGTTCAAGTTGTGGCTCGGTGCCTATCCTCGGCAACAGGATGACCGCCAGCACGACTGACGCAGCAATAGCTAGCCCGGTCATCCAGGTCGAAGATCGCTGCATGCCGGGTTTCTGTAACAGGCCTTCAGCTTCCGCCTGGTCGCGGATTCGATCCCAGACGATCCGCGGCGGCATGGTGTCAGGGAGGTCTTCAAGCCCCTGCAACAATATGTCTCGCTCATTAACGGTCAGTCCGCAAATCATTTCCTCTTCCTCTTTATCGTTTTTCATCTTGCTAGAAACTCCTGAGCGCGTCGGTCGCTGCCGAGTCCGGCCCATCGTTAGTCAACAATGGGCGCAGGCGCTGGTAAGCGCGGGACAACTGTGACTTTGAAAAACTCTCTGTGCGTCCCATCATTTTTGCGATCTCTTTGTGCGTAAAACCTTCCACGTCGTGTAGCCAGACAATCGTTCGACTGACATCTGGCAAATTAGCCAGTGCTGCGTCGAGATCCATCGCTTCGTCCGGATGTCTCGAGATGCCATGACTGACAGCATCACCTGCAGTCACTTCGTCCCAGTCATCGGCCAGCGATTGACCGCGTGCCGTCCAGGCTGAGCGCAGGAACATCAACGCCTTTGAAACTGCGATGCGCCTTATCCAGCTACCCAGCGCAGCCTCGCCGCGAAACTTCGCGATGGAGCGCATGATCTCGATGAATGTTTCCTGCACCAGGTCCTCGGCATGTGCCGGGACCCGTGTGAATCGCAGGCACAGCGAGTAAACCGGTGTTGCAAACGCTCGATAGATAATCTCGTGCGCACGCGCGTCACCGCGGGCCGCTCGGCTCACTATCGCCGGGTCGATCTTGATGTCAGCAAATTTGCTCATGTCTCGGAATATTAGATGCCTAAAGGCGCAAAAGGGTCGCACCCATAAGATTTTTTTGCCTATACTGTGCGCCGTTCGATCTGGGCATGCCGGGATGGCGGAACTGGTAGACGCGCTGGATTCAAAATCCAGTTTCTGAAAGGAAGTGGGGGTTCGATTCCCCCTCCCGGCACCATGCCCCCAACAAAGACGTTGATTTCTAATGATTTATTGCTCTGAATGCGGCGAAAAAGTTCGCCGCGAATTTCCCAAGGGTGACACTCACGAACGCAGTGTTTGTCCGGCTTGTGGCGTCGTGCATTACGTTAATCCGAAAATCGTTGTCGGCTGCGTGCCGGAGAAAGACGGTCGAATTCTATTGTGCAAACGCGCGATCGAACCGCGTTACGGATTCTGGACGGTTCCGGCTGGCTTCATGGAGCTGGGCGAATCCACCGTGCAGGGAGCTGCTCGGGAAACCCTGGAAGAAGCCTGTGCGGAGGTTGAGATTGGACACTTGTTCGCGATAGTCGACGTGGTCGACGCCGGGCAGGTACACATGTTCTATACCGCAAAGCTACTCGGCGACTATGCCGCTGGCGAAGAAAGCCTGGACGTAGCGATGTACAGCGAAGACGAAATACCGTGGGACGACATCGCGTTTCACAGTGGTCGATTCGCGTTACAGAAATACTTTGAAGACAGGGGCGAGAACAACGGCGTGCACATTCACGAGCTGCGCCGGGCGAAATCCTGAGTCTGACTGTTTCTTATTCCGGCTGACCCGCCGCCAATACATCCAGCCGCGCCTTGAGCTGGTCCGGCGGCAGATAGCCGCTGATCAACGTACCGTCGTCCAGCACCATCGCTGGGGTGCCTGTAAGGCCAACTTCCTGGCCAAGATCGTATTGCTGCGCAATTGCAGATGCATCGCAATTCGTAGACGCGAATTTTCGATCCGCCTTGGCAGCGGTCAACGCGCTGTTGCGATCATTCGAGCACCAGACTTCCTCGGCTGTTGTCCAGGCCGGAGAAGATGGTCCGTTGCGCGGATACATCAGGTATCGAATTTCAATGCCGTACGCCAGGTACTCATCGATCTGGCTGTGCAAGCGACGGCAATAGGTGCAGTCGACATCGGTAAAGACATCGATCGAGTACTTAACTTCCGAGGGTGAAAACGCAATCACCTCTTCGTCGGATACGCTGGCCATCAGCTCGCGCCGTGAGCTGTTGCGCACGTACTCGCTGAGGTTCACATTCGCATCCAGATCAATCAGGTCGCCCTGTATCAGGTAACGTGCATCTGATGAAACGTAGGCAACGATGGAACCGCGGTGAATGGTATACCAGCCTTCCAGCGGGCTCGGCGTAACGTCTTCTGGTGCAATCGCCTGGAACATGGCGTTCACTTTCTGCCGCACGTTCTGCAGTTCTGCCTCAGCATCAGCCTGCTGGGCGCTTGCCGATGTAAGGGAGAACACGCCCGCAATTACGACCAATAAATGAATATTCTTCAGTGATTTCATACGTCTTTTCATACCTGTTTTGGACTGTCCAGCCGACCCAATGTTCCGCGCCGGCCGCGAGTTTAACAAAACTAGCCGCGTGGGTGGTGTTCACCGTGCAGGTCTTTAAGACGTTCGCGCGCCACGTGCGTGTAGATCTGGGTTGTCGACAGATCGCTGTGTCCGAGCAGTAGCTGAACAACTCGCAAATCTGCCCCCCGATTTAACAGGTGTGTGGCAAACGCATGGCGCAGGCTGTGCGGTGACATCTTCTGGCGTACGCCAGCTTTTTCGGCGTAGCGCTTGATAATGTGCCAGAAAGCCTGGCGCGTCATGCGGTCGCCGCGACGCGTTGGGAAGAGGTAGTCCGTCTGGCGCTCCAGCAGGATTTCCATGCGTGGTCCGTCAATAAAGTCCCGCAGCCAACGCTGCGACTCTTCGCCAAGCGGAATAAGACGCTCGCGATCACCCTTGCCGACAATACGCAAGACTCCCTGGTTAAAATTCACCTGGGATTGTTTCAGGTTGATCAGCTCGGACACACGCAAACCAGTCGCATACAGCAATTCAAGCATGGCCCGGTCGCGATGGCCCAGCGGCTCGTCAATGTTCGGCGCATGCAGCAAAGATTCAACTTCGTCTTCGCTCAATGTCTTGGGCAAAGTGCGTCCGATACGCGGCATTTCGATATCGGCCGTTGGATCAGTGTCACGCATGCCTTCGCGCATGATGTAGCGGAAGAAGCGACGAAAGCTGGACAACTGTCTGGCCGTAGAGCGTGGTTTCGCACCGCCCTCAACCCGACCGGCAATAAACTTAAGCAAGTCTGCCTTGTCAGCATCGTCAATAGATTTGTGCTCTTCGGATAACGAACGACCCAGTGTCATGAGATCCGCACGGTAAGCACCGAGCGTGTTCTGTGACAGGCCTCGTTCCATCCAAATTGCATCGAGGAAACGATCAACCAGCTCCTGCGAGCGATCGACCGACTTAGAATCCATATTTTGTTTATCAATACTAGCCATATCATCCATCTGGTCAGGCGCGCAATCCTTTGCGTCGCCGCCGCTTATTCAGCAAACTGCACCGCCAAGCGACGGATTTTTCAAGGTTTTGAGTATGCGTAGGAAGCCTCCGAGCCGGCGTGACCGCTGTCACAGAAACCACAAGGCATTGACATAAAGTGATCTACGTCACACGTTTGCGTGATGTCCTGTTCGGACTGTATGCAGTGATCATATTCGCATTTTGCGTGATTTTCGGCCTACTGGTCGCCATTTTCGTGCCTGGCGCCGAGCGCCGCGCACGATGGTTAGCTGCTGTGACCAAGGCCATATTTGTTTTTTCCGGAACACCTGTCGAGGTGGCGGGTTATGACAATCTGCCTGACGTCGACTGTGTGGTCGTCGCAAATCACGCCAGCTACGTCGATGGCTTTCTATTGAAAGGCTATTTACCAGCCCGCTTTTCTTTCGTGATTAAGGGCGAAATGCGAGATATTCCTGTCGTGCATTTTCTGCTGCGTCGTGCGGGCTCACGTTTCGTTGACCGGAACGAGTCCAAGGCGAGCTCTCGTGACGCTCGCCAGATCGTCAAGGCGGCCAAAAGCGGTCAATCACTGGCGATATTTCCAGAAGGCACCTTTCAACGCGAACCAGGTCTGCTGCGTTTGCGCGCCGGCGCCTTTGTCGCTGCCGTGCACGGCGACATGCCTATCGTTCCCGTCGTGATTTCGGGTACACGGCACATTCTGCCTGCCGACCGTTACCTGCCACGTTACGGTCGCATCCGTGTGCAGATCCTGGCGCCGATCGAGCCTGATCATGCCAGCTTTAGCAGCCATCGGGAGTTGGCGGTAGAAGTACGGCAAAGACTGCTCGAGGAAATGGATGAGCCGGATGTTGCGCCGTAAGGCGAAATACCGGAAAGTACCGCCCCCAAGTATTGTAGGTGCCCACCACCAACGGTGATTTTGCGATGAGTTCAGACCCAATTGTAATTGTTGCGGCCAAGCGGACCCCGATTGGGGCGTTCCAGGGCGCGCTGTCTGGCGCCACAGCGCCACAACTTGGCGGTACTGCCATCGCAGCGGCGATTGCCGATGCCGGCATTGCAGCTGCGGATATCGATAAAGTTCTGATGGGCTGTGTCTTGCCGGCTGGCTTGGGACAGGCACCGGCTCGACAGGCAGCCATCAATGCCGGTATCCCGACTGGCACGCCGACAACGACCATCAACAAGATGTGTGGCTCCGCCATGGAAACGATCATGCTCGGCTTCGATGCGATCAAAGCCGAGAGTGCTGCCGTGGTGGTTGCCGGCGGTCTCGAGTCGATGACCAATTCGCCTTACCTGCTGCCTAAGGCTCGCAAGGGTTATCGTATGGGCCACCAGGAAGTGATCGACCACATGTTTTTCGACGGACTGCAGGACCCGTGGCAAGGAAAAATGATGGGCCATTTTGCCGATGCTACTGCCGACAAGTACGGCTTTTCGCGGCAAGACCAGGATCAGTTCGCGATCGAGTCTGTCAATCGTGCCCAGGCTGCCGTCGCTAACGGCACTTTCGCTGCAGAAATCGCGCCGATCACGATCTCAGGTCGCAGAGCTGACGTTGAAGTCTCAGCGGACGAAACACCAGGCACAGTCAGTGTTGAAAAGATTCCGAATCTGCGCCCGGCTTTTAATAAGGAAGGCACCGTAACCGCGGCGACTTCGTCATCAATTTCAGACGGTGCAGCTGCATTGATCCTGATGACAGCCGCCGAAGCTGAGCGGCGTGGACTGGAGCCTTTGGCAACGCTGGTCGGCCATTCCAGTTTCGCGCACGAACCCGCATGGTTCACCACAGCGCCGGTGTCAGCCGTCAAAAACTTGCAGAATAGTCTCGGCTGGACAGCGGCTGACGTCGACTTGTACGAGATCAATGAAGCATTCGCCGTTGTGGCGATGGCTGCCATGCATGATGTCGGTCTTGATCACGAGAAGGTTAATGTGAACGGCGGCGCATGCGCGCTCGGCCACCCGATTGGGGCAACCGGGGCACGCATTACGACTACCCTTTTATATGCACTAAAAGCTCGCGGCCTTAAACGTGGTATTGCATCGTTATGTATCGGTGGTGGCGAGGCCGTCGCTGTCGGCGTTGAGCTTATTTAATAGAGAGAGAAACAATGGATCTAGCATCTGCAAAAGCAGTCATTTCAGGCGGTGCGTCCGGATTGGGCTTTGCTACCGCACAACGGGTCATCGATGCGGGCGGCCAGGTAACTTTGCTCGACATCAACGATGAGCAAGGCGCCGCAAGCGCCGCGAGCCTTGGTGAACGCGCAACTTACATCAATACCGATGTTGCCAATGAAGAATCCGTGCAGAAAGCGATTTCAGCCGCGAACGACGCTATGGGCGGAATTACGCTCGCTGTAAATTGCGCCGGTATTGCTACAGCAGGACGCACCCTGGGACGCGACGGGCCCTGGCCGAGCGAACTTTTCAGCCGGGTGATAAACGTAAACCTGGTGGGCAGCTACAACGTCACCAAGGAAGCGGCGGCTTTCATGCAACACAACGAACCGAATGCTGATGGCGAGCGCGGTGTGGTTATCAGTACAGCCTCAATTGCCGCCTTCGAGGGACAGATTGGACAGGCTGCCTATTCGGCGTCGAAAGGTGGCGTTGTTGGCATGATGTTGCCGCTGGCGCGAGAGTTCGCATCGTTCGGCATTCGAGTCAATACGATCGCGCCGGGTGTTTTTCTGACACCCATGGTTGCCGGTATGCCCGAAGAGGTGCAGGAATCGCTGGGACAGCAGGTTCCGTTTCCGCCACGCCTCGGCAAGCCCGAGGAATATGCCGACGCGGTGCAGTTCATCTACGGCACGTCGATGGTCAACGGTGAGACCATTCGCGTCGACGGCGCGATTCGTATGCAGCCAAAGTAGTTCTGTCGCGCAGTTACTACATGCCTGGATAGTTCGGACCACCACCGCCTTCAGGCACGGTCCAGACGATATTCTGGGTAGGATCTTTAATGTCGCAGGTTTTGCAGTGCACGCAATTTTGCGCGTTGATCTGGAAAACTTTTTCACCGCCCTCTTCCACAACTTCGTACACACCCGCCGGGCAATAGCGCTGCGCCGGTTCATCATACATAGGCAGGTTATGCGCGATCGGGACCGCAGCATCCTTTAGTGTCAGATGCGATGGCTGATCTTCTTCGTGATTGGTGCTGGACAGGAACACCGATGACAAACGATCAAAACTGATCTTGCCATCTGGCTTCGGATACTCGATAGGCGACATTTCGTCAGCTTTCGCCAATGTCTCATGGTCCGGCACGGTATTGCGCCAGGTGAACGGCAATTTGCCGAAGAAAATATTCTGGTCGATAAACGTAAACGCTGCGCCCCAGAACACACCGAGCTTTGCGAGGCCAGGGCCAAAATTACGACCTTTGTGCAACTCGTCATACACCCAGGAAGACTTCACACTTGCCTCGTAGTCAGCGAGTTCAGCTGGCGCGTCAGTACCTTCTGACAAAGCCTTGTGCACGCTATCGGCCGCCAGCATGCCTGTCTTAATGGCCGTATGGGCACCTTTGATTTTCACGCCATTCAGGAAGCCGGCATCGCAGCCCGCCAGCATGCCACCTGGAAATGCCAGTTTTGGCAGAGACTGCAGGCCGCCCTTATTAACCGCCCGGGCGCCATAAGAAACGCGCTTACCACCTTCGAGGTATTGGCGAATCTTCGGGTGCTGTTTCCACCGCTGAAATTCTTCGAACGGCGACAGATGCGGGTTCTTGTAATTGAGCGCGACGATCAGACCGGCGAACACCTGGTTATTGGCGGCGTGATACAGAAAACCGCCCCCCTCCGTGTGATTGTCCAACGGCCAACCGGTTGTATGTACGACGAGGCCCTCTTCGTGCTTGTCAGGATCGATGTCCCAGATTTCCTTGAGGCCGATTCCGTAATGCTGCGGATCGGCATCGGCGCGTAGATCAAACCTGGTCATGAGTTGCTCGCCCAGGCTGCCGCGACAACCTTCTGCAAAAATAGTGTACGGCGCGGTCAGCTCATAGCCGGCCTGATAACTGCCTTTCTGTTCGCCATTCTTGCCTATACCCATATCGCTGGTAGCGACGCCACGAACACGGCCGGCATCGTCGTAAAGCACCTCTGACGCCGCGAAACCGGGAAATACATTGACGCCAAGCCCTTCGGCCTGTTCACCCAGCCACTGGCACAGTCGACCAAGACTAATGATGTAGTTGCCCTTATTGTGCATCGGCCGCGGCACGAACAGGCCGGGCACGCGAACTGATTTGTCGGCGCCGGTCAAATAGTGCACATCGTCACCCTTCACTGCCGTTGTAACCGGAGCACCCATGTCCTGCCAGTCCGGAAACAGCTCATTCAGGCCGGTAGGTTCGAATACGTTGCCAGACAGGATGTGTGCGCCGATCTCGGATCCTTTTTCGACTACAACAACCGACAGGTCGCTGTTGAGTTGCAGCAAGCGACACGCCGCAGCCAGACCAGCCGGTCCGCCACCGACGATCACGACATCGAATTCCATGGATTCACGTTCTGTTGTCATAGTATGGTCTCTTCGCCTGCACTATTGCTCGGCGCTGAAGAGGATATCGATTATTTTGAATCTGCGCGAGGCCTATGAGAACAGCCTGATTCGTGGCACCCACGATCGCGACCCTGCACAGGAGGCTATCGTGACTGAACTCAGTCAGTTACAACTGCGTATTCAGGCAGGTGCAGAATCACGTCGCGGCTTTATGCGCTTCTTGCGGCGCGATTCGGCGAGCACCCGCGAGCCGGTTCGCGGTCTTTATATCTGGGGCGGCGTAGGTCGCGGTAAGACTTTTCTGATGGATCTGTTCTACGAAACCTTGTCGGTCGAATCAAAAAAGCGGATTCACTTTCATCGTATGCTGCAGGATATTCACTCGCGACTGGCGCAACTGGGCGATATCGAAGATCCCCTCGACCAGGTCGCCGCTGACATCGCTGCGGACACGCGAGTACTTTGTTTTGACGAATTCTTCGTCAGCGATATTGGCGATGCGATGATACTGGGCCGTTTGCTCGAGGGCCTGTTCCAGCGCGGCGTTACGCTGGTCGCAACTTCCAACCTGGCGCCTGACGACTTGTATAAGGACGGACTACAACGGCAAAGATTCCTACCGGCGATCGACGCGCTTAACAGGCACACCAAAGTGGTAAAGATGGAAGACGGTGTCGACTATCGGCTTCGCCTGTTGCAACAAGCTGGCACGTTCCTGGTTCCCGACGACGAATCCGCCAGGGCCAAACTGCAACATTATTTCGATGAATCTGCATCCAGCCAGATCCGAAACGACCACGCTTTGCATATTAACGGGCGCGACATACTCAGCCGGTCCTGCGCAAAGGGCATCGCCTGGTTCGAGTTCGCGGAAATTTGCGACGGTCCTCGCAGTCAGAATGATTACATCGAGATTGCACGCTGGTTTCCGACGGTTATCGTCTCTGGCGCTCCACAACTCGACGCGACTAAAGAGGACCCGGCCAGGCGGTTTATTGCGCTGGTGGATGAGTTCTACGATCGTCGGGTAAAACTGATCGTCTCTGCGGCCGCTGAGGTTGATAGCCTGTATCGCGGCTCGAAGCTGGAATTTGAATTCGAGCGTACGGTCAGCCGCCTCGTTGAAATGCAATCAACCGACTACCTGGCAGCCCCGCATCTTGCGTGAATCGGTTGTGCCATCGATTGATAATGGTTACTGTTGAAAGCATGGACGAGCAGCTCAATCTCGAAGACTTTCTGCCCTATCGACTGGCAGTTTTATCGCACACAATCAGCACCACGATTGCCAAAACATACGAGTCTAAATTCGGCGTATCGATTCCGGAATGGCGTGTCATCGCTATTCTCGGCCGATTCCCGGGGCTGTCTGCCGTGGAAGTGGCCGACCGCACGATGCTGGACAAGGTCGCCGTTAGCCGGGCCGTCACAAAGTTGATCAAAGGCGGCCGTATCGATCGTGAATTCGCCGACGCGGATCGACGCCGTTCCATCTTGAATTTATCCGCGGAAGGGCAGGAAGTTCACGACGAGATTGCACCGCTGGCGATGGCGTTTGAGACCGAATTACTGCAAGGAATAGGCGCCGACGATTACGATACTTTTAACGTCGTGCTCGAGCGACTGCTCGGCAAGGCGAGACTACTAGGCACGCCGCAACAATAACCTCACAGAAATCCGGTGACCAACAAAAAACAACGCAGAGGCAGTGATCGTAAGACCTCAATCGTAAGTGACATCGTTGCTACACGAGTCACATCTAAAGTTTTTCCAAAACGAAAACAGGCTCGCCTGTTTCTCGAGCAATATTTTTCGGATGTACCAGCGAATGACCTCACTGGGCGATCACCGGATATTATGGCCAGTATTGCGTTCAGTCATCTCGAGTTCGCGTCACAGCGCCGCAAAGGGCAGCCTAAACTGCGGATTTATACGCCAACGGAAAAAGAGTTCGGCTATTCATCACCGTACACGTTCGTAGAGCTCGTTAATGAGGATATGCCGTTTCTGGTTAACTCGGTTACCGCGGCCATCAATCGTCATGACCTGACCGTGCATATCACGGTACACCCGATTATTCGTCTGTTGCGCAGCAAGACCGGCAAAGTGGAGGCCGTAGCTGACCTCGATGCCAAGGAAGGAAGTCGCGAATCATTTATTCGTTTTGCCGTCGATCGAGAAACTGACGAGAAGCAGCTGAAGCTGCTCGAGCAAGAAATTCGCAAAGTTCTCGCCGATATTCGCCTGGCCGTTCGCGACTGGAAGAAAATGCGGCTGAAAATGATCGCCGCTGGCAACCTGCTGGAGAACGGGCCCAGCCGAGCTGACGAAGCGCTGCGTGGCGAAAGCCAGGAGTTCCTGCAATGGCTGGCTGATGATCACTTTACCTTTCTCGGCTATCGCGAATACGAGCTGAACAAACGAGGCAAGAAAGTATTTCTGGAACCGGTGGCGGGCAGCGGTCTCGGGCTATTGTCACGCGAGGAACGAGGCGGTCATGTGACAGAATTAAGCGACGAGATGCGTCGCCTCACGCGAGCAAAAGACTGGCTCATACTGACCAAAGCGAATTCGCGTTCGACAATTCATCGGCATGCCTACCTCGACTATATCGGCGTCAAAGTTTATGACGACAACGGAGTTGCCTGTGGTGAGCGGCGTTTCATCGGCCTGTTTGCCTCCGCTGCGTACAGCGAAACGCCGCATAATATTCCGCTGCTGCGCCACAAAATGGCGAAAATATTTGAGCGCGGCCATGTTGAAGAGGCTGGTCATCGCGGCAAGGCGTTATTACACATTATCAATACTTATCCGCGCGATGAGTTGTTCCACGCCTCCGTTCAGGATCTGGCGCGCACGACGATCGGCATTCTGAATCTGCAGGATCGGCAGCGGGTCGCTTTCTTCCTGCGACGCGATGCATTTCGGCGCTTCTTTTCCTGCCTGGTGTACATCCCGCGTGAGAAATACACAACGGCTATTCGACGTAAGGTAGAGACAATCCTGATTGATGCGTTTGACGGCTCCTCAGCCGATTCCAGCGTACAGATCTCGGACTCGGCGCTGGCGCGGGTACACATTGTTGTGCACACACCGACTCAGGAACGACCGCCGATTAGTATCCACAAGATAGAAGCTGCCATCGCCGACGTCGTGATCACCTGGTCAGACAAGTTGCGTAATCAGCTGAATGATGCATTTGGTGTCGATGACGGCTCGAAATTGTTTCGCCGGTACCGCGATGTTTTCCCGCCCGGCTATCAAACGGATGTCTCGCCGCGCGACGCATGTAGCGACGTTGAGCGTATCGAAGAGATGCTGGCAGATGGCAGTCGAAAATCCGTCGACCTTTACAAACCGGCGGATGCCCTGCCGGGCCACATGCATTTCATGATCTACTGCTTTGACGATCCGATTCCGCTATCCGAAGTGCTGCCTTTACTTGAGGACATGGGAGTCGACGTCTACACAGAACACCCATATGAGGCGACGTTGCAATCCGGTGAGTCTATTTGGATCCAGGATTTTCATCTGCGCCATGAATCTGGGGAAGACCTCGATTTCGATGCCGTCGAGATTCCGTTCGAGGAATCATTCGATGCGGTGCTCGCAGGTCAGGCGGAAAATGACGGTCTGAACCGGCTAATTTTGAGCGCTGGGCTCGATTGGCGGCAAACGGCGCTGATTCGCTGCTACGCCAAGTTCCTGCTGCAGCTCGGCATGCCGTTCAGCCAGTCCTACATGGAAGATGTCCTGGTTCGGCATGCCCGCTTTGTGCGCAAACTTGTGCAGCAATTCGAGCTGCAGTTTGATCCAGATATTTCTAAAGCGCGACGGAATCGCGAACTGGAATCTTCGCGCGCTGCGGTCACGCGCGTTGTCGCAAAAGCACACAACGTTGATGAAGACCGGATCATGACGGCGTTTGCCGGAGCGATCGACGCGACCCTGCGTACCAACTATTTCCAGCTGGATGAGCAAGACCAGCCAAGACCCTATATATCGGTCAAGTTTGACTCCAGTCGCCTGCGAGAAGCACCGCTGCCACGACCAAAATTTGAAGTCTTTGTGTATTCACCCGATGTCGAGGGTGTGCATCTGCGCGGCGGAGACGTCGCTCGCGGCGGTCTGCGCTGGTCCGATCGTCGCGAAGACTTCCGAACTGAAGTGCTTGGCTTAATGAAAGCGCAGGTCGTAAAGAACACGGTCATCGTTCCGACCGGGGCAAAGGGCGGGTTTTATCCCAAGCGAGTACCGGACGGTGGTCGTGACGAGGTCTTTGCAAACGGAGTCGCCTGTTACAAGACTTTTATCTCGGCGTTGCTGGACATCACTGACAACGTTGTCGACGGCAAAGTTGTTATACCCGACCGCGTTGTTCGCCGCGACGGCGACGATCCGTATCTGGTGGTCGCAGCGGACAAGGGAACTGC
This sequence comes from Woeseiaceae bacterium, assembly GCA_051008055.1. Taxonomy (GTDB): domain Bacteria; phylum Pseudomonadota; class Gammaproteobacteria; order Steroidobacterales; family Woeseiaceae; genus UBA1847. The sequence goes on from JBPCXZ010000262.1 coordinate 26,288, forward strand.
GACCTTCTCTGATACCGCAAATGGTATTTCTGCCGACTATGGCTTCTGGCTGGACGATGCGTTCGCGTCAGGCGGATCGGCAGGCTATGACCATAAGAAAATGGGCATCACCGCGAGAGGTGCCTGGGAAGCCGTCAAGCGACATTTCAGAGAACAGGGCCTGGATACACAGAAAGATCCGTTCACGGTGGCCGCAATCGGCGACATGGCTGGTGACGTGTTCGGCAATGGAATGTTGTTGTCGCGCAAGATAAAACTCGTTGCCGCATTCAATCATCTTAATATTTTCCTAGATCCTGATCCGGACATGCCCGCGAGCTATCGCGAACGCCAACGACTTTTCAAAAAACCGCGCTCGAGTTGGACCGATTACGACGAATCGCTGATCTCCAAAGGGGGTGGCGTGTTCTCGCGGCAGGCAAAAACTATTCGTCTCAGCAACGAAGTGCGCAAGATGCTGGGTTCCAAGCAATCGTCCATGAAACCGGACGAGCTAATCAGCGCCATTCTGCGTATGCAGGTCGACTTGTTATGGAATGGCGGCATCGGCACCTACGTCAAGGCGAGCTCTGAAAGTCATTCAGACGTTGGCGATCGTAGTAATGACAATGTAAGAGTCAATGCCAATGAACTCGGCTGCAAGGTCGTTGGTGAGGGCGGCAACCTGGGCCTCACACAGCACGCCCGCATCGAGTACAGCCTCAATGGCGGCCGGATCAATACCGACTTCATCGACAACTCTGCCGGTGTCGATAGCTCCGATCGGGAAGTGAACATTAAGATTTTGCTTAGCGATGTCGTCAAGAAAAAGAGCATGTCGCGCAAGAAACGTAACGAACTGCTTGCCTCAATGACTGACGATGTCGCTGACCTGGTTCTGCGCAATAACTATCTGCAAACACAGTCGATCAGCATGAGTGAGATTCGGTCGGTTGAGCGCATCGACGAGATGGCGCAGCTGATCACCAATCTCGAAAAAACCGGACTGCTGGATCGCGAAATCGAATACCTGCCGCAAGAGTCGGAGATTGACGAGCGCCGCGCTCGCAAGCAGGGCTTCACGAGACCAGAACTCGCCGTCGTGCTGAGCTACGCGAAGATTGACTTGTACAACGGGCTGATTGACTCGGGTGAAACCCTTGAAGACTTCCTGGTTGTTGACCCACTACGTTATTTTCCGAAGACCTTGCGCCGTCGCTACAACGAATTCATTCCAGGCCACAGACTGAGCCGGCAAATACTCGCTACGCTAATCGCCAACGACCTTATCAATCGCATGGGGCCGTCATTCGTAAAACGCGTGCAGGATGATACCGGTGCGAACATTGTCACCATTGCCCGCGCCTATACGATTGCGCGGCAGATCTGCAAAGCCGGCAGCCTGTTCAAGACCATTGAGGCACTCGACAACGAGATCCCCGCCGCCGCACAAATGTCGATGATGTTTGAGGTTAGTCGTACTTTGCGTCACGCGTGCTACTGGTTGATTGAACGTTTCGGAGACGGTTTGCAGATTGAAAAATCAGTTGCTCGACTCAAAGAGCGACTCACGACTGTGTATGCACGACCATCCGCTACCTTGTCGCCGAACGCCCGGGTTCGTCACGAAAAAGCGGCGGCCGAGTACATTGAGATGGGAGTTTCGGAACAGCTGGCGAACAAGATGTCCGCACTGTTGCTGACTCGAGTCGCGCTGGATATCGCCGACCTTTCGTTCGCCTGTAAAAGGGATGTCGGTGAAACCGCCAAGCTTTACGCGGCTTTCAATCAACACCTGGGCATGTTCTGGCTGCACTCTGGCGCCGAGGACCTCAAGGTCAGCGGCCGTTGGCAGGCGATGGCGCGTAGCAATCTTCGCGAGGAGTTCTATCGTTTGCGACGGGAAATGGCGGAACCCATGCTGGCCAGTCGCAGCAAAAAACCAATAATGAACCGGCTCGATCGATGGCTAGCCGACAATCACGACGCCATAACTCGATTCCGCGCCATGGTCGATGAAATGAATCTCCGATCATCTTTCGATTTTGCTACCCTCTCCGTCGCGGCGCAGGAACTGCGCGAACTTATCTCTGGAGAATCATGACCGGCAAACTTGTGCTTTGTCGCCACGGCCAAAGTGACTGGAACCTCAAGAATCTATTCACAGGCTGGACGGATGTAGACCTCACCGAAAAAGGCACTGCCGAAGCCATTGCCGCAGGCAAGCTGCTCAAGGAACTCGGCTACGAATTCGATATTGCGTACACCTCCGTACTGCAACGCGCGATTCGCACCTTGTGGCTAATGCTTGATGAGATGGATCGCATGTGGATTCCGGTGATTCGCGACTGGCGCCTGAATGAGCGGCACTACGGTGCACTGCAAGGCCTGAACAAAGCAGAAACGGCAGCCAAGTACGGCGACGAACAAGTACACATCTGGCGCCGTAGCTATGACGTTCCGCCACCGGAACTGGATCCCGCAGATGAACGCCATCCGGCGCACGATCCTCGATACGCTGGAATAGGTGCATTGCCGTCCAGCGAATCACTGGCAACGACACTGGATCGCGTTGCACCGTACTGGGATGACGTTATCGCCCCGGATCTGAGATCGGGCAAGAATGTGCTGATCGCTGCGCACGGCAACAGCTTGCGTGCGCTGGTCAAAATGCTTGACGGTATTTCTGACGAAGAAATCACCGGCTTCAACATTCCGACCGGGATCCCAATTGCATATCAACTCGACGACGACTTGAACCCATTGTCGCGGGAGTTTCTCGGCGACGCTAATGCCGTCGAGAAAGCTGCTGCGGCTGTCGCAGCGCAAGGCAAAGCCCAGTAGCAGCTAGTTTTGCAGCTTCGGGTCGCTGCGCTTGCGTCGTGGATTCTCTACGACGCGCAGTAGTCCCTCTTGCGCTGTCGACGCAATGAGCTCGCCAGCCTCATTGAAAAATTGACCGCGTGCCAATCCGCGGGCACCTGACGCGTTCGGACTGTCAATCGAATACAAGAGCCACTCGTCGATGCACACCTCACGGTGAAACCAGAGCGCGTGATCAAGGCTGGCCATGATGACCCCGCCCTTCTCAAATGGCAGGTCATGCGGAATCGTTGCGGTACCGAGCAACTCGTAGTCAGAAGCATAAGCCAGCAAATTGCGGTGTAAGGCGGGATTTGACGGCAGCTTGTCAACGGACCTCAACCAGACGGCCTTGACGGCAGCGCCTGGCGACTGTTCCCGTGCAACCGGCCGCATCTCGAATGCTCGCTTGTCGGCCATGTGACGTCGCATTTTTTCGGGCATTTTCTGAATGAGATCCGACTCGGCGGTCAAGATATCCTCGCATTGACTCGCCGCTGGCACGTCGGGCATCACTGCCTGATGTTCCAGCCCTTCTTCCGGCTCTTGAAACGAGGCTGCCAGATTCAGGATGGGGCGCCCGTGCTGAATAGCGACGACGCGCCGATTGGAGAAACTGCCGCCGTCCCGCGCCCGGTCGACTTCGTACACGATCGGCGCTTCCATGTCCCCACGTCTCAGGAAGTAAGCGTGCAAGGAATGAACGACCCGATCGTCGACAGTATGTTGCGCCGCGGAAAGAGCCTGGCCCAATACTTGTCCGCCAAAAACCTGCGCACTACCGATATCGCGACTTTCGCCACGGAAGATGTTTTCTTCGATTCGCTCCAGCTGCAGCAGCGTAATAAGGTCGTCAAGTACGGGATGCATACCTTCAGGCGCTTACGCGTCCTCCGTCAACAACGATACCGGCGCCGTTGACGAAGGCGGCGTCGTCGCTGGCGAGGAACAGAACCACTTTGGCAATATCCACCGGCTCACCAAGGCGGTGTGCAGCGGATTGTTTGATACAGAAATCGCGCAGTGCTGTGTCTTTCTTGAAGGTCTCGCGGCTTTCCGGCGTCATGATCGCACCGGGCTGTACGTAATTGGCAGTAATACCAAAATCGCCCGTCTCCGCCGCCAATGCCGCGGTCAGGCCGGCAAGATCAGTCTGCGCCTCCGCAAATGCCTCGGCGCCGTCGACTGAGAAAACGCTACGCAAGAAACCTATGTTGATGATTCGGCCTGCCGGACTTTTTTGCAGCTGCGGCAATGCCGAACGACAAATTGACATGATCAGTGCTGAGCGATTCTCGAGCAGTTCCTTGAACGGCACGCCCGAACCGGATAATGGGTCCTGCGACGGTGTCGGAAAGTCATTTACCAGAATATCGATTCGGCCAAGTTGCTCAACGGCCTGTTCAATCAGTGCCGGCATGCGCGTCGCATCGGTCAAATTTGCGGCAATCCCGTCGATACCTTTCACCGACTTGAAATGCCGGTCGATGCCGCTGTTAATTGTGTCAACAGCCAGCACGCTCGCACCGTGTTTCATCAAAGTGCGCGCAGAAGCCTCGCCTATGCCGCCCGCAGCATTGATCACCAGCGCTTTCAGTCCGTACAAACGTGATGGGTCAGCCATCGTGTCTCCGTATTATTCGGGGAATTGGTAATCCGCAAACTGCTTTCGCAATTCCGTTTTCTTGATTTTGCCGGTCGCAGTGTGCGGCAGCTCGTCTACAAACAGTACATCATTCGGCACCCACCAATCTGCGACTTTGCCCGCATAAAACGCCAGCATGTCAGGCACTGAAACTTCCTGACCCTCTTCCAGCACGACCAGTAGGAGTGGCCGTTCCGTCCACTTCGGATGCGGCATACCGACTACGGCGGCTTCTGCCACGGCAGGATGCCCCATCGCAGTATTTTCAAGTTCTATGGAGCTAATCCATTCGCCACCGGACTTGATGACATCCTTGGTACGGTCAGTGATAGCCATGTA
>JBPCXZ010000263.1:0-5211 GCA_051008055.1 Woeseiaceae bacterium
TCCAGGTACGGGTTTTTCGGCAGCGTTCTCACATCCCATCCGTCCTGCCGCATTCTCGCGAGCAATGATTCGCTTGGTGGTTCTTTGAACAGAGCAACGGTTAAAAGCCTGGGTTTATATAGCTTGAGGAATACCAGTAGATCCTGTACGAAAATCGAAAAGCGAATTTGTGCTCTTAGTCTGCGGTCGGTTTTCTTGCGAGAACCCATCTCAACAAACTCGATACCTTCCTTGTATGCGTCATTAAGTGAACAGAATGCGATCACCGTGTAGTGCATGCCTAATAGAAATTTTTCCATCTCACGTTCGGAGATTGAATAGATATAGTTGCCGGCTGGCTCAAACCCATGTCCGCGAGACTTGTTTCTGCCCAACAGCATTTTCAATGCCGCGAAAAAAGGATGAAAGAAACCCTTGTCGACCGACCCATCGCGCGGTTCCGTCAGGACAACCGCCTTTTTGCAGACCCTGAACATTTCATCGAGAGCGACGTAAGGACGCGGAAAATGATGGAAAGACTCTTTGCAATAAACGTAGTCAAAACTACCGTCGTCGAAACTCAGATCCTCGGCATTCTGCGCGGAATACTCGTCGATAAACCCCTTTTCCTTACCGATAGCCAGCAACGCGTCCGAGATATCCGAGCAATGCACGTTTTCAGCGCCCATCTCCATTAGCGCGTGGCCATCTGTGCCGTAGCGGCCGTCGCCAACTGTCAGCCAGCTTGCCTGCGGTTTTTCGTCGATAACTGATTTTAGCGGCGCGCGCATCCTGTTGTGGCGCCAGGCGTCGAGTGTGTCCTTCCTGAACCAGGTCTGAGCGGTTTCACTTCTGTCGCCGCCCGAGCCTATGTCCTCCCATTCGGCTCCAAGACGATCGTACTTAACGTGGTTGCTCATCGATGACTTGATCCTGCTGCTATTCCCATTCAATCGTGGCCGGTGGTTTACCCGAAATGTCGTAGGTGACCCGTGAAATACCGTCGACTTCGTTGATGATCCGTAGCGATACATGCTCCAGGAATTCGTAGGGCAAGCGAGCCCATCTTGCGGTCATGAAGTCGATTGTTTCGACCGCGCGCAGCGCAATGACATAGTCGTATTTGCGACCATCACCCATGACACCAACCGACTTGACCGGCAGGAAGACAGCAAACGCCTGGCTTACTTCGTCGTACAAGCCTTGCTTGAGTAGTTCTTCGATAAAAATGTTGTCGGCCAGCTGCAGTTTAGCGACAAACTCTGGCTTCACCTCACCAAGCACCCGCACACCCAGGCCCGGCCCTGGAAAGGGATGCCGGTAGACCATCGATCTTGGCAACCCCAACTCAATGCCGATCTTGCGTACTTCATCTTTGAACAATTCGCGCAGCGGTTCTACCAGCGACATACGCATGTCGTCGGGCAGGCCACCAACATTGTGATGCGACTTGATAACGTGTGCTTTGCCTGTTGATGCGCCCGCTGACTCAATAACGTCCGGGTAGATTGTGCCTTGAGCAAGCCAGTTCACGTCCTTCAGTTTGTGCGACTCTTCATCGAAGACCTCGATAAACATGCCGCCGATAATCTTGCGTTTCTCTTCAGGGTCCGAGGCGCCCTGCAATGCATTGAAAAAACGCTCGGCGGCATTTACTCGTATGACATTGACGCCGAGGTGTTCGGCGAACGTGCTCATAACCTGGTCGCCTTCGTTGTGCCGCAGCAGGCCGTGGTCGACGAATACGCAGGTCAATTGATCACCAATTGCTTCATGCAGCAGGGCCGCAACCACCGACGAATCAACACCGCCGGACAAACCAAGCAAAACCTTACCGCCGCCAACCTGCTCGCGAACATTTGCGATCGCATCCGCCACAATATTGCCGGGCGTCCAGTCGCCAGCGCAGCCGCAAACATCGTGCACAAAGCGGCTCAGGATGGCCTGGCCCTGTTCGGTATGCGTGACCTCAGGATGGAATTGCAGACCATAGTAGTGCCGGCTGGTGTCCTCCATCGCCGCCATCGGCGAGTTCGGACTGGTTGCCGTAATCTCAAAGCCTGGCGGTACCGCTTCGACGCGGTCGCCATGACTCATCCAGACCTTGAGCCTGGCATCGTTCGCCTCGGGAAAGTCATTGAAGCCGGCCAGCAAGGAAGAATTCGTTGGGGTGACCTCTGCATAGCCAAACTCACGATGCGACGAAGGTTCGACCTTGCCACCCAGTTCGGCTGCCATCGTCTGCATGCCGTAACAAATGCCAAGTACCGGTACGCCGAGTTCGAATACTGCCTGTGACACCTTGGGCGGCACATCAAGGTTTACGGACTCCGGGCTACCGGAAAGAATGACGCCCTTCGGTGCAAAAGCACGAATGGCCTCGTCGGCAACGTCCCAGGGATACAGTTCCGAATACACACCACATTCCCGAACGCGCCGGGCTATAAGTTGAGTGTACTGACTGCCAAAATCCAGAATCAGCAGACGATCCGCATGGATGTCTTTACTCATCGGCTAGTTCTTACGGTAATTCGGTGGTTCTTTTATCACGGTAACGTCGTGAACATGACTCTCAGCCATGCCCGCACCGGTGATTTGTACGAAGTTGGGCTTGGTACGCATCTCCTCGATGGTACCGCTGCCGGTATAGCCCATCGCTGCTCGCACACCGCCAATCAACTGATGCACGATAGCTACCAGGCTGCCTTTATAGGCAACCCGGCCTTCCACGCCCTCCGGAACGAGTTTTTCGAGCTCTTCGGTAGCGTCCTGGAAGTAGCGATCAGAAGAACCATGCGACTTGCCCATCGCGCCCAAAGAACCCATGCCACGATAGGATTTGTAGGAGCGGCCCTGGTATAGCTCGACTTCCCCGGGCGACTCTTCGGTACCGGCAAACAAACCACCGATCATGACTGAGTGAGCGCCGGCAACCAGCGCCTTGGCGATGTCACCCGAGAAGCGAATACCGCCATCGGCAATCAATGGGACGCCTTGTTTCTTCAACGCGGCCGCAACCTCAGCCACTGCTGAGATTTGCGGAACACCGACGCCCGCGACGACGCGTGTCGTGCAAATCGAGCCGGGCCCGATGCCGACCTTGACACCATCCGCGCCGGCTTTAACCAGCGCTTCTGCCGCATCTGCGGTGACGATATTGCCGCCGATGACCTGCAGATCGGGATGCTGACTTTTAATTTTGGTGACGCGGTCGATGACACCTTTGGAGTGACCATGCGACGTATCGACGATCAGCACATCGACGCCAGCTTCCACCAATGCGGCGACGCGATCATCCGTATCGTAACCGGTACCGACTGCCGCACCGACGCGTAGCGCGCCGCGGTCATCCTTACAGGCCTGCGGGTAGTCTTTGGCCTTCTGAAAATCCTTGGCGGTGATCATGCCCTTGAGCTCGTAACCGTCGCCAACTATCAGGACTTTTTCGATTCGGTGCTGATGCAATAAACCGAGTACCTCGTCGTTCTCAGCCCCCTCACCTACGGTGACGAGGCGATCCTGCGGCGTCATAACTTCAGATACCGGCGCATCCATGCGTGTTTCGAAGCGAAGATCACGGCCCGTAACTATGCCGACTGTTTCCTTGCCGGCCACAACCGGAACGCCTGAAATACCCATCGAGTGAGTCAGGTCCATTACCTCGCGGATCGTCATGCTCGGGTCTACGGTTATTGGCTTTCTGACGATGCCGCTCTCGAATTTCTTGACGGTTAGCACTTCGCGCGCCTGTTGCTCGATGGCCATGCTCTTATGCACGATACCGATGCCGCCTTCCTGCGCCAGGGCGATGGCGAGTCGCGCTTCAGTCACTGTGTCCATGGCAGCGGACATGATCGGGATATTGAGTTTGATTTCGCGCGTCAGCTGCGTGCTGAGGTCGACTTCCCGAGGTAACACGTCGGAGTAGCCGGGCTGCAGCAGAACGTCATCGAAAGTCAGGGCTTCTTTGGCAATTCGCATAGGGCGTCTGGGGTCCGGTATGGGGAGATATTATTGGGTTAACCGACCATTGTACGCGGATCATTTTTTCGGCAAAAGCTAGGCAAGCTCCTATATACTCGCGAGCATGGAAAACTCGGGTCAGGCGAATGCCGCCGCCGCTGGCATGTCTGCAATCACTGTCAGTCAACTCAACCGCCAGGCCAAGTCGATGCTGGAGCAAGGCCTTGGCCGGCTCTGGGTGGAAGGCGAGATCTCCAATATTGCGCGACCGGCCTCCGGGCATGTGTATTTCACGCTCAAAGACAATTCCGCGCAGGTGCGTGCCGCATTTTTCCGCCAACGACAGCGCGGACCTATTCTCAACTTCAAGGATGGCGACCAGGTGCTGGCCTATGGCCGCGTCAGCCTGTACGAGGCGCGTGGCGACTACCAGCTGATTGTCGAGAAGATTGAGTTCGCTGGCGAAGGCGCATTAAAACGTCAATTTGAGGTACTCAAGAAGAAACTCGGCGCCGAGGGCCTGTTTGACGAGGAGCGCAAACAAGCACTCCCGGACTTCCCGGAGCGAATCGGTGTCATTACATCGCCAAGTGGCGCCGCGATTCGAGACATCATCAGCATTCTCGGCCGACGTTTTCCGTCGATTCCAGTCATCGTGTATCCGGCTGCCGTGCAAGGCGAAGCAGCGCCGGTAGAATTACGTGCAGCGCTGGCCACGGCCGTGCGGCGCAATGAATGCGACGTACTTATTATGGGTCGCGGCGGCGGTTCGCTTGAGGATCTGATGGCTTTCAACGACGAAGACCTCGCCCGTGCGATTGCAGACTGCCCGATTCCAGTAGTCAGCGCTGTCGGCCATGAAGTCGACTTTACGATCGCCGACTTTGTCGCCGATGTGCGCGCGCCCACGCCGTCCGGTGCGGCCGAAATGGTCGTACCTGACCGGGATGACTGGTTGCGCACACTGGCCTCGTTGGCAACGCGGATCATGCGCCTCGGTCGTCGCTCGCTCGAAGACCTCGGGCAGTCGCTCGACTGGCTGAGTCGCCGCCTGGTGCAAAGCAGCCCGTCAGCGACACTGGAACGATCCTCATCCCGACTGGCGAACCTCGAACGGAGACTGAGCAGTGCCGCGCGACATTCTGTCGCCGCCGTAGAACATCGATTGCAATTGGCTATTCGTGGGTTGAACTCAGTAAGTCCGCTCGCCACATTGGATCGCGGCTACGCCATTGTCGAGGACGCGGGCACCGGCAAAGTGCTGCTGTC
>JBPCXZ010000264.1:0-2761 GCA_051008055.1 Woeseiaceae bacterium
CAGCCGACTGACGTGGAACGCCAGGGTGGCGTACTCAACCCGCCGAAGTTCGATCTCGACATCTATAACCTGCAGGTCGGCGGTACTTACCTGTTCGATAGCCAGGGCGTGCAGTCGTACCTGGCGATGACCCTCGGCGGTGCGCATATAAAGGCCGACTCGGAAGCCGGTGACAGCGAAACCTATTTTTCGGGGTCCATCGGCCTCGGCCTGAAGTTTTTCGAGAGCAAACGTGTTGGCTTACGTCTCGAGGGTAGGGTGAACGGTGTGCTGGTAAGGGACAACAGCAGAATTTTCTGTCGAACCGGGCCAGACCTGAATGCCTGCCTCGTGGAAATTGAGGGCGACTTCTTTACTCAGTTTGAGGTTATGGCAGGAATTACTTTTCGCTTCTGATTTCGCCTAGTCGAGCATCAACAAGCGGTCGATGTATGCAAACGCTTCCTGCGATCCGGATTGCGCCATCCAGAATACTGCTTCTTCGCGCACATTCATCGGCGCGTCAGACTCAACAATATCGATCATGACTTGTACAGCGCGCGAGCCTTCGTGTTGCGAAATAGCGGCCAGGGCGTCAGAGCTCAGTTCAGTGCGTTTGCCAACATACTGTTCGAACCAGTCGATGCTCTGGTCGGTTTCGACAAAGCCAAGATCAACGGCCTCTGGATAGTTTCTGCCTGAATGCTTCCGACTCCAGCCGTTGCACCAGCGCCCGGCTATATGAATCTTTCTGGCTTCGCCCGACTCAACGAGCACAAAAAACCGCTCTTCCTCGAATTCGTCAACTGAGGCCACGCTCCAGGTGTGCCAACCATCGCCATCGAATGTGAGTGGTTCCGCGGCATGGGTCGGGCTGCTGACGCCAGCGGCGACCAGCAGTATGACCAGCAGGAGTCGCGACAGGCGATTCAACATTACCATTACTGGTCTCCTGCCAGGGCCGCATCAATAACTTCCATCGCGAAGTCGCTGTCCATGATTACCAGCGCTTCGAGGATCTCGCCTTTCTCGCGTGCGTTGCTGCTGGAACGATAAAGATCGAGTAACGCTTGGTCGTAGTCGCCGATGAATAATCCTTCCAGCGCTGCCTCACGAATGTCTTCGTCATCAGTAGACTTGTAGATATCGACCAGTACAGTCGCTGCGTTTGGGTGATCGACAATGCCGAGCGCTTGAATTGCTTCTTCCTGTACGTCTGGGTTGCTGCCATCGCGCGCCAGCTTCTCGAGCTCTTCGTAGTTATCAGAAATCATGAACGCTTCGACCAACGCTTCAGACGTACCTTTCGCTTCGCGCAACTGCGCAAGTTCATCATGTGCTTCCATGACTGCGAGCATTTCAACGGCTTCCTCGTAGTCGTTTTCGTCGGTCGCGTTCATTGCGATCGTAAAAACACCCTCTACGTCGTCGGCTATCATGAAGGCCTCGAGCACAGCTTCACGGACATCCTCGTCGCCCGAAGCATAGATTTCCGGCAGCGCCGCCATTGCAGTCTCGTCGCCGCTGATGCCGATGTAGGTAATGGCCTCTTCCTGGGCTTCACCACTGCCATTACGAGCGAAATCCACCAGTGCAGCGGATGCGTCGGGATCGTCCATCTGGCTCAGCACGAACAATGCGCTTTCCTTAAGGTCGTCGCTGCCGTCACCTTCAAGCAAGGTGAGGACCTTGGGCAACGCCTGCTCTTCCGGCATATGAATCAGCGCTTCCAACGCGATCATCTGTAGTTTCTCTTTTTCTCTGGCGGAACTATTGTCTTGTGCATTTACCGTGGCAATAGACAGGGTAATCAGAACGAAAAAAGTCAGTTTCAAACGGTTGTACATATTCCTTGCCTCAAATTAGGTCGTTGTTGTTTCTTTCGATGTGCCACGCTCAAGTTTGGTTAGCATGACTTTCAACTGGAACGCGAGTTGTTCGCGCAGTGCCTCTGCGTCTTCCGGTGCAATATCATTGGCTGCCAGTTGCAACAGAATGGGTTCAAAGGCTCGTAGCACACGCGCCAGACTGTCGGCATCATTATGTTCCGCCGCTTGTTCGAACAGTCGATTCTGCTGAATGATTCGCAGGACCAGCATCGTCCGATCCTCAGCTGTATCGATTGGCATGTTGACGATGTCGTCCTGGGTATCGCGTAGATGTACCTGGGCGACCCGGTTAAATGAGTTGTCCTGTTGCTGTACGACGTAGCTGTTCGGTTCAATGACTACCGAATCACCGGATAGCATGACGCCGATACCAATGCCAACCGCCAATGCGGTCGTCACCGCTGCGCCCCAAAAAAATGACGCCAGGTTGAAAGTCTTAATGGCTTTGCGCTGCTCGCGAAGCTCCTGCTGCGCCGCAAGATCGATGCTGTCATGCCAGCGTTGTTTCATGTGGCTTGGCGCGGGAATCTCCCGATCAAGACGCAGCGCGTCGAATTCTCTTAATTCATCATCTGTATTCATAATGCTTCTCTTTGCAGGGCAGCCATTCTTACGCGCAATTTCTTGACGGCGCGGAATATCGCCTGCTTGACGGTTCCGGTGTTACTGCCGATCTCATCGGCAATCTCTTTGAGTCGCCATTGCTCCAGGTGCTTTAACACGAAGCAGACGCGCTCGATCTCGCTCAGGTTCTGCATCGCGGTAGCGAGGTCGCGGCCCAACTCTTCGTCCGCCCGTACGTGTTCCGGGGTTGGTTCGGGGCCTTCAACTTCATCCTCGAGCGCTTCGAAAACGCCTGGCCGGCTTTTGCGCAGGAGCCCAAGGGCAGCGTT
>JBPCXZ010000265.1:0-10929 GCA_051008055.1 Woeseiaceae bacterium
ATGCAGGAATTGAGCAGGAGGAAACAGCTCCGCCTGTGGCCGAAGACGATGGCTGGTCCGTGTCTTTGGCGCGCGTTGACGTCAGTCGTATGCAAGTGTCATTGACCGACGATAGTGTTTCGCCACAAGCGAATCTCGGTGTGGAAAATCTGAATGTTGCAGTATCCGATATTACAAATGAGCCTGACGACCGATTTCCCACAGAAGCTACTCTGAACACGCGCGGTGACGGTAAGGTATCGATTAGCGGTGAAGTCGGCGCACTGCCCGCAGTGACAGCTGACCTCGACCTGTCGGTCAGCGGGATCGCGCTGGCGTTTCTGCATCCCTACATTAAGAGTCTGGCCGATGTGAATCTTGATTCCGGCGCGATCGGTATGGATGCGAAATTGATCATCAGTGCTGAGGAACAGCTGGCGGTTAGTGGTGATATGGCCGTAACAGAATTTCTGATTACGGAAACGGACAGAGGTACGACGCTTGGCAGCTGGGACAGTATTGCTGCGAATCAGTTCGCTTTTAGTCTCAGCAAGGAGATCCTGGATATCTCCGAAATTCAGGTTGACCAGGCTTATGGTGACATCCTGATTACAGAGGACGGCAGTATTAATCTAGGCAGGGTCGCGCTCGGCGAGCAGGTGGTGGTGGACGATGCAGAGAGCGCGGGCGATGCTCAGGATGATGAACAACTAGCAGCCGAAGATTCGGCCGCTGACGAACCGCTGCCGCTAGCCGTCACGATTGGCCGGGTTGTGGTTAATAATGCAGCGGCTGATTTTGAAGATCGTTCGTTGCCGCTACCGTTCGACGTCAGCATTGCTGAACTAAACGGCACATTAACGACTATCGCATCCGCCAGCATTGAACCATCCGAAGCGGCTTTCGAAGGTAAAGTGGACGAATTCGGGCTGGTAAGAGTTTCCGGAACAGTTACGCCACTGGAGCCGGCTCTAAAAACTGACTTGAAAATTGATTTTGAGAATGTAGCGATGCCGAAGTTCTCAGCTTACTCGGTACCGTTTGCAGGTCGTGAGATCGCGAGCGGAAAACTGGATCTGAGTCTTGGCTACAAGCTGGATCAGAGTGAGCTTGTCGGCGAGAACAAGCTCGTCCTGCGCGACTTTGAGCTTGGTGACAAAGTTGAGCATCCCGGCGCGAGCAGCTTGCCTTTGGGACTTGCCGTTGCCTTGCTTAAGAACCCGGACGGCACTATTGACATCGACCTGCCTGTGCGCGGCAACATTGATGACCCTGAATTTCGCTATGGCGGCGTCGTTGGCAAAGCGCTACTCAACCTGGTTACAAAAATCGTGACGTCTCCCTTCGCTTTGCTGGGCAATCTGGTCGGCGCAGAGGAGGGCGAACTTGAATTCATTGCATTCCAGGACGGTCGTGCTGACCTGACACCCCCTGAGTTGGAAAAGGCCGCCAAACTGGCCGAGGCGCTGGCGCTCCGACCGGAGCTCTCGATAGAGATAAACGGTGTGATTCATCGCGAAGCAGATGGTCTTGCGATTCAAACGGCGCGACTGGACGAGGCTGTAGAGCAGGAAATTGGGGCGTTGTCGGGCGAGAGCGGCAATGAGCAGTATGCTGAGCAACGTCTGGAGGTCATCGAAACCATGTTTGGCCAGGAAGAAGTTCGGGACGCTCTGCAGCAACAATTTACTAGCGAGGAGGTGCTTGATGAGCTCGCTTATGTCGCGGAACTTCGTCGTCAGCTTATAGCCGGTTACGTTTTAGACGAAGCGGACTTCATTTCGCTGGCACGGCGGCGAGCATCCAATGTTCAGGCAGCGCTGCTTGAAGAAAATACGGAACTGCAGCCGCAAATTGTCGTCGGTGAATTGCAGGAGGTCGACAAAAATGACGATGAGAACATCCAAATGAAAGTCGTCCTGACCGCGAAGAGTGACAATGGCTAGTGCGAGCAAAGGCGGTTGGCGAGTGAACCGGTTGGCCATGGGCGTCGTTGTCTTTGGCATCGTTGTGCTTGTCATTGGCTTGATACTGGCATTCCAGTTTGTTGGTCCGTCCCCGCCACGACAGATTGTGCTGGCTACAGGCGCTGATGGTGGCGCCTATCAAGCGTTTGGCGAGAAACTGGCTACCTATCTGCGTGCGCAGGGCGTCGACGTAGAAACGCGAGAATCAGCTGGGGCCGTGCAGAATATTGATCTGTTGCAGTCTGACTCCGGGGTGGACGTTGCCTTTGTGCAGAGTGGTTTGGCGGCGGGTGTTGATAGCGACAGAGTTGCAGTGCTCGGCTCTCTTTATCTCGAGCCAATCTGGATTTTCGCGCGATCTGACCTTGATATTTCATCCGTCCACGACCTGAAAGGAAAGCGTTTGTCCATTGGAGATGAGGGCAGCGGCACCTACGCTATCGTCAAACGGATGCTGGGAGTGCAAGGTATCAACTCAGATAACACTGAGTTTCTTGGAGCTGATGCCGTTGACGCTGATGTCAGATTCCTGATTGTGGGGGCAGAGTCGGATTCAATTGCCGAGCAGGTAGCTCTTGATAGTGTTGAGCTGTTGGGATGGACACGGGCCGATGCGTACGCACGGCGAGCGCCATTCCTGACCAAGATTGTGCTTCCGCAAGGCGTTCTTGACATGCAGGCCAATAAACCGAGTGCCGACACCGCGACCGTTGCAGTCACTGCGATGCTCGCGGTACGAGACGACCTGCATCCAGCTATCGTCGATCTGTTGTTGATGGCCGCGGACGACGTTTTTGATGAACACACAATTCTTTCCGACGCGGGTGAGTTTCCGTCGGCAAAAAATATTGATTTGCCACTAAAAGAAGAAGCGAAGCGTTTTCACAAACGCGGCGCTCCATTCCTGATGCGTTATCTGCCTTTCTGGGCCGCTACTCTGATCGATCGCTTGTGGGTACTTCTGTTTCCTCTAGTTGGTTTGCTCATACCTTTGTTCAAGTTGCTGCCGCCTTTGTATCATTGGCGTATTCGACGAAAATTGCTGCAGCGATACAATGATTTGCGAGAAATTGATCCGCAGTACAGCCCGGTGACCTCAGAGGAAGACCGCAGTGCGCGCCTTAGTAAAGTCATTGCGCTGGATACTGAGACGGTCGAAGTCCCGGTGCCGCGCGACTACAGTGACGACATTTACAAGTTGCGTCGCGACATCGACCTGGTTCGCCGCAAGCTTGAAGAGTTCGCTATCCACGCAAATGCCTAGCAAGTTCGCGATTGGAGTCCAGTAGTGCTTCGTCGGGCTCAGAACCAACCGCATCCAATACCTTGGTAAAGAAGCAGCGTGCAGATGCTGCCGCGGCGATATCGAATATGTCGCTCTCGCTAAGACCAAATTTCGTACGCAGTTCATCAACTTGCCCGGCGGTAACGTCACTGGCATCGCGGGCGATGTCCCGAGCAAAGCGTACGATCGCTGCGTCAACAGGTTGCAACACCTTTGTCTCTTGACCATCGGCAATAGCAACCACTGCTTCGGTGCCAATCATGTCAGCCAGTTTGCCGCCATGTGCCAGCGAGCAGGCGGTATGTTTCAGAAGTGCAGCAGCGGCAAAAGTCGCAAGTTCGAATCGATAGTCGTCAAGAGGTCGGCGTATTTCGGCCAACAAGCGGCCCCAACGGGCCATCACCTCGGGACGATGACTGAATGATTTTGCGTAGTTTGGTACGTAGCTCCAATGGTCCTGCTGGCGCCGGTACATATCATGCACTGCGCCGGTAGCCTGCTCGGCCGCTATCGTTTTGATATACGACATTCGATTTGTTCCTCGTTTGTGTTCTTAAGTAGTTAGTGAGATGACTCGTGATGTACTTGGCGTCGTCATTGATGCCGAAAATAAAGCTGGATTTTCGAGCGCGCATCAGCGGCAGACCAAGTACATATAGTCCGGCGGCCGCGACAACCCCGCCGTCGTGTTGGATATTGCCTTTGCGATCCAGGACAGGCATGTCGAGCCAGCTATAGTCCGGTCGAAAGCCGGTCGCCCAGATTATCGTCTTGATGTCATCGCGATCTAGATCTGCCATCAGCAAAGGAGATTCGTCGACTTGCGTATTGGCATACGACTCAGCCGGCGGCACGTCGGTCTGGTCCACCACGAAATTGTCGATGGCGCCGAGCAGGCGATTCATTTTCAGATCGGCGAGAGCGCAGACATTTCGCAGTGATCCTGAGAATTGCGCGGTGCCGTTGTTAATGCCCATCAGACGGCCGGCGATGCGCACACCCTGGGCACGCAGACTGTTCAAATCAAGAATGTCTTTGTCGTTCGAGCCTACCAGTTGCGATGATGGCAGACGGCGTCCACGCGCGAGATCTTCGATTTCATCGTAGCTCTCGCCAAGAATGCCGCAGCGATCCATCCAGTCCAGGATGTCACGGCCACGATACCGCCGCGGCATGCGTACATGCTCGCCAGTTGCGATAGTGACGTCGAGCCCGGCCTTCGAGATTTCATCGGCGAACTGCATGCCAGTTGCCGAGGCACCTACGATCAGAACGCCACCGGCTTCAAGCTGTTGTGGCGAGCAATAATCAAGTGGTGTCAGTTGTTTAATATGTGCTGGTACGTCGCTGGCGACTTTAGGCACGGTCGGAATGTTGCAGGCGCCGCTGGCCAGGACGACAGCTTTGGCGCGCCACTCGCCGTGATTAGTTGAGACCCGGTAGGTCGTTCCGTCTTTTCGAACAGATGTGACATTTGTATTCGTATGCACGGGTACTTCGGCCTGTGCCGCGTAGTCTTCCAGCAGCGCGACCAACTCGTCCATGTCCATAAAACCGAACGGGTTGTCACCGGTGTACTCGAATCCCGGCAACTGCGTCTGCCAATTGGGCGTCAACAACTTGAGACTGTCCCAACTGCGCTCACGCCAGGCATTCGCTACTTCGCCGCGTTCCAAGACCACGTGCGCAACGCGTTCCTGTGTTAGCAGATAACTGGTAGCGAGGCCGGCATGACCGGCACCAATGACAATAACGTCAGTGATGCCGGCTATCCGAGCGCTTATTAGTCCGTCACGACTCATTGGTTAACAACGACGTTGACGTTCGTCGGGTTAGTCATGATGTCGAATACGGCAGAGCGCTTCTGCGACTGGGCGACCAGCGCCGCGATGTCTTCTTCGGAGGCATCTGCATCTATGTCGTACTTGACCGTGACGCTGTTGAAGCCATTGCGGACATCGGAATCAATACCGAGGATGCCCTGAATGTCCATCGGTGCTTCGATGGTGGCTTTAACAGAGTTCAACTGGATGTCGCGATTCTGAGCGACGGCCGCGATGCCTGCAGTCAGGCAACCTGCGAGGCCGACCAGAACCATTTCAACCGGTGTTGAACCCTTGTCCTCGGAAGCGAAGATTTCAGGGTGATCGGTGTCATAGACGAATTCCTTCGTGTGGCTCTGCTCTTCACCGAGGCCGAAAAACTTCTGCACGCTCGATTCTGTGTGCGTACCACCTTTCCATTCACAAGCTGCGCGCCAGACGAAGCTTGCGGCTTCAGGGGCGGCGGTCAGCGCTTCACGTGCGCCGAGCAATGCTTCTACATTTACACCGTTATTTACTGCTGTCGTTACGTCGGTCATCTTCTCTCTCCAGTTTGTTGGCCGCACTATTGCCGCCAGGTGGAGCGCATAGTGACGATCGCCGCCGTTTTTGGCTTGACCGTTGCGTGACCTTTTGATGACTTATAAATTACCTAATTATTTCAATATCTTAGGTAGAGTTATGACCGACTGAAAGGCTTGCAGATGCAGGCTAGAGAGAAAAGAATAGGCAGATTCTGGAGTTTCTTACTGCTGTTCCTGCGTTGCGAAGTAGCGATGACCTCGCATCATGACCAGGAAACAGATCGTCGAAAGACCGGCCGCGCCGAAGATCATGCACATGACCATGATCTGGTAGCGCGCGGCGATCAGCGGTGACACGCCTGACAGAATCTGCCCAGTCATCATGCCCGGGAGCGAGATCAACCCGACGGCGAAGAAGGAATTGATGACCGGAATCATTGAGGCGCGAAATGCGGTGTCCCTCGCGGCGTCGAAATTAGCGCCATTTTTCAATTCTGCATCCAGGCGTTCCAGGGCCAGGCTGATATTGGTCATGCTCGCTGAAAAGATCATGCCGGCGAGCGGGATCATGAAGCTCGGTTGATACCAGGGGTCGAGTCCGAGGACAGCTTGCGTAATCAGGATCAGCGTCGAGCCGCCACCCACCAGCACCGAGATTAGAGAAGCAGCAAACAGTGGTCCTTTTGGCAGGTCGATCGTATTGAGGGCGATCCAACTTGCGGCGACCAGCATGACTGCCAGAACACCGGCGATAATCAGTGCCGAGTCGGCCTGGAATATGTAGATCAGCACGTAGCCGATCAGGGTCAGTTGCAACAACATGCGCCCGACTGAATACAAAGCTCGGCCATAGCCCTGGCTCCAGTGCCACATCAAAACGACAACAATTGCGACTGGTATAAAAGCCAGTGCCAGTCGCGGAATGGATATCAAGGTTACGTCCACGTCTGTTTAACTCCTGAATAAAGCCTTAAGTTCTTCTGCGCTGAGCGATCTCATTTTTGCAATATTGCGAGTCGGAACCTCATCAATGTCGGGTGTTGCATCGATAGCCCGTGCAAGGCTTGCCTCACGCAGGATATGCAGTGTCGGGTACGGTGACCGATTCGTGTAGTTCTCGGCATCGCCCGGTAACGTGCCCTCAAACTGGTAGTCCGGGTGGAAGCTAGCGATTTGAAATACGCCTTCGAGATTCATCTGTGCGAGCAGCCCGTCGGCGAGGTCCAGGAACTGGTTGTAGGCGGAGAACTCACCAAGCACATCCGGGTGAATGAGCAAGGTCGTTTCTATCAATTCGTCGCCGAACAAAAGCTGCAATTCAGATTCAAGCGCCTGCAACAAGTGAAGTTCGCTGGTCGCGTCTGTGACCGAAAACCGTACGCGGTTGTTTACCAATTCGCGTTTCGCAAACGGGCAAAGGTCCAGCCCGATGACGACTGTTTCCAGCCAGTCGCGTGTAGCTTCTGCGTACAAAGTGCACCCTTCAGTAGTCAAATCCCTGTGTTAGGGTACTACGCGATGAGGTTACTGACATTCATTCATAACGGGATCGAGCAAGTCGGTGCTCGACGTGGCTCGGAAGTTGTACCGGCATGCGACCTGTCGCCGGATTTGCCCGCCAGTCTCATGGAAATCCTTGCGCAGGAAAAGCTCGAACCCTTGCGGGACGCACTTGAGGCGTATCGGGGTGACGGTATACCGCTTTCGGATATCCAGTATCAAACACTCATTCCCAGGCCGGGCAAGATCGTCTGCATTGGCAGGAACTATGCAGCGCACGCAGCGGAGGGCGGCGTGGAGCCGCCGACGTTTCCTGAAGTCTTCATGCGTGGTGCAACATCCCTGATCTCACATCAGGGCAACATTATTCGTCCACAATGTTCCGAGATGCTCGACTTCGAAGGCGAGATCGCATTTGTTGTTGGCAAGCGCTGCCGGCATGCGACCGCGGCCAATGCGTTGGACTTCATTGCCGGCTACAGCCTGTTTCACGATGCAACTCTTCGTGACTACCAGAAATTTTCATCACAGTGGACGGTTGGTAAGAACTTCGATGGCACAGGGGCGTTCGGCCCGGAGTTGGTAACGACCGATGAATTGCCAGACGGCGTTACCGGACTAACTTTGACAACCCGGCTCAATGGCGAACTCATGCAGGAAGGCGAAACCGATCTGCTGATTTTTCCGGTTCGCAAGCTGGTCGAGATATTGAGCGAGGCAATGACGCTGGAACCTGGCGACGTTGTTGTCACTGGCACACCGGCAGGTGTGGGTTTCGCTCGGAAGCCGCCGGTGTGGTTAAAGCAGGGAGATCAGGTCGAGATCGAGGTTGCGGGGATCGGCAAGCTCGTCAATTCTGTTCGCGACGAACAGTAATCGAATGTCGTTAATACCCTCAATCAAAGAGTGGCCGTAAACGAGCCACGCCTTTTTGAATATCGTCTTCGTTGTAATGTGCAAACGAGAGGCGCATGTAATTGCCGAGGTGGCCCTGCGAAGAAAACGTTGCGCCGGACTGATAACCCGTCTCTGCATCCCAGGCCGCAGCTCGTATCTTGCGCGTGTCGACAGACTCGTCGAACTTAATCCAGACAAAATAACCGCCGGTCGGTTTTGACCAGCTTGCAATGTCGGCGAAGTGCTCGTTCAATGCATCGTGCATTACATCCAGTCGGGCGCGAAAAGCATTGCGTAGTGATTCAATGTGTTTATTTAGCGCGCCACTTTCAACGGCGTACCTGGCGATATGTGCACCGAAGTGGTTGATGCAGCCGCCACTGTTTACGAAACCATAAGCTTCAATCTGTTGTAACAAATCGTTGGATGCCTGTATCCAACCCAGTCGCATAGCGGGCGCAAGAATTTTCGAGAACGACCCAAGTGACAGTACTTTCTTGCTGCTGGTCATCGTGCCGTAGGCTGGCGGTGGTGCCTCGTGGTAATAGAGCATCTGATACACCTCGTCCGCGACAATTAGGAAATCATGCTTAACCGCAAGTTCAACAATGCGGCGGCGGCGTTCGGCGCTGGTGCTCTGTCCGCCCGGGTTATGAAAGCTGGGAATCGTGTACAGAAAAGCCGGATTGTGTGACTCAAGCGCTTCTTCAAGTGCGTCCACACGCAAACCATCGTCGTCGATTGGGATGCCGACTATGTTCAAACCGCGATCCTGAAATATCTTGAATGCCAGGAAGTAAGTCGGTTCTTCGACAAAGACCGTGTCACCCGGATTGGCAAACACTGCCGATACGAGGTCCATGGCTTGCGAATTGCCGCCGGTTACAAATAACTCATTTGCATCGGCAGGAGACCCATAGCCTTCCGTCAGAAAACCGGCTAGAACACTCAGGAACTCGGCGCCACCGCGGACCTCACCGTAGTTCAGGTCGAAGGGTTCGGCGCTGTCGAAAAAACGATCGCTGGCCGCATGCATCAAATCAACCGGCAACAGGTCGGCAGACGGTTGGCCTATGCCGAGGTTTATGGTTCCTGGTGGCGGGGCCAGGTCGAAAGTAACGACTTTACTCAAAATCCGGCGACTCCGGTCGGCCACGCTGGCGAATTTCCTTCCGTATAGCCATGTGTGCTGACATGCTGTATCGCGTTCTCCATGATCTCGAGGCCTTCGCGCAATACGGCTTCGTCCATGTTCAAAGCCGGATACATGCGAACCGTTTCTTCACGATCACTAAGCGCCCAGACGCCATTGGCGAGCATATGACTACGCACAGCGCGTGACACCCACCAGTCCTTGGCTTCTGCATCACTCTCGGGTTTCTCGAAGCTAACGCCGATTAGCAAGCCATTGCTCCGAACCTGCTTAACAATGTCGTATTGTTCCCACGTGCTCATGACGTCCGTGGCGATCTTGCCCAGGCGCGCAGCGTTTTCAACAAGGTTGAGCCGTACATAAAGTTCGAGCGTCTTAATTCCTGCAGCACAGCCAGCCGGTGTGCCCGCGAACGTAGAGCCCGCATGGAACCCGTCATTGTCGCCAAGGATCTCGTCGCGTGCCGCAATACCTGCACAGGGTTCGATACCGCCAGACAGGTTTTTGCCGACTACGAGGATATCCGGCACTACCTCATAGTGATCGATGCCCCACATCTTGCCGGTGCGACCCATGCCCGTTAAAACTTCGTCAGAAATCAACAGCCAGCCATTCTTGTCACATAACTCACGGAGACCGCGAAGGAAGTTGCCCGGTGGTATCCAGTTGCCGCCTTCGGCGAGTCCGGGCTCGACCAAAACCGCAGCGATGTTATCGCGTGAAACCATGCTGTCCGGGATGTGGTTATCGAGATACCACAGGCAATAGTCGCTGTACTGTTCCTGCGTCATGCCGGCCGGAATGTCATCGCTGAACGGATAGGGCGCTCGAATCGCGCCACCGCTCCATGCTTCGAGGTAGCGGCTGTAATCACCGTCAATACCGCTGAGCAACTTGGCGCCTATGCTCATGCCGTGATATGCCGAGGCAAATGTGATGATGTAGCGACGCTTAGTATGAGTAAGTGCCAGGTGCACCGCAGACTCGGCGGCTTCCGTGCCGGACACTTCGTAATTAAAACGAGTCAGAGCTTTGTCCGGCATGATCTCGACAAGTTTTTCTACCAGCTCATAGCGCAGTGGGTGGTCGTAGTGAAAACCGTATCGCTTGTGTGCCGCATGTACCGCCTCAATGACTTCGGGGTGAGCATTGCCTACTGGATTGGTTGCCCAGCCATTCTGAAAATCGATATAGCGTTTGCCATCGAGATCCCAGATAAAGTCGCCCTCGGCTCGGTCAACAATAATTTGCCAGGCGCTGCGATAACCGCGCTGGTCGGCCTTCTTCATTTTCTCCGCAAACTTCAGGCCGTTGTGGAAAAGTGGTATGCCTCTTTCCAGCATCTCACGTGTTTTTTTGCTCGGGAATTCGTTGCTCATAATTCTGTGGACTACCAATCTTTAAGCGGATATTCCATGACGCTCACTGGCGGCCATGGTACGCCGGCTTCCTCGAGCTTCGCCGCCAGATTCGGGGTGACCTCGAGATCAAACGGATAGCCACAAGCACACCATTGGGTTAGCTGCGACAGAGCGACAGGGCCGAACGGGTGTTGGTCCATCGACGCAGCAGCATGATTCGCTTCTTCGCGTTTGCCGCCCCAGGCGGCGACCATGATCAGCCATTCATTGCCAGTGGTGTTTGCTACTTTGAATTTTTCGAACAATTCATCAAATGATGCCTGATCCCCCATTTCCGCCGCGATCAAGGCCTTGAACATCAACTCAATATCAAGATCATCGAACTTCTTGTCGGTTTCCTCAAGAGCTTCATCGAATTGACCATTGGCGACCAACGATCG
>JBPCXZ010000266.1:0-6433 GCA_051008055.1 Woeseiaceae bacterium
CTCGCGATTCCGCACAACTCTAACGCCAGCAAGCTGATGATGTTCCCGGACAATGATGCGGCCGGTAATGCCATCGGTGTCGAGTACGCCGAAACGCGACAACACTTCGAACCGCTGATTGAGATGATGCAGATCAAGGGCAACTCTGAAGTGCACAGGAAGTTTTGGGCTGCGGACGAATTTGCTGATTTTGAGAACGCCGACTCCATCCAGAAATACTCTGACCGCATTTTTAATAAGCGCGACTTTGTTCGCGAAGGCCTCAAGCATGGCGTCGCGTTCGAACAGCGTCTCGGCGTGAATCCGTTCAAGTATGGCTTTATTGGCGGCACAGACAGTCACAATGGAATCCCGGCCGCAGTGGCGGAAGACAGCTTCATCGGTGGTCACGGCCCCGAGGATGGCAGCGTCGAAGTACGACGCACGGGTGGTGTAGGCGGCTGGATCGACGGTAAGGACCTGAGCATCGGATCATTGGCTGGCGTCTGGGCCACCTCGAACACTCGCGCGGCGATCTGGGATGCCATGCAACGTCGCGAAACCTTTACCACCAGCGGACCACGCATCAAGGTACGCTTCTTCGGTGGCGCTGACCTGCGGGACAAGATTCACAACATGGAGGAGTTCGCAGCGTTGGCTTACGAGTATGGTGTGCCGATGGGTGGCGACCTCGGTCCGATAGGTGTTGCCCCGACGTTCATGGTGCATGCTATGAAGGACCCGGATGGCGCGAACCTCGACCGCATCCAGATCATCAAGGGCTGGAGCAATGCGGATGGCTCGCTAGGCGAGAAGATCATTGACGTAAGCTGGTCCGATGGCCGTATACCTGATGCAGACGGTAAGCTGCCGGCCGTCGGCAATACCGTCGATCTCAGCACGGCCTTGTATAAGAATGACATCGGTAGCGGCGAGCTGATTGGCAGCTGGATAGATGACGAGTTTGATCCGGAACAACATGCTTTCTATTACGCACGCGTGCTAGAGATTCCCACCCCGCGCTGGACAACCTACGATGCGGTGCGCAACGATCTGCCACTGCTTGACGATGTACCGGCAACAATTCAGGAACGAGCATGGTCATCGCCGATCTGGTACAGACCCGAATGATAAGGAGAGCCCGCATGGCAACAACCTATTCCCGATTTCAATCAGCGGCGCTTGCCGTTGTCGTACTCACGTTGCTAACCGCGTGCGTTGGGATGCGTCCTGGCTTCGAGACACCGACTGTCACGGTGAAGTCTTTGCGTGCATTGCCTTCTGAAGGCGCGCTGCCCGACTTCGAGATTGTGCTGAATGTACTCAACCCCAATAACGAGTCGCTTGAACTTTCCGGTGTTTCCTACACCGTCAGCCTTGCAGGGCACGATGTCGTCAAAGGAGTTGGCAACGACCTGCCGGTCATCGAAGGTTATGGCGAAGCTGACCTGACGCTGACCGCATCAGCCAACCTGTTCGCAGGAATAGGGCTCATTAGAGATTTGATGTCATCACCCAATGACAACATTCCTTACGAGTTCGAAGCAAAGCTGGACCCGGGCCCGCTCAGCCCGAGCATTCGCATTAAGGATAAGGGCGAAATTTCACTGAACCCGGGTACAGCCAACTAGCGGTATCGTTTCGATTCAGGCGGAGTAGCCGCTATCTGGCAACGAGCCGCTCAATCCAGAGAAAGCTCGAACGCCAGGCTCGTATCGCCCCGTTCAACCTGCAGCGCAAGGGGCGACTGGCGCATAAGCCCGCGCAGCTCGTCTTTCTCGAGCTCCGCTACCGCTTTGCCGTTAATGTTCACAATGCGGTCACCTGCTTGCAGGCCGGCTCGTTGTGCAACGCCATCATCGATAACCTGCGCGATGCTTAAGTAAGTCTCACCACCGCGCGGCGGCATCATTCCGATCCCGTAGCCGGGGCCGCCAGACGCCGACACGCTGCGCTGCATCTGCGGCATCGCCATAGCTGGCGGTAGCGTAACCTCCTCGGCGGCTAAATCGAGCTCTGCAATTACTCGCTCGAGGGCTCTTTCCGGCAGCACCTCGACATGCGGCAGAATGCCGCCACCCTCCCAGCCTCTGTTGGTCTCCGGATCGTAAGTGCGGCCAACCGGCACGAACACTTCGAACTGCTCGTTCCCAAATGATTGTATGTTGCCGAAATGCCCAGCCCCTCGTGTGCGTCCACCAACAATGGTCGCCCGATCCGTTCCTTTGAGGGCAAGAGTCAGATGCTCGCACGCCGATGCCGTCATATCGGTGAGCACGTACACGCGCGTATCCGCCCATGGGTCGTCATCATTGATTGGCTGCGCCATGTGATGCCAGCGGACAATTCCTTCCGGCGCATCCTGTTGTTCGAGAGAAGGCAGATCCATAAATGCCGACTCAAGCATGCCTCCTGCCCCGCGACGCATGTCCATCGTTACCAGGTGCGTCGGTTCTGCATAGAGTCTTGAGAACAGTACATCCATGACAGACAGCGAACCGCCCGGGCAAAAGCGCAGGTCGAGCACCAGCGAATGGGCGCCTGCATACTCTTCGAGGAAGCGCGCCATATCATTTTGCGCTTTTTCGCTCTCGGGCAGCCCGGCTAAGGCGACATACGCGACTCCATCGGCGAGCCAGCTAGCATTCTGTATGACTTCCCTGGGCGCACTGCCGGGCACGCGTCGGCGCCTGCCGTCCGGAGCTGCCGCGGCGCCTGTGGCGCTGACTCGAAGGTGGGCGTCCTCGCTGATGCCCTGCAGCCCGTTGGTTACTGAGTCGGCAAATTCAAAATCGCTGGCCGGCACATCGTAATCACCTTTTGCAGCGTGAGACTCAAGATAGGCCGCGTATTGTTCTCCGACCTCTGGAAACAGGTAGTACGTTTGCAGAAGATCAGCGAGCTCCTCAGCCGCGTCACTATAGTTCGTAGCAGCGTCTTCGGCCGCGGCGTGCCCGCCGACGAACGCAAGCAAAACCATCCAGACTGACAAGCGTTTTCGCGCCATGATCATCACCCTTATCTTGATTTAGCAATATCCCTTTACTGGGATGCGCGAACGAAACAATTCGTCGCAGACCAACTGGGTTATTGAGAACACTCTATCGTTACAAAGTGTTACGCGTGATCTACTGCTTTGCACGATTGGGCCGTGTACTGTCGATGCTATGGTAGATCTCGCATCAATAGGCCCAAATGCGAATGTCGCTGTTATCGGTGCAACCGGTGGTATCGGCTCCGCTTTTGTTCGTGCGCTTTCCGTGAACGAAGCCGTAAGCAGGGTGCATGCCATTTCCAGATCCGGGACCCCTTTTGACGATGACTCAATCTTGTCTTACACAATGGATTTGCTGGACGAAAAGAGTATTGCCGTAACCGCGGCAAGCGTAACGCAAAGCGGACCATTGGATCTCATTATAGTCGCAACAGGGCTACTTCATCGGGATGAGCTGCAGCCCGAAAAGACAATGCGGGAAATCAGTGCTGCAGACATGCTTGACGTCTTTGGAGTTAATACTGTCGGGCCCGCCCTGGTTGCGAAACACTTCCTGCCCCTCATGAGCCGCAAAAAGAAAAGTGTCTTTGCCGCTCTGTCAGCACGTGTTGGCAGTATCGATGACAATCGACTGGGCGGCTGGGTTTCCTACCGGGCCTCCAAAGCAGCATTGAACATGACCGTTAAAACCCTCGCCATCGAACATGGCAGACGCTTTCCTGAGGCTGTGTTGATCACCCTGCATCCGGGCACGGTAGCAACCGATTTGTCGGCACCGTTTCGGTCGCGGGTACCGCCCGAGAGTCTGTTCGACCCGGAAACGTCAGCGGCACATTTGTTACGTGTCATCGAAGATGTCAGGCCGGCGGACTCTGGCGCACTCATCGCATGGGATGGCAGTCGCATACGTTTTTGATCGCATGGACTGGCAGGTTTTCCAGGCTACGGCAGCAGAATCTCGCCGCTGGCTTCGAACTCTCGAACTCGTGCGCGCTGCTCGGTCATAGCTGCCTGAACAGTTTCACGCATCGCCACAAACTCCGGTTGGTCGCGTAACGGCGCGAAGATTGGGTCAATGTTGAACGTGTAGTGCCAGTTGTAGTTACAACCTGCAGCTACGCCGCGCTGCAACTCCGCAAGTGCTTCTTCTTCACGGTCCAGCAACGTATACGTGTACGCGTTACCCCAACAGCTTCCGCCAACCCCCATTAACGGCACTGACTTGATGACGGGAATAGCTGCCTGCAGGGTCTGCTCGCCGCGCTCCTTGTTGCCCATCTGAAGTTGCAAATAGGCGATCTGTGCGGCTGCGTCGTAGTTGGTAGTGTGCACCTCCGGTGCATCGTTCTCTACGATCTCAGGATACAACGCCGCATAACGCTGCAATGCATTTGCCGGATTTCCTGCTGCGATATCTGCATCGCGCAGGACCTCCAGCGCATTGCCGGTCCACTGATTCGACTTCAGGCTCTGCTCATAGAGATTCTGCGCTGACTGCATTGCGCTGGCATTGTCGTCATTCAATAACGCCAAATTCAGGCGCTCTACATGTTGAATAATGTTGTCGGGTTGCGATATCAGAGCCTTGTCCAGCCATCTCTCGGCCGTTTCGCGGTCGCCCAGTTCAAGATATCTGCCGCCCACTATCACCATCGATTGCACGTCGTCAGGATGGTTCCTCATCGCCTGTGACCACGACTTCAGGGCTTCGTCGATGCGACCTTTCACCGAGTATTGGTACATACCGCTGGCCAGATAAGGCATTCGTCCGTCGGGATGCAATTCAATGTTACGTCTGATGGCTGCTTGTGCGTCTTCGAACCGACCCATTTGCATCTGCCAAAAGGCCAGGTTATTCCTTAGCGTCGGCGACAGCGGGTCGATCTTCAACCCTTCGTACACCAGATCGATGGCCTCTTCTTGCCTTCCTAGGGTAACGAGAGTAATCGCATACCAATTGTAAGCATCCAGGTGGCTAGGGCTAAGTTCGATGGCACGCTGATAGTCTGCAATCGCTCCGTCAAAGTCTCGTGATTCTCGTTTCAATGAACCCAAGGACGCATAGGCCTCGCCGAGATTCGGGTTGAGTTGCAGTGCAGTTCTTGCCGCACGCTCAGCGAGCGGGTACACGTCGTCCGGTAACGCCCCTTCCAGGTGGGTTCTAAATCGATAAGCGTCGCTGAGACCCACATACGCAAGCGCAAATGCAGGATCAAGATCGATAGCGT
Organism: Woeseiaceae bacterium; assembly: GCA_051008055.1. Taxonomy (GTDB): domain Bacteria; phylum Pseudomonadota; class Gammaproteobacteria; order Steroidobacterales; family Woeseiaceae; genus UBA1847. The sequence continues at coordinate 5,203 of JBPCXZ010000266.1, forward strand.
GCTGAAAATGTTTGACGGACTCTACGTTCGACTCGACCGTTCGCTCTGTCCAGAGCTTTCTGCCCTGCAAGTAGGACTCGTAAGCCTCGAGATTTTGCGTATGTACGACTTCAACTTTTTCCTGATCTTCGGGCGACAAGGTCGCGTGCAACGCCTCTGCGATAGCTATCGAAATCTCCGACTGAATGGTGAACAGGTTTTCCGCCGTTAGCTCCCGGTCGTAGATTTCTGCCCACAAGTGATCATCAGTTGCCGCGTCTATCAGCTGTACGTTGATGCGCACCTTGTTGCCTGAGCGTTGCACGCCACCTTCCAGAACATTCGCAACACCCAACTCCTGGGCAATGTCCCGAAGGTTCTTGGTCGTGTCTTTATACTCCATGACGGAGGTACGCGAGATCACGCGCATCGACCCAATCTTGGAGATGTTGGTCAGCAGGTCGTCGTGTATGCCTTCAGTGAAGTATTCGTCTTCACCACGGCTACTACGGTTATCAAACGGCAGCACAGCGATGGATTTGTCAGTCGCCACAGCTGCATCGGCCGCTTCCGGCGCCTCGGCTGCAATGGCCTCTTCGGTAACCGCCGATGACTCAGCGCCACGCTCGGCAAAACGCGATTCCCAAATGAAGTAGCCCAGCGCAATGACCAACATCACCGTAATTGAGCGATCCAGTTTGCGGCCGGTCATACCGGTAATAGACTGGCTGCGATCCACTTCAGATTCGAGCTTGAGCCCTTCGGGCGTCACCTCGAAGGCCCAGGAGAAGAATACCGCGCCAATAAAACCCAGGACCAGCAACAACAGGATCACCTGCATGACCCACGCAGGCGCGCCAATGTTCTCCAAAACAATGTCGGCGACCTGGATAAGCAGCCACCCGCCGATCAGGTAGGCGATACCTACCCGAAACACGTTACGGCGCTTTAACTCGTTGAAGAGGCTCATGTTTTGCAGGATTTAGTGAGTTCGCTAATGCTTATGGGTCTTCGGTCGGCAACGCATCACCGGCCAACGCATTGTCCAGCATCTCGATCAGCTCGTCGCGGCTGTAGCTGTACGGGCCCCACTGGTTTAGCTGTACCAGTTCGTTCATCTTGGTACCGATCGTCCATAACTGCTCTTCAGCGTTAGGTACGACGACGTAGCGGCGTAGTGGCTCTTCGTCAAACAGCGCGTGCATGAATGCTGCCGAAACTTCGTCCGGCTCCTTGTAGGAGAGCTCACGTT
>JBPCXZ010000267.1:0-11693 GCA_051008055.1 Woeseiaceae bacterium
GGCTTAAAACGTGAAAAATGATGGAGCCGACAACAAGCAGGATCAAGACAACAGCGAAAGGCATACTTCATGCATCCTTTTATTGTTCAACGCGATATTTTTATGGCAGCGGTGCCCCCTCTGCCAGTGTTTTTCTAATTTATCCGATCCCGAGGATAGTGGAATCAAGGAGCGAAATCCATAGATTCCTAGCCCGGCTGGGCAATATTGAATGGGGTCAGAGCCCTTCTTCGGAAAGGGCCTTTACGCCTGTTTGCCGCAAGTCGTCGCGAACTACCTGTTCTGCCTTTTTGAGGTCAGCCTGAAAATCCGCCAGTTCCTGCTCCAGTGTTTGAGTCAGTACCGCCGGCTGCAGGTTGAATTCAATCCGCGACATTGCCAGAGATGGCGGTGGTGGTTCCGTAATGCCGACCTCCGGGTCGGAGCCGCTCAAGTTCACGACCGCAATGATAGCCAGGGCCGCGGCAACACCAGTCAGGCTGCTGGCCCACCAGAAAGATGCCGGCTGGCTTTTCTTTAAAGGCACCGCCCTATCCTGGTTAGCACCTTCCAGTGACGCCCTAATTCGGTCGTCCAGCAACGGTGAGATTGATACTTCAATCTGCTCCGCATCCGCTTGCAGTTTTTTGGCCAGGTCATCCATAAGCTTGTCTCGTCTTGTCTGTTGACGTCTTGTTCAGCTCGGTCTCGAGCTGCTTGCGCGCCCGTAACAAATTCACTTTTGTCCACGAAACCGATCGCTCTAGTACCGCCGCGATGTCCTTGACGGACATGTCCTCGACATAACGCAACCAAAGCGCGGTGTAGACCTCGTCATTCAGGACCCGCTTCGCGCAAATCCAGAGATTCTCTCGTTCGGTAGCCGCTATGCACTCTTCCAGCGGGCCGCCCTCTTCTTCTCGCAAATCGTCGACAGCAACATTATCCGCAGTGTCTATCGCTCGCATCTTTGACAGATTGTTGATTGCGATGCGGTACAACCAGGTACTGAACCGCCACTCGGCGTCGTAGCTGTTGATATAGCGATACGCATTTATCATTGTGTCCTGCAATGCATCCTCCGCGTCCGCATAGCTGGCGGCCCGTGTAACCAGGAACCGCAGCAATCCTTCCCGATACTCGCCGACCAGGTCCGTAAAAGCAGGCACGGACCCTTTTTTAGCGGCAGCTATGAGTGCCGTCTCGCGATTCACGCTAGTCGATGGCCTCAACCAGAAGTTCAGGATCCAGCGCAATACTTACCCGCAATGTAGAGCCGTCGACCTCGATCTCGGTGTCATTCAAAAATGCCATCAACTCAGGGTCCGCCTCGTCGCTCAACGAGAGTATGGCGAGCAGACCACGCACAACAGAGGCAAGCGTATTGGCTTCTTCAGCGCCTGCGGCGACCAGCTGGGCTTCTACAGCTAACAGGTTCGCAGTATCCGATACCAGCAACGCCAGTTGCTCGGTACTGCGCAGAATGTTCGAGTCCCAGCCCATGTCATCGAAAGAATCCGGATCCATGCCCGCCTGCACGAGATTCTTGTCGCCGCGCAACACGATTAACGCGTCATCGGCGTCGTAGTCCCCCGGAATTCTTCCATTGTTACTTAGCAGCTGCTGCATCTGGTCCTTCGAAGCAGTAACCAGCAACTTGTTCTCAAGCGCCACGCTCATAAACGCAATATTGTCGAAGGAATTGGTGTAATGATTGTCGGGCTCGTCTTCAATCTGGTAGTAGGCCTTGCCGTCATGAGTCAGCGTATCGAAGTCGCTGGCCAGCGCGGCGATCGCGATAATCTTGTCGGCGGTGGTTTCGCTGAAGTCACCGTCGATCACGACAATCGTGCCGCCTTCCGATGTGGCAAGGGCGGTGATCGTATTGGCTTCCTTATCTGCGTCGAAGCCGATTTCGTCGCGCAGCTCCTCAAAAACTTCTTCGTCGAGCCAGTTGTATAGCTCCCGACCAGCGTCGCTGGAGCGCATCTCGACGAGATCGACATGCGCATACCATCGCGCCGCAGGCAAATCGCCTCGCTCCAGCTCCGCAAACAGCGTAGCCGGCAAGGCAATGTAGAAAACAATCAGTGCGTATCGTGCAAGGCGCATGGAAATATCCTCAATAAAACAGTTTCAATACCTGCTTATAGTGCCGCCCGCCCCATTTGGTTACAGATAATTGGTTACAGCTAATTCTGGCTTGCAGCCGTTTCCTCTTTATAGGTCAGGTGGCTGACCACCAGCGTCATCAGGCCACCGGCCAGGAACCCGGGAATAGCCTCGTAGAGATCGTAAGTAATATCCTTCAGCCCGACTACCCAGACAACACTGACCAGAAAACCGCTCAACATTCCGGCGATCACCCCAGCCCGGGTTGTCTTCTTGTAGTACAGCAAACTAAGAACCACCGGCCCGAACGCCGCGCCGAGGCCGGACCAGGCGAATAACACCAGCCAAAAGACAAAGTCTTCCATCGTAAAGGCGAGTGCCACACCGAGCAGCCCGATTAGCAGCGTCACTATCTTGCCGTAGACCGCTAGTTGATGATCACTTTTTTTGCTGCCGAATATTTTTTGAATCGTGTCACGAACCACGGCAGAGGAAGCGAGCAACAGTAGCGAATCAGCTGTCGACATAATGGCCGACAACACGATGACCAACAGCACGCCAGTAATTAGTGGCGGGAAGAATGCGCCTGACAGCACAGGAAAAATTGTCTCGTGATCATCGAGCCCGGGGAACAATGCACGACCGGCGATGCCAGCCGTAACTGCACCGATACCGAATAGCGCGATTACGACAATGGATACCCAGCGCGCCTTCTTTAATTCCTCTTCATCCTTACAAGACATGTAGCGAACCAGCAGTTGTGGCACGCCGATAAAGGGTAGTGCAATGCCAACAAAGCTGATGACGGCTATCCAACCCGCCAGGCCGTCTGCAGTGAACGAGAACAGATCGAGCAAGGCCGGATCTTGCGCGTTAAGGTTCGAACTGATTGAGCCCCAGCCACCGCCAGCGACAATCGCAGCCACGGGCACCAGTATCAGCCCCAGCAGCATCAGCACGCCTTGCAGGACATCGGTATAGGAAACCGCTTTGTAGCCGCCGACAAATGTGTAAGCGATAATGATGGCGGCGCCTACATAAATACCTGTTTCATAGGTGTACTCGGTGAAACTGCTTACCGCCTTGCCTGTCGCGATCATCTGCGCCGCGATGTAAACGGTCACCATGCTCAGGATAATGACAACAGAGATTCCGCGAATGAGGTGCCACGTATCCTGAAAGCGGGCCGTCAGGATATCGGGAACCGTAATTGAGTCGGTCTCGTCACTGATGCGCTTTAGACGCTGCGATACCAGTATCCAGGACAACGTGATACCGATAACTTCACCGACGACGACCCAGTAAGCCTTCGCACCGACCAGATAACCCATCCCCGTAAGCCCGAGCAGTAACCAACCGCTCTCGCCGGTCGCATTGGTGCTGAAAGCAACGACCCAATACGGCAATTTCTTACCCGCCAGATAGTAACCGGCCAGTGACTGCGACTCGCGCCGGCTCCAAAGCGCGAGTACAGCAAGGATGACAAGATAGCCGATGACAACAACAATGATTGGGTCCAAGCTACTCTCCCACTAGCCGATCGGACTTCCTGGTGGCACCGTGACCGGCACGATCAATTCGACGCTCGCAGGATCTTCCTGCATGAGGCGGATTTGCTGTTGAGCCAGATCATGACCCGGATTTTCATCCAACCAGGCAGCCAGTCGGTTGATCTCGGCCAGCGCGATGTCCCGCACGGCCACATCAACCGCCGGATCTACGGCAAGCCGCATCAGTTTCGCCAGCAGTATATCTGCCGTTAGTCGTTGCATCTGGACGTCAGCCGATTCCTCAAACCACGCCAGTGCGAGCAATTGCTCAGTCACTGCAGAAAAATCAGGTGAACCGTTGCGCGTCATGCGTGCGGCACGTTGTGGGTTTAACAGGACATCGAGGGTCATTGACACTGCGCTACGCGCCGGCGCAAATTCGTCGAATACAACACCGGTGTTGCCGGTGAAAGTCTCACGTGATTTCGGGTGGCCCGGTGGTCGAGGCGGAATTAACGCAACAATCTGCGGAGATAGCCGCAGAAAATCCGGTTGCAATGTGGACAGCAGCGCATCAATCGCCGCGCGTTGCCTGTCTGCAGCAACAACGGTGGCAGTGTTCTGCCCATCGCCGCGCAATGCGTAGTCGTAATAACTGCCACCGATTAGCTTTCCGACCGCCTGGATTTGGAACCGATGTAACAAGTAGACAGGCACCAGATTTTCTTCAAGTGTCGCCAAGGGTCGGTCAGGCCTAATATTGTTTTCTGAAAAACGCGCTAACGCGTGCGCACGCAACCGTGTCAAATGGTCGAGCTCTGCAATCGCATCCGCTCCGTTGTCCCAGAGATTACCTTCGGGGTGCGCGGCCGAGACTGATCGGGAATCCTCATCAGCAACATACTTGTAACCGAGCTGGACCGTTTCATTCATGATTTCACGACGCGCCGCTACTGCATCAACATCGTCCGGAAAGTCCTGATAGGCGAACAAAACGCTGCGCTTGTCCCAAGAGCCGATCTTGTCGTCGTACGCCTGCGAAAAATCGAGCTCGCCGTCTTCATCAAACATAACGAGCGGGAACGGATAGTCCATGACCGACGAGCGATCCTGCGTGCTGGCCGCGAAATTGTGCGCGAAGCCGATCGTGTGACCGACTTCATGCGCCGACAGCTGGCGAATGCGCGCCAGCGCAACGTCGATCATCGTGTCAGGAATATCTTCGTCAACGTATGGCCCCAGCAGGCTCTCGACGATCAGGTAGTCCTGCCGGACCCGCAAGGATCCCAAGGTAACGTGGCCCTTCAGTATTTCCCCGGTACGCGGATCGAGTACCGAGTAGCCATAGGACCACCCCCTCGTGGAACGGTGCACCCATTGAATCGTGTTGTAGCGCACGTCCATAGGATCGGCGCCTTCCGGCAAAAGCTCTACTTGGAATGCATCCTTGTAGCCGGCCTCTTCAAAGGCCTGGTTCCACCAGCGAGCGCCGTCGAGCAGTGCCGAACGCACAGGTTCCGGAGCTCCCGGGTCGAGGTAATAGATAATGGGCTCAACTGCTTCGCTAACTTCCGCTTCCGGGTTCACTTTCTCGAGTCGATGGCGGCGACCATAGTTAATCATCAGCGGGTCACCGATCTCTGTCGCATAATCGGCATAACCAAGGCCACTGTCGCTCATGCCTATGACACCTGAGCGCGGCTCGTATTCCAACGGCTTATAATTATTGTCAGGCAGCCTGATGAATGAGTGGTGCATGTGTGTAGTAACCGCCGAGGCTTCTGGCGTCACGGTCGGCAGATGCGGGCCCGTGGCCTGCCCGACCAGCGTTACGATTGCTTCAACTTCGGTATTGTCGGGAAATGCTTTGGTGCGCGGCATGTAGATGGCCGAGCGCGAAGCATCCGTTGTGTAATTACCTTCACCAGTGGCGTTTAGTCGAGACGAGATGCCGTGTACGTCGCGAAGGAAAAAATCCGTTCCGTCGACAACGACCACCTCACCATCCAGACCCTGGACTTCAAATCCCCAGATTACGGACTTTGCAAAAGACTCTTCGACCGCCTGTATTTCTTTCTCATCATCGCCACCGGCTCGATAATCAAGATTGTGCTCGACCAGCAGAATCTTGGGTCCACTGCGCTCGAATGAAACAACCTTCCTGACACCCAGCTGACCGCGATCGAGACTGAGATCATTCGAACCGACGCCCCGCGGTAACGAAGTCTGGTAGAGAAACTGTGTGCCGAGCTCCTCGACTCGAATCAAGAGTCGACCGCTGCCCTCATCCCAGTACAGGTCTAAAAACCCGTCAAGAGACTCAAACGACTCGTATTCGGAAGCCGCGCTGTCGTCGTCCGGCGCCGGAGAACAGGCCGCAATCAAAGACAGCATGGCTAATGCCAGCCACGATTTGTACATAGAGAACCCCACTAGAAAATTGCTGTGTTCCTGCTTTAAGCCTGCACCGCGTGGTCGCGGGTAATGCGGCCGGCGATTGTCCCGGCGATCAGCAAGAACACACCGATACCAAACAGGTATTCCGGGAAAATTCGAAAAACACCGCAGATAAAAATCAACGCTATGCTAATTAGCTGAAATGCATTGATGATTTTGCTCTTGCGCATCGTCGCTTTCGGGAAGCGAACCTTTGAAACCATCAGAATTCCAAGGATAAACATCAGGATCGGCAAGTACAGATGCAGCGGCAGAACAGTCGAAACATCGTCGTACTTGATCATCACCAGAACCATCGATGAGATCAGTCCGCCACCAGCCGCAGTAATCGGTATGCCGGTAAACCAGCCGCCATGCGGTACATCTGAGGTGAGATTGAATCGGGCAAGACGCATAGCGCCGGCCAGTACAAACACACCGCATGCCACCAGCAATACCCAGAACTGTCCACTCTCCACTTCGATACCGCCGTACTGCAGACCCAGATTGAAAACCAGGACTGCGGGTGCAACACCGAAGGCAACAAGATCGGCCATGGAATCGAACTCGGCACCGAAACTTGAGGTCGCTTTAAGAACGCGTGCGGCAACACCGTCCATCGTATCGAGCAGGCCGCACCAAACGATCAGCCACGCAGCAAACTCCAGTTCGCCAACCTGTGTTGTAACGATCGAACCAAGCCCGAGTAGCAGGCTTAGCGCGGTAATACTGCTTGGAATGCTGTAACGCAGAACACCCAAATCATGCCCCCAAAGACGCTTTTCTTGTTATGGATGCGTCGATTGTACCGCGATAAGCGACGCAGCGACTCAACGGCCGCGAAATCTGCCTGTTTCGACACCAATCGGGCCACGCGGCAACACAACCTGCATTGTTGTGCCGTCTCGCAGCACATCAACGACGACATCGCCGTCGCCTGACGCCATTGTACGTTGCATGAGATCCGAGGTGCTGAAAACTCGTTCTCCATCGTAACCAACGATCTCATCACCAGGTTGCAGTCCGGCGCGTTCGGCCGGTGATGCGGCCATCACCCCGGCGACACCAACCGTGGTCGAACGACCATTCGCCTGCAAATATTTCTCATAGTCTGCATCACCAATGTCGGCGCGCAATAACGCGTCTGGGCTCATACTGAAGCGATCAAAGCTTTCACCTGAGTTTCTGGCCTCGTAATAGGCCTGCATCATCTCGAAACGCATTTCCGACTCGCGCTTGATAATGTGATCAGCCCGCTCCGGTGACAATCCCGCAGCGATCATGGCATTGCGCCGTTCGCCTTCGTCATCCTTACTTCCGGATCCACGCTGTCGCGATACGTCGACTGCCTGAGCGGTCGCCTGCGCCTGGCGGTCCATCTCGCGACGACTATCCTCTACGCTGCTGTCGCTTTGAAGGCGGTCGAGCTCGCTGTACAAGACCAGCAATTCCTCTTCAAGTAACTGGCGAGCCTGTCGTTCTTCGCTGACGGCGCTCTCCAGCGCCAGCAATCGATCGTTGATGTCCGCCGTGTCATCGAAATGGGTACTCGCTTCCGCTGGTGCCGCTGTCTCGGAATCAGACGGCATACTTTTGATTATCAGTGCTGCCGCTGCGCCTGCGACAACCAGGCTAACAACCATCGCGCTGGATACTTTTTGCATAATATTCTCCGGTCCATTGTTGGACCGAGTTCAACTGTATTCGTGCCGCGGAATGTGCTGTTATGCATCGCTGCAAAACACACATCACTGGATTGAATCCGAGCGGAGCTCATTGTGTCTATGTCAAGAATACTGATCAGCATTCTAGCCCTAATATTCGTCGCGTGTTCCGAAGAGCCTGCCGATCCAGGTGGCGAGACCGCGGCAGAGCAAATTGACCGAGTTGCGACCGAGTTTGTTGCTGGCTATTACGCACATTATCCCGAGGAAGTTTATGAAATCGGCTACCCCGACGCACCAATGGATCGATTTGGTGATCACAGTGAGGAATCATCAGCGGCCTGGAACAAGAGCGTTGACGGATGGCTGGCAGAACTCGACAGCATTGATCTAAACGCGGTCGAAGAAACGTCCACCGCGCTAACCTATGTATTTACACGCGAAAAACTACAGTCCATCGCAAACCTCCGTGTTTGCAGGATGGACCTTTGGAATATCAGCCCAACCTGGACGGGCTGGCAGTACATGTTCGCATCCACAATGGCGGTACAGCCGGTCGCGACCGACGCTGACCGTGCTGCAGCCCTGGCGCGCCTTGCCGATATCGCCCGCTATCTGAAAACCGAGACAAGCAACCTGCGGCGCGGTCAGGATCAGGGCTATACCGCAAGCCAATACAATGTCGACTCGGTCGTAGAGAAAGTTACGTCATTGATCGAGTCACCGGCGGTGGACTCACCATTTTATGGCCCGGTAGAGAGATCGGACGATCAGGAATTTATCGCGGCGTACATCGATACCCTGCAAACGACGGTTACAGATGCGATGACGGCGTACCGTGACTTTCTGGTAAACGAGTATCGCGGCCACGAGGGCCCCGGCGTGGGTGCGAATCCTGACGGTGAAACCTGTTACGCAGCATCGGTGCGCTACTGGGCGTCGATATCCATGGACGCAGAAGATATCCATCGCGCCGGCCTGTCGGAGATGGCACGCATCCAGAGCGAGATGCTCGAAATTGCCCGGGAAACCTTCGGCACCGACGACATTAAAGGACTGCTCGAGGAATTGCGTACCAATCCCGAATATACATTCAACAGCGAACAACACATGCTCGATTACGTGACTGCCGCAGTAGCGCGTGGCGAAGCTGCCATGGGCGAATGGTTTGCCAATGTGCCGGATGCAGAAATGCAGATCGTCGCTGCGCCACCCTACGACAAGGATTCAGGCGGCGGCTTTTATTCCGCTGGCTCTGCAGATGGTTCGCGTCCCGGCACCTATACCGTGGGTACCTATGACCCAACCGCAATCAGCATCGCTGGTACCGAAGCAACGGCATTTCACGAGAGCTATCCCGGGCACCACCTGCAAATGGCGACGGCACTTATGAATGATTCAATACACCCGGTATTCCGCTATATGTATGTGTCGGGCTCGGGCGAAGGCTGGGGACTGTATTCGGAACGACTTGCCGACGAGATCGGGCTGTACTCAAGCGAACTGGATCGCCTGGGCATGCTCTCGAACGAGGCCTATCGCGCCGCGCGATTGGTTGTCGATCCGGGTATGCACGTCATGGGCTGGTCACGTGAAGAGGCTGTTCAGTACCTGATGGATCACACGACACAGAGCAGGGGCGGCGCCATCAGTGAAATGAATCGCTATGCCGCTGTGCCCGGACAGGCGACCTCCTACCTGCTGGGCAGTATGGAAATCCAGCGCATGCGATCAATAGCCGAAGAAGCGCTGGGCGATAACTTCGATATCCGCGAGTTTCACGATCGAATTATCCGCAATGGTAGCGTCACACTCCCCATGATGGGCGCCGCAGTCGAGTCCTGGATTCGGAATAAACAGGAACAAAACGTCGAATAGCGGTCTAATTTTCAACTATTTGATTGGGGGTTTGACCATGTTACGACGCACACTGCTGACCGCAGCGCTTGCCGCTGTGGTTTTCTCAGGGCCGGTTCTGGCCCAGGAAGACGATGCCGTAGATCCAAAATATACCTGGGATCTGGGCGATATATATCCGACCGTTGAGGCCTGGGACGAGGCACGCCAGGAAGTATTGGCCGCACTCGATGAGATCGAGCAACGCCGCGGAACGATGGGCAAAAGTGCCGACGATCTGTACGAAACACTAGAGCTGGTTTCGGATACGCAGCGCAAAGCCGGCAACGTGTTTGTGTACTCCGCACTGCACAATGACGAAGATCAACGTGTCACCGAAACACAGGAACGGCGCCAGCTCGGATCGATCATGTATTCGCGATTCGGCGAATCCACGGCCTGGATGCAACCGGAATTGATCGAAGTCGGTCGCGAGGTTATCGAGTCTTTTATCAATGAGGACGAACGCCTCGCAGTGTATGCACTGCAACTCGACAATTCACTGCGCAACGCCCCGCACACGCTGGGCGCCGAAACTGAGCAGACGCTGTCTTATTTCTCGCAGTCCTTTGGTGCACCAACGACGACTTACCAGATGCTCGCTAACTCGGATATCCCGTGGCCGACCGTAACCATGTCGGACGGCGAAGAAATTCGAGTCGACTCGCAAGGCTATGGTCGTGGCCGTGCAAGCGAGAATCGCGACGACCGGAAGATGGTATTTGACGCGTTCTGGGGCAAGTGGAAGGAGTATCGCAGCGCAACCGGCCTGGTGCTGGGTAATCATGTCCAGACTCAGGCAGCACTGGCCAAGGCCCGCAACTACGATAGCGTGCTGGAACGTGAGCTTTACCAGGATGCCCTACCTCCGGCCGTCTTCCACACGCTGGTCGAAGAGGTAAACAAGGCGCTGCCTACATTGCACCGCTACTTTAAGCTGCGCGCCCGCATGCTCGGCCTGGAGCAGATGCACTACTACGATATCTATCCGCCGCTGGTGTCGCTGGATAAGGAATTCGATTACGAAACCAGCAAACAGATCACGCTGGATGCTATGCAAGTTCTCGGTGAGGACTGGGTCGAAATGCAGAAAGCCGGAATGGAGCAGCGCTGGACCCACGTGTACCCGCAACAGGGCAAGCGATCCGGTGCATACCAGTGGGGCACGTATGACACCCATCCTTACCTGCTGTTAAATCACTCCGATGACTATTCGGGACTAAGCACATTGGCGCACGAATGGGGCCACGCGATGCATACCCTGTATGCGAAACAAGCTCAGCCATACCAGACCGCAGGCTACGCGACGTTTATTGCCGAGATTCCTTCGACATCGCTGGAGCTGATCCTGCAGGACTACATGTCGAAGAACGCGGAATCGATCGACGAGCAGATGTTCTACCTCGGCGAAGCGCTGGAAGGCATGCGCGGCACGTTCTACCGGCAAACGATGTTTGCAGAGTTTGAACTCGCCCTCTATGAAACTGTTGAGCGTGGCGAAGCTCTATCCGGTGAAGGAATCTCCAAAATATACGGCGAAATTCTCAAGCGTTACCACGGCCATGATGAAGGTGTCGTCATCATCGACGACCTGTATACCAACGAATGGCTGTTCATCCCGCACTTCTACCGCAACATGTACGTGTTCCAGTATGCGACTTCGCAAACCGCCGGAACGGCGTTGTACGACAAGATCGTCAATGAGGGCGAAGCCGGTGTAGAGAACTACAAGAACCTGCTGAAGGCTGGCGGCTCAGACTACCCTTACAAGTTGTTGGTCAATGCCGGAGTAGACCTTGCACAACCGGAACCTTACGAAGCCATCGTTCGCAAGATGAATGCCATCATGGACGAGATGGAACGCCTGCTCGACGTCAAAGAATCAATGAGTCAGGTGGCTGAATAGTTAATCGGCAACGCGCGCTGCGATGACCGAGACATCGCAGCGTGTTCCTTCCACTACTCGAATACCGGTGTCCCGCCGCGCAACCTGGCCGGCCTCAATGCGATTACCGACATCCAGTAACTCGCGGCGCGTATTGCCGTAGCTGTCTGAATAGTCGAGCTGCACACGCACGCCGGAAATCGCAACAGCCGCCTCATTGCGCACCGCAAC
>JBPCXZ010000268.1:0-9828 GCA_051008055.1 Woeseiaceae bacterium
TTGCGCCGGGTGCTAGCGCCCTCGAGCAACTTGTCCCTGATAACGGAATGCACGACTTCGGTGTCGTCTGCGCCGAGAGTGTCGAAGTAATCGCGCCACGCGGCTGGCACGGCGCTGGCGTCGCCCAGGTATCGCTCATACAACGCTTCGACCGCGGCTGCATTGCCGCCAAACAGAGGCGTCGAGGCGTATTTTTCCTTCAGGGTGTTGCTCATGTGTCGATCGGTCTTTACAGACCCAGGGGCTGGCTAGCGAAAAGGGGCGCTAGTGTAGCCCAAGCCACTGATCTTGGGAATGAATTCCAGCCTAAAAGGTACGCAACAGATAGACGAATTCGTAACACACCAGGCAGGCGTAGAAACTGAATATGATGGTAAGGAAAAGACCGGCTCGGAAGCGGTTCAGGAAATGCGCTTTGGCCAGAAATACCAGGACCAGAACTCCGGTGGCCGTCATAAACAGCTTGCTGGCTGCAAACCAAGCCGTTCCATGCCCCATGACGGCGGCCATCACGGGATTAATCTCTACCATGCCGCGATCAATCAGCAACAATGTCATGAATGCGTCAAGACTGCTGAGTAGCATGGTGCCGACTGCCAGGAAGAACAACCAGGGATGATGCCAGTCCAGAAAGCGGACGTCGGCTTCCTGCTCGCGACGGTACTCACGTCGTCGCGAACGGACGAAACCATACAGCACCGTCCGCCAACTCAGCGTACGCCGATCTGTAACTAACCTGTTGTCAATCGCTACTTCGCTCATTTCCATCTACGATTCGCTCCCTCGCAAGTGCCTTCTCTAGCTCCTACCAATAACAGAGCAATTTACGTACCAAAACAGTAACCTTTTGAAATATCAGCTATTAGCGTGATCAGCCAAGCTTCCGTATGACGATTTTGTATAATTTGCCGACAGCGTTTTTTAGATTACTATCTACGACACATAGCAAACTCGAGAATTCCACCAATGAAGGAATACGTGGCCGCTCTGCCGAATGGCGGTCAGATCAAATACATTGACAAAAAACGCTGGTTTTGGACGCTGTCCCTGCCTTATGCGCTGCTGCCGTTCGCCGGCATTATTCCGCACGCTTTGACCGGCAACGAGTGGTGGTTTGGATTTCCGCTGCTGCTGGTCTACGTGTTAGGTCCGATTCTCGACTGGATCCTGGGAGAGGATCGAAATAATCCCCCTCAGGAAGTTATCTCGCAACTGGAGCAAGATCATTACTATCGACGCCTGACTTATATCTGCGTACCTCTGCACTTCGTCAGCCTGTTGGGCGCGGCCGCCTATGCCGGAACGCAAGAACTCAGCGCGGGCGGATTTGCAGCGCTTGCTATCATCACCGGGCTGACTTCGGGGCTCGCCATCAACACAGCGCATGAGCTCGGCCACAAGAACTCCAAGGTAGAGAAGCTCCTGGCCAAGATCGCGCTTGCCGTCCCTGCATACGGGCATTTCACTGTCGACCACAATCTTGGCCACCATAGAAACGTCTCAACACCGAGTGACCCGGCAAGCTCTAGAATGGGCGAGTCAATTTACAAGTTCGCCCGGCGCGAACTGCCCGGTGCCTTATTCGAGGCCTGGTCACTGGAGAAGGACCGCCTCAGTCGACGCGGCAAGTCGGTGTTTCATCCGAATAACCAGATTCTGCATTCTTACGCGATCACAGCGTTACTCGCTGTCTTGCTGGTCGTCGCTTTCGGCTGGGTCATGGTGCCATTCCTAATTGTGCATTACGCTTTCGCCTGGTGGCAGCTGACGAGTGCCAACTACGTAGAGCACTACGGATTGCTGCGACACAGAGACGAATCCGGCAAGTACGAGCGCTGCGAGCCACATCACTCCTGGAACAGCAATCACATCTTTAGCAATCTCGTGTTGCTACACCTTGAGCGACACTCGGACCACCACACCCACCCAACACGTCGTTACCAGTCCCTGCGTCACTACGAAGACTTGCCGAGCTTGCCGTCAGGCTATTTCGGCACATATCTGTTGGCCTATGTACCGAAACTCTGGTTTCGTGTGATGGACAAGCGTCTGCTGGCCTTACCACAGGTTAAAGGTGACCTGGACCGCGTGAATATCGACCCGGAGGCTCGGGCGTCACTTTTCCTGCGCTATGGGCGGGACAAAATGAATGAGCCTACAATCGTCCTTTGAGTCGTCATCCAGAACAAGCTCCCGGTTTTACATAACTCATTTCTAGCCACTCATCCGATGCACACATGCATAGCGCTGTGATGCGTCGCACAGAACCTGTGCAGCCCGCCGTTTAACGTGTCTTGACTACAATTCGTTTGGGCAAACGGGTGATTTATGAAAATTTGGAAACAGGCAACCAGCGTCGTAGTACTGGCAATATTTTCAACGGGAATCGTGCACGCTGACAATAACTTCGGCGTAGGTCTCAAGGCCGGAACCGTCGGAATTGGGCTGGAAGCAAGCTGGCAACCGCTGCCCTACCTGGAATTACGGGTTGGCGCGAATGCTTACGACTATAGCGACAATGGTGACGTCGCTGGCATTGAGTACGATCAGGAATTGAGCCTCGAATCATTCTACGGCACGGCGAATATTCACTTCCCGATCAGCCCGATGCGGGTAACGGCCGGCATTTACTCGAATGGCAACGAAATGCTGCTGATTAACGATGACCTGGATGACCAGAACATCGGCGGCATTATCTATCCCGGCGCCGGTATCGGCACAATTACGAGCAGCACTTCGTTCGACAGCATGTCGCCTTACTTCGGCATCGGTTTCGACTTCACGCTGGCTGGCAAGGTTGGCATGAATCTGGACTTTGGCCTTCTGTGGCAAGGCGACCCTATCGTCGACCTCAACGTTGACGGACCACTAGCGAACGATCCGGGGTTTCAGAACGCACTGGAATTGGAGCGCCAGGAGCTAGAAGACGACATGAGTGACTTCAAAGCCTGGCCAGTGTTACAGGTAGGCTTTGTTTACAAGTTCTAACGTTAGCTAAAGTCGTTCGCAATTCTCAGCATCGCAGCCAGGCTCTGATCGACATCTGATTCGGTCGTCGACCAATTGCTGACGCTGATACGCATTGCGGTACGTCCCTGCCATACCGTTACACCGCACCAACACGTTCCGTCTACCTGAATCGCAGCAATGATACGGCGTGTCGTTGCGTCGTCAGCAAGCTCAACCAGGACCTGGTTAAACACCACCTCATTGAGAATATTGTATCCAGCCGCGCTGAATCCATCGGCAAAACGGCGCGCCATCTTGCAGCTGCGATTCACCATGTCCGCCAGGCCATTTCGGCCAAGTGTCCGCAATGCTGCCCAAACATCGATGCCACGTGCGCGCCGCGACAACTCGGGCGTAAAGTCAGATGGGTTGCGAAACTCCGTTTCGGTGACCAGGTATTCGGCCGTTATAGACATTGCCGCCTGCAGATCATGCGGGTTCCTGACGAACGCGATCCCACTGTCATACGGAACGTTAAGCCCCTTGTGCGCGTCGGTCGCCCAGGAATCGGCTTGCTGCAGTCCGTCGGTCTGTTCGTGCAACGCGTCTGACGCTGCGGCCCAAAGACCGAATGCTCCATCAACATGCACCCAGGCGCCTTGCGGCTTGACGATATCGCAGATCTCCCCGACCGGGTCGAAGGCCCCGGTATTGACGTTACCTGCCTGCGTGCAAACGATTGTCGGACCGTGAATAGCTGGCAGCTCTGCGGCGATCAAGCGCCCCTGGTCATCGACTGGTACACGTAGCATGCGATTTCGCCCAAAACCGAGCAGACCCAGCGATTTGGTCAGCGTCGGATGTGCTTCTGCACCCACAATGATGGTGATTTCGGGCGCGCCGACCAGTCCGTCAGACTCGACATCCCAGCCCACGTCCGCATACACCCGATGGCGCGCCGCTGCCAACGACGTAAAATTGGCAACTGTCGTTCCGGTAACAAAGCCAGCTCCTGTGCCGGACGGCAACCCGAGCACCTCAATCAACCAATCCAATGCAATGTGTTCAAGCCGCGACGCTGCAGGCGTAATTTCGTGCATGCAGGCGTTTTGTTCCCATACGGTTGTCAACCAATTGCTCGCTATGGTTGCCGGCAACGACCCGCCCATTACGAAACCGAAAAAACGCGGCCCGGCGATCGCCATTGATGCAGGGGATCCGACCTCGTCCAGCAAAGCCAGGGTGGATGCGTCGCTCTCCCCGTCATCAGTTAGCGCCTCATCGAGTCGAGTAACGGCGGCCAATGATTCAGCATCGGGTGTGACCCGCCGCTGCTTTAATCCGTCGAGATAACGCATCGCCCGCGCCGCCGCGTCATTCAATAACGAACTCATGACTTCGCCCTGTTGAGTAACTGATCATTGCGCACAAGGACAAGTGCAATACAGACGAATGCGAGGATCGGAATCGGGATCAACATCAATCGAAACCACCCGAAGTAATGCATCACGGTGCCTGCCAAAAGTGACGCCGTCGCCGAAGAACCAAACACAAGAAACTCGTTGAGTCCCTGCGCTCGAAATCTTTCGGTACTGTGGTACGTGTAGGTAAGCATGGTCGTTGCTCCTACATAAAGAAAATTCCACCCTACTCCAAGCAACACCAATGCCCACCAGTAATGCAAAACGGAGTGTCCCTGCAGGCCCACTATCGACGTCGCGAGCAGAACGATTGCTCCAGCAAACATCATTCGAATAACGCCGAGTTTCTCAATCAGGAAACCGGAAACGAGCGACGGCACGTACATTGCAAGCACGTGTGCGCTGATAACACCGGCTGTGACCGGCAATGAATAGCCATTATTAACTGTCATGCTGATTGGCGTCGCGGTCATCACCAAGGTCATCAATCCGTAGCCGGCTATGCCGCCAAGAACTGCAACGATAAAAACCGGTTGCCGCGCGACCACGGGTAACGGACGTCCCGCCGATTTCGGCGTCTCGTCTGTTTCCGCACGTGTCTTGCCCAAGAACAAGAAAAGCACAATCTGAACAATGTAGAACGCAGCCAGTAATAGCATGGACCCTGCGTAGGTCACTCCGCTAATCATGTCGTAACCTAGCGTAACGATTTGCGGACCAACCAACGCGCCGCCTATTGCACCGACCAGGACAAATGAAATCGCGCGAGGCACATAGCGCTCGTCGACGCTCTCAGCCGCCGCGTAGCGATACTGCTGTGTAAATGCCAGGTTTATTCCGAACAAAGCAGTTGCGAAAAGAAAAATCATGAAACTGCCCTCACGGAGCGCCAATGTTGCGAGCAGCACGGCTATGACGGCCGAGCACGATGAAAGAGCGAACCCTAATCGCCGGCCAACTTTCTTCATCAACATGGCAGCTGGCATGGTAGTTAACGCACTGGCCAATACGATCATTGTCAGCGGTAATGTTGCCCACGCGGGATTGCTCGACAGCGACGTTCCGATCAGGCCGCCCAATGTGACAAAGACAATCGACCCGGTTGCAGAAATCAGCTGTGCGAAAACCAGCAATATCAGGTTTCGGCCAAGCATGCGGCGCATTCTCACATATCTGTCAGGTAGTGACCGTATAATCTTTTGCCATGGAGACCGATATCCTGAAAATTTCCAACGACATCTCTATCCCGATATCTGAAATCGAGATTTCTGCAATTCGCGCCCAAGGTGCCGGCGGTCAGAATGTCAATAAGGTTGCATCCGCCGTGCACCTTCGATTTGACATCACAAATAACGCGTCGCTACCGGAAGATGTTAAACAGCGACTGCTGGCCTTGGCCGATCGCAGAATTACAGCAGAGGGAACAGTTGTAATTAAGGCTCAAGTCTTCAGAACGCGCGAAAAAAATATTAAAGACGCGATGCAGCGACTCGCGGAGCTTATCCAGTGCGCCCTTACCGTCAAAAAACCCCGAAGAAAAACCAAGGTCTCCAAAGCTGCCAAGAAGAAGCGACTGGATACCAAACGCAAGCGCGGTCAGCTAAAACAAGATCGCCGTCGAGTCGACGACTAAGAACAATCAACCGCGAAATTTCGCCATTGACACCCAACCTGTTGCCAGTAGTCGGAAATCCCAAGCGTGCCCATCAGTTCCAGAAATTCGGGTCGCTCCCACAAGGGCCTGAACTCACGCAAGAACAGAAATTCCGTTTCATAGATTTCACCAGGGCGCACCAGTGTTCGCGCGACCCGCAAAGCGCCATCCGTATCACCAAGCAGCACACGCACGGTTGATTCTACTTGTGGATTGAATTGCCCCTTAGCAACGGATTCATCCAGGATCGCAAGTGCGGATGCCCGCTTGCTCGGATCAGGCAACGCAGCAAAAACCGGCTGGATCCAGTCCGTCGAACCTCCGCCGTCTGCAACTCCAACATCGGCCGCTCGCTGCGCAGCCTCCATATCTCCGTGGCGTAACAGGTACATGGCCTCGGCTAACTCGTGGGTCCCACCGCGAACGCCCAGTTGCCGCGCACGTTTGAAATACTCACCGGCCATTTTGTCGTTGTTCATCCACGTATACACAATTGCTACACGACTACTGAGAATCGGCGATGCGGGAAAACTCTCGAGGCCTGCCAATCCTTGCGCGAGAGACTCGTCGTAGCGGCCCACGCTGCCTAACATTAGCGAATACCAGTTAAACGCATTAGGTTCGACAATCTGGGCATTGGTTGCCCGTTCAAATGCTTCTTCCGCTTGTAGCCATTTCTTTTGCTTGTGATAGACGAAACCGTAAACCGCAGCAGCTGCGTCTTCGATAACAGGGTCCTCTTTAATGCCTTGCTCGACATACTTGATCGCCTTGGCGTGTGCGCTGTTGATGTCCTCGTTGCGATAATCCGGTAACAGTACATAGATTTCCGCCAGCGCCAGATACGCAGGACCATAGGTTGGATCCATTTCTATCGACTCTTCGAACAATGCAATTGCTTGTTCGAGGTTACCTTTCTGGCGACGATGTCCGAGCAGGTCCCGCCCAATCATGTAACGGTCATACGCGGTCGGATTTTTCGGACGACTTTGCGACAGTAATTGCCGCCCCGAGTCGCCACCCAGCTTCACCCGGAGTTTGTCAGCCAATTCTTCCTGCAGTACAAACAACTGGTCTCTTCGGCCGGCCACCTGACCGGAGTCAATGATCACCTCGTCGTTAGTTCGTACCAGCTGATAGTTAAACTTGAGCTCGCGGCCCTCAACCTGCAACGCTCCGATCAACACACTGTCGACAGCTAATGATTCACCTATTTCGCCAATCGACATGCCGTCGTACGATACCTGGACGTTCTTGATCATCAGCTTCGGAACACCCTGCAACGTATGCGCAAGCTCTTGCTTGAACCCGCTTGCGACGTAGTCATTTGCGGGCTGCCCGCTCAGATTCGTAAACGGTATTATTGCGACGGACTCAACCGGCTTGGAGCTTCCCAGGATCCCCCACAGAATAACTGCAACGACAATGAGGCCAGCCACAATTGCCCACAACCGAGAAGGTTTCCGTGTCTCAATAACAACAGGCGCAAGCGGTTGCTCGTCAGGTTCGTGCAGGGTTACCGGTTGCTTCAGGCAATAACCACTCTTAACCAGCGCATCGATGTATTGGTAAGGCCGCTCGGTGTCACCCAGGTGTTTTCGAAGCTGCGAAATGCTGCGATTGATCGGCTCGTCAGCGGTCGGTCGGCCGTCCCAGCACTCATTCACCAATTCATCGCGCGTTACGACGTCGCCGTCGCGTTGTGCCAGCGACAACAGTACCTTTAACTGCTTGGGTTCCGGCTGTACTACCTCATCGCCACGGTGCAACTCGCGTCGTGCGGGCAGTACATCCCAATCTCCCAGCCGGAAACCCTTTTCGAGTTCTTTTTTCGTCGGCACCCAACAGCCTTGTTAGCGAGTCAACCGCCGCCAATCATACTCGTTCGACTGGACAAGATCAGTGTTACTTTGTTACCATGTTACCTGTTGACCATCGGAGACTGTTGAAATGCCTAACAAAGTAGTAACACGGACCCAGACAGGCGTTCGCATGGAAACATCCTTGCTAAAGGTTCTGAAGGGACTGGCCGAATACACCGACCTGACTCTCGGCGATCTGCTCGAGGGAATTGTTCTGCATGCATTTGAAGGCAAAGCCCCCTTCCAGCCCGCTACGCAGGCGGTCATAGACAAACTGAAGACTGTCTATGGTTGCGAACTGACCGCCGCTGATAGCCATATGCTCGAGGAAGACAAACCGTGAACGCACTTGCTCGGCCGGCGGTTTCCATAGACGCGCTCGAGAATGCGACGCTCAACGCAGAGACGTTTGACCATGAATCGCACGTTTACGTCGCGTGGTTATACCTCGAGCAATCGCCATTACGCGAAGCTACCGATCGATTCTGCAAAGCCATTCGCAGACTGACAATCACACTTGGCGCTGAGACGAAGTACCACGAAACGATTACATGTTTTTTTATGCAGTTAATCAACGAACGACGACAAGCCAGCAAAGCAACGTGCTGGCTTCAATTTCGCTCGATGAACATCGACTTGATCAGCGACGCAGGCAAGACGCTGGCTCGTTACTACAGCAAAGAGTTGCTCGGCAGCGAACTTGCCCGGCAGCAGTACTTGCTGCCGGACAGACTGGTACTCACAGACGTCTAAAAGAGGCCTTCGATCTGCCCTTCGGCATTCACACGAATTGCATCCGCCGCCGGAACTCTTGGCAAGCCGGGCATCGTCATGATCGCGCCGCAAACAATAACGATGAACTCGGCACCTGCCGCCAGGCGAACTTCCCGAATTGGAACGACGTGCCCTTCCGGCGCACCGAGCAGGTTCGGATCGGTTGAGAAACTGTACTGCGTCTTCGCCATGCAAACCGGGTAATGACCGTAACCTGCTGCCTCAAACCGCTCGAACTCGTCACGCACTTTCTTATCCGCAATGATGTCATCGGCGCCATAGATTGACGTCGCAACCCGCTTGGCTTTATCCCACAACGGCAAATCATCACTGTACAAGGTGCGGAACTGTGCGGCGCCGCTATCGACCACTTCAACAACCTGCTTCGCCAGGTCCGTCGCACCAGCGCCACCTTCGGCCCAGTGGTTCGAGCTAACAGCTTTCACGCCGAATCCTTCACAATATTCCTGCACGGCCTGCACCTCGGCATCTGTATCCGCCGTGAAGCGGTTCACGCCAACAACAACCGGCACACCGAACTGCGCCAGGTTACGCAAATGACGGCCGAGATTTTTCAGGCCTTCTTTCAGTGCGGGGACGTTTTCGTCTGCCAGGTCCGTCTTCGCAACGCCGCCGTGCATTTTGAGTGCCTTGATTGTGGCAACCAACACCACTGCATCAGGCTTGAGGCCTGCTTTACGACATTTGATATTGAAAAACTTCTCGGCACCGAGGTCCGCGCCAAACCCTGCTTCGGTTACGACGTAATCTGCGAGTTTCAGTGCAGTCTTAGTTGCCATCACAGAGTTGCAACCATGCGCGATGTTTGCGAATGGACCGCCGTGCATGAGCGCAGGATTATTCTCGATGGTCTGCACCAGGTTTGGCTGCAGCGCATCCATCAACAACGCCGTCATAGCACCTTGTGCATTCAGTTCCTTGACGGTGACCGGTTCATTTTCCCGGGTGTAGCCGAGAACAATATTACCGAGCCGTTGCTCAAGGTCCTGGAGATCCGTCGCCAGGCAGAAGATAGCCATAATCTCGGACGCTACGGTGATATCGAATCCCGCCTCACGAACGACACCATTGTGAAAGCCGCCCAGTCCTGAAGTCACGGTGCGCAATGCGCGGTCATTCATATCAACGACGCGACGCCAGGTAACTC
>JBPCXZ010000269.1:0-10038 GCA_051008055.1 Woeseiaceae bacterium
ATCGACGAGTCTGCCGCTTAAAGAGTTCAGCAACAATGACAACACAAACACCCGTCGTGGGAACATCCGCACCGCCACCGCCAATCGTATTTACCGATGCTGCGGCTAGCAAGGTCGGCGAACTGATTCAGGAAGAAGACAACCCTGAACTCAAGTTGCGCGTATTTATTTCAGGCGGTGGCTGCTCTGGATTTCAGTATGGTTTCACCTTTGATGAGAAAATCGAAGATGGTGACAGCCAGGTTGAGAATCGAGGTGTAACGCTCGTCATAGATCCAATGAGCGTGCAATATCTGATGGGTGCCGAGATCGACTACAAGGAAGACCTCCAAGGCGCCCAGTTCATCATTCGAAATCCCAACGCGGCGACAACCTGCGGCTGTGGTTCCTCCTTTACCGTCTGATTCAACTGCTGAGGTCATCGCCGCCGTTGACCTCGGATCAAATAGTTTTCACATGATCGTTGGCGAGTTACGCCACGGCCAGATCGTCATTCTCGATCGCCTTCGCGAAACCGTTCGACTTGCCGAAGGCCTTTCGGCGACCGGCGAACTTTCCACAGCTGCACGAGATCGAGCGACTGACTGTTTATCGCGGTTCGGCGAACGGCTGCGGGATATGCGAGCGGGCAGTGTTCGTGCCGCGGGAACCAGCACCTTGCGCCGCATTCGGGAAGGATCAAAATTCATTGCTGAGGCGGAAGCGGCGCTCGGCCACCCTATAGACGTCGTATCTGGTCTTGAGGAGGCGCGCCTGATCTATCGTGGCGTCGTCAGCAGCCTGCCGCCTAACGACGGCAATCGACTGGTCATGGATATCGGCGGCGGCAGCACCGAGCTTATTCTTGGTGAGGGCCTGCAACCCAGAAAACTCGAAAGTCTGCATCTCGGCTGTGTGGCGATGACGGAACGATTCTTCGCTGACGGGAAAATAACAGCGGCCGCATTTGCCAATGCACGTCGGGTGGCCAGGCTGGAGCTGCGCCCGGTAAAAGCGTTTTTTCGAAGCGCTGAAGATATTGAAGCAATCGGCACCTCGGGAACGATTCTCGCAACCGAACGAGTTGCCACTGAATTTGCTCTTACCGACGACCATTCGTTGTCTAGCTCCGTGCTCGAAAAACTCATAGAACGTGTGCTGGAATTCGATTCAATCAGCGACCTCAACATGCCCGGTTTGTCGGAGCGACGCGCACAGGTGTGGCCGGGCGGTCTGGCAATTCTGGTGGAGCTACTTGATGTGCTGCGTATTAATCGGCTGGTTACTGCGAAAGGGGCGATGCGAGAGGGCCTGCTACACGACTTGCTTGGCCGCATACAGCATGAGGACGCGCGTGAGCAGAGTGTTCGGGCAATGATGACACGCTACCAGGTAGACACGGCGCAAGCCGAGCGTGTTGCGATCACCGCTGAATTGCTGCTGGATCAATGCGCCGCGGCATGGCGGCTGGACTTGCCGCTATTTTCCAAGCTGCTGCGTTGGTCGTCCTACCTGCATGAGATCGGTCTGGATATTTCGCACGATGGTTACCAGAGACATGGCGCTTACGTTGCTGAAAATGCCGACATGCCAGGATTTCCGCTCGCCGAAAAGCGCCTGTTGGCTTACCTGATAGAAAACCAACGGCGTCAGTTTGGTGCTCGATTGCTGAAATCGTTGCCACGGGACTGGACCGACCCTGCACTGCGACTCGCCATGATTCTGCGCCTGGCTGTCTTGCTCAATCGCAGCCGCAGCCCGGTCGACATGGCGAATGTGATGTTTTCTGTTGATGGCAAAACGTTGACCCTGAATTTTGATCAGGACTGGCTCGAGGCGAATCCCCTGATGATCGCGGATCTGGAGCGCGAGCAGGACTATCTGGCGGCTACGCAATACACGCTTAGATTCTAATCAACGAACGCGAGTGATTTCAGAAACTCTGTTTGTGCAGCGACGGGTTCATCAGCCCCTGGTTTGAGGCGCTCATAGCTGCCATCTTCGTTTAGCGTCCAGGCTTGACAGTTGTCAGCAAGAAATAGCTCGAGATCGTGCATGATCTGTTCCTTCATGGCTTTCTGGCGAATCTCAAAACATGACTCATTGCGATGAAACAGATTGCGTTCCATCCAGTCTGCACTGGAGCAGTAGAACTCGCTGTTACCGTCGTTGCAGAAAAAGTAAACGCGAGAATGCTCGAGAAAGCGACCGACAATCGAGCGCACGCGAATATTATCCGACAAACCAGGAACGCCGGGTCGTAACGTACAGATGCCACGCACGATCAGGTCGATGCTGACGCCCGCGTCCGATGCTTCGTACAGTGCGTCGACAATGCCGGGTTCATTAAGGGAGTTCACTTTGGCAATGATGCGTCCCTCGCCACCATTGCGTGAGATTTCCGCCTCGCGAGCAATCTTCTCGATCAATGCGTCGTAAAGACTGAACGGTGACACCAGCATCCTGGTGAGATCGCGTGCCTCGGTAAGGCTGGTCAACTGCATGAACATTTTGTGTACATCTTCACCCAATCGGCGGCTACTGCTCATGTAGCCGTAATCGGTATACACGCGCGAAGTTGCATGATGATAATTACCAGTACCCAGGTGCACATAGCGTCTGAGCTCGTCGCCTTCACGTCGTACGACCAGGGTCATTTTGGCGTGCGTCTTGTAGCCAAGCAGGCCGTACACAACGTGCGCACCCGCTTCCTGTAAACGATTGGCCAGAGCAATATTCGCCGCTTCGTCAAATCGAGCCATGAGTTCGATCGCGACGGTTACTTCCTTACCTGATCTGGCGGCCGTAACAAGATGATCAACGATTGGTGAGCCCGGCCCGGTTCTGTAAAGCGTCATCTTGATCGCGAGTACGTCTTCGTCGGTTGCTGCGGATTGAATAAAGTCGATTACAGGGGCAAAGGACTGGTAGGGGTGATGCAGCAATACATTCTTTTTCGATAACAGCGCAAATATGCTTTCCTTGCCGCGTAGTTCGGTTGGCAGGCTTTGCACGAATGGCGGAAAGCACAGCTCGGCTTTGTCTTCGATGTCACAGATTGTCGCCAGTCGGTTTAAATTGACCGGACCCTCTACGAGGAACATGTCCGAGTGCTGCAGGCGGAAGTGGTCGAGCAGAAACTGCTGCAGATCCTCTGGACATTCATGTCCAACCTCCAGTCGAACCGCCGCACCATAGCGACTTGCCTCCAGTTGGCCTTCGAGCTCTCGTACAAGGTCGTTTACTTCTTCGTCGTCGACATAAAGATTGCTGTTACGAGTCACTCGAAACTGATAGCAACCGCTGACCTCAAGGCCTGGAAACAGTTCGTCGATGTGTTCTCTGATAATCGACGACAAAAAAACGTAGTCGTGATCGCCGGCCGTGCTTAGGTGTTCCGGTAGCCGGATGATTCGCGGTAGAGAGCGCGGCGCCTGCACCATTCCCCGATGCCGGCTACGCCCAAAAGCATCCTTGCCGTGGAGTCGGATAATGAAGTTCAAACTCTTGTTCAGAATTCTCGGGAAAGGTCGCGACGGATCGAAGGTTAAAGGGCTTAGAACGGGAACCACCTGGTTCGAGAAGTAGTCACTAAGCCACTGACGTTGCTCTTCCGACCAGTCCTCGCTCTTGACGAAGCAGACGCCAGCCTTAGCGAGTTCCGGAAAGAATACGCCATTAAGGAGTTTGTACTGCTGGCTTACCAGTCCGTTGAGCTCCTGCGTCAGGGCATCCAGTACGGTCTTGGCCGGTAGTTTTTCAGGACCTGGTGCCGGGGCACCAATTTCAACCAGCTGCTTCAGAGCTGCAACTCGAATCTCAATAAACTCGTCAAGGTTAGTACAGGTGATACACAGAAAGCGTAGTCGTTCGAGAAGCGGCACAGCCGGATCCAGGGCTTGGGCAAATACGCGCTTGTTGAACTCAAGCTGGCTGAGTTCACGGTTTATGTACAGTTCAGCGGCGGGCTTTGCCAAAGCGTGCATCAGGGTCTCTTCGCGATTCGGCCGACCAGTATAGCAATGGGAAGGTGGCGAAATCGTTACGCAGTTTCCGAACTAATCGGACCTGCAGATGCTTCCCAGCACAACCGCTTCTTTCGCGCCCGTCACAGATGGCAGGTTCCCCGGCTGTCCGTGCATGTGGCGCATAGCCAGCCAGGCAAAAGCGACAGCTTCAACCCAATCCGGGTCCAGGCCAGCTTTTGACGTAGGTGCAACCGTCGCCTGCGGCAGGCGAGAGGCGAGCTCATCGAGCAGAATCGGATTGTGAGCGCCGCCGCCACAAACCAGAACTTCAGACGTCTGTGGTGCGTAATCCGAAATCGCGTCGGCAATAGTTACAGCACTCAATCTACACAGTGTGGCCTGTACATCCGGAGCAGCGATTGAGGCAATATCGTGGCCTTCTATCCAGGCAAGATTGAAGTGTTCAAAGCCCGTGCTTTTGGGTGGTGCGAACGCGAAGTAAGGCTCGGCCAGAAATTCTTGCAGTAATTCGTTATCTGCGTCGCCTTCGGCAGCCCATTCGCCAGCTTCGTCGAAGGCCTGTCCTCGATGCTTGCGAATCCAGATGTCCATCAACGAATTACCGGGCCCCGTGTCAAAACCAATCGTCTCTTCACCATCGGCAAGAACGGTAACGTTGGCTACGCCGCCAATATTCAGGATGCAGCGCGTTTCGCCGGTTGTGCGAAACAACCAGTCGTGAAAATACGGCGCGAGCGGTGCACCCTGTCCACCGGCGGCAATGTCGGCACTGCGAAAGTCGGCAATAGTCTCGATGCCTGTGCCGTCAGCGATTATCTGCGGGTCGCCGATCTGCAACGAAAAAGGGGGGCTGGCATCGGGTTGGTGGCGCAGCGTCTGGCCGTGGCTGCCGATTGCCTTCACTCTTGCCGCAGAGACGCCGGCGTCATCGAGTAATGCTAAAGCAGCATCCCGAAAACACTCGCCCGTCGCCGCATGTAATTCAGCAACGTTACCGATTTCCTGGTCGAGTGGAATTGCGATCGCTTCGAGCAGTTGTTCGCGAAGCTGCGCGGGGTAGTCGAATTCTCGAGTACCCAGAATCTTCAATGATGATTCGCTGAAGTCGACCAACGCGGCGTCAATGCCGTCCATGCTCGTGCCAGACATCAGGCCGACATAAAGCTCGCTCATTGCATTGACCGGGACTACGGCGTTGCGAGAGCAACAGTGGCGAGTTGGGTTCGCTTGAAGTCTTCGAGTTCTTCGAGAATTGGGCGGGACGCGGCGAGAAATTTCTGCCGATACTTGTCAGCGATCGGCGCTGCCTGCGGTAGCTCTACCGTGCGCGGATTGCGGTGTACGCCATTAATGCGGTACTCGTAATGCAGATGGGCGCCGGTAACCATGCCTGTGGCGCCAACGTAGCCAATAGTCTGGCCCTGCCGCACCCGTGTACCGTTTCGCACCTTGCCAACAAAGCGCGACATGTGCGCGTACAGCGTGGTGATATTGCCGCCGTGCTGCAGTATCACAACATTGCCATAGCCGTTCTTGACCCCTCGAAAAATTACTTTGCCGTCGCCGGAGGCCTTTATCGGTGTACCACTTGGCGCTGCGTAGTCGACGCCACGATGCGGCCGCACGGTTTTCAGTACGGGATGCAGACGATTCGGATTGAACGATGAACTGACGCGAAAATCGACGGGTGATCGCAAGAACGCCTTGCGAACGCTGTGTCCATCGGGTGTGAAGTAATCGCTGCGACCGGTATCGTCGACGAAACGAATGGCACGATTCGTTCTGCCATTATTATTAAACTCGGCGGCAATGATCTCACCGTCGGTGACGTACTCGCCGTCCTGCCAGATTTCTTCCCACTGGATATAGAAGTTGTCACCGCTGCGAATATCGAGCACAAAATCAACGTCCCAGGCGAAAATTCCGGCGACGTTCATGATGAGTTTGTCGGACAAACCGGCGTCTGCGCCACTTTCGTACAACGATGTTTCGATGACCCCGTAAGCCAAGCGTTTTCGCTTTTCTATTGGTCGCTCAACAATCGTCGCGACAAAGCCGGTGTCGGCACGTTCTACGTGCAGGGCGCTGGTCAGATCCAGCACTGAATACATGCTGACGAGTTGACCTTCGTCATGTGTGATTTCGAAAACGTCGCCGGGTTGGATTCTGCGAAGCTGAGCCTTGGCTGCATCCAGTCTAGCGATTGTCGACAGGTTACCAAGGTCGAGTTCGTGGCGACGAAAGAGTTTGTCCAGCGTATCGCCGGACTGAACCTCGAGCATCAGAGTTTCAAACTCGGGCTCGGGAGCAAAAACCAAAGGAACGTCACTCGCGACAATATCGTCGATCGGAAAAGGTTCGCCAGACACCGCAGCCATGCCTGGAGCCTGCAACGGAGCGGCGGTTTTTTCACTGGACAGGTCGAGAGTCGATAATAGCGCGACTCCCAAAAGCGGGATGCCGAGGCCGACGGCGAACCATTGTAACGCCTTTGATTTCTTGGGCGATTTCGTGGCCGTCGGTTTGTAATCGTGTAGCAGTTGACTGCTCGAACGACGCAAGTCGGCGTCCCCTGGATTCGAATGCCGCTACTCTACCGTGACGTTTCCTACAGGTCAAAGAAAGGTGTTATAAGTCATAGCCTTAAAAAGAATGCTACAGTTCGCGAGAAATTTGGGGCCACAATCTTTAAATGACAGATTCAAAGCAACAACTGCAGGAACTTGTTCGCGGTGCTGAAGAAGTGCTGCCGGAGGGCGGGCTTGAGGCAAAGCTCAAAAAGGGTAAGCCGCTGGTCGTCAAGACTGGATTCGATCCGACGGCGCCGGACCTGCACTTGGGCCATACGGTACTCATTAATAAGATGCGTCAGTTTCAGGAGTTCGGCCATGAAGTCGTATTTCTGATTGGCGATTTCACCGGCATGATCGGTGATCCATCGGGCCGGGATGCCATGCGGCCACCGCTGACCACCGAGGAGATCCGGGCGAATGCCGATACTTATAAGGAACAGGTATTTAAGATACTTGATCCTGATGCCACGCGGATCGCATTCAACTCAACCTGGATGAGCGACCTCGGGGCGGCTGGATTGATCAAGCTCGCGTCCCATCACACCGTAGCGCGCATGCTGGAGCGCGACGATTTCAACAAGCGGTACAAAGGTGGTGTCCCGATCTCAGTTCACGAATTCTTGTACCCGATTGTGCAAGGTTATGACTCGGTGGCGCTCAAGGCGGACATCGAGCTCGGCGGCACTGACCAGAAATTTAATTTGCTGGTTGGCCGGCAGTTGCAGCAGGATTTTGAGCAGGAGCCACAGGTTGTCCTGACTATGCCATTGCTTGAAGGACTGGACGGCGTCGAGAAAATGTCGAAGTCGAAGGGCAATTACATCGGCATCACCGATGCGCCCGGTGAGATGTTTGGCAAATTAATGTCGATATCTGACGATCTTATGTGGCGTTACTTCGAGTTACTCAGTTTCAGGTCTATAGATGACATCGCTGCTGTGAAAAAAGGCGTAGCCGACGGCCGCAATCCCAGGGACGCGAAATTCGAACTGGCTGCTGAGATTGTTGAGCGGTTTCATGACGCGGCAGCGGCAAAGGCGGCGCAGGACGAATTCGTCGCGCGTTTTCAACAGGGTGCAATGCCAGATGAGATTCCTGATGTCACTTTAGATAGCGACGATGGTGAGTTGGGAATCGCTCACTTATTAAAGGGTGCTGGTCTGGTTACCAGCACATCTGAGGCATTCCGTATGATCAAGCAGGGTGCCGTCAAGATCGATGGCAATCGTGTCGAAGACCGCGCCCTGACGGTGGATGCCAATAGCACGGCCATTTACCAGGTGGGCAAGCGAAAATTTGCCCGCGTGACTCTCAATTAGCCGCTTAAATAGAGGGAATCCTTAAAGCCTGCTAGCGTCTAAGTCTTTATGAATAAAATACGAACGAAACTTGCAGCAACGATTTTCTTACTTGGCCTCGTATCCATCACGTTCGCCGACGGCCACGAAGAGGCGGAAAAGCTCGAACAGCAACAGCGGCAGATGATTCAGTCGCAATTCGAGTTGATCGTCGAGAGTCTGAATCTCGGGTCATTCGAACTGTTTGCGGGGTCGATCGACAAGTCTGATTTCCTGGATCGCATCTATGGATTGCGGCTGATTGACCAAGGCGTCAAGAAGAATTTTACCGAGAGCATGGAGACGCGGTTCGCTTCGATGGTGAGCAACGGTTTCGACGGGCCGAAGGACGCGATTCACGGTGTCCTGCTCGGCATCGAGTCTCGTGGCGATCGTGCTCGAGCAGTCGTTCGATACAGTCTCCCCAATTTGCAATTCAGCTACCACGAGTACGACCTGCGCCTGGATGCGGAAGGTCGTCTGATCATTATCGATTGGGTCGATTATCTACGCGGCCAGCGATTTACTGATGAGACCGGTACCGCGTTAGTGCAGGCGATGCCCAGCCCAAGGGCGGCTCGCAAACTCCTAACCTTGCAGCACGTCAGCGAATCGGACCTGTTTCAGTTTACCGAGCTGCTCAAGGCGGGCCGGGATCGCAAGACGGATCGCTACTCTGACATATATAAGAACCTCGCACCTGACATACAAGGCCAGCGAGTTGTTGTTCTGATGCATGTTTCACTGAGCCGGGCAGTAAACAATCGTCGCTTCCTGCGGCAGTCGCTGGTCGAGGTTCACACGTACTTCCCGGACGAACCGTTGTTCGCACTGATGCTGCTGGACTACACCGTGCCGACCAAGCGTTACGATGAGGCAATCGCCGGGTTGCAGAGCGCCTACAAAAAAATGGGCTTTGATGATGCGGCGATGGAAGCGCGTCTGTCGGCGATTACGTTGGTGAATGGCAATAGCGCCGACGCGGCGGCGTATGCTGAGCGCGCAGTGCTGATGGAGCCGAGTCTTGAGCTGGGTTGGTGGTCGGCGCTAAGGGCACGGGTCGCGATATCTGACTTTCCCGGCGCTGTTGAAGCACTACAACAGCTGGAAGAGCATCATGGGCATACCCTGGGTGCTGCAGAACTCGAGCGCGACAAATCATTTGCGGCGTTGTTGGCATCGGCAGAATTCAAGACCTGGGAGGCATCCCGCTGACACGTGGAGATCGTTGATTTCAGTTCGGATCACGCTGCAGCGTTCGAGCGGCTTAACCTGGAATGGCTGGAAAAGTATTTCTGGGTAGAAGACGTCGATCGCAGGATACTGTCGAATCCACAGACCGACGTGATCGACCATGGCGGGCACATTCTCTTTGTAATAGTCGAAAATGAGGCGGTTGGCACGGTTGCGCTGAAACATCACGGCGACGGCTGCTACGAGCTAACCAAGATGGCCGTCACCGCTAGTCAGCAGGGCCAGGGCCTCGGTCGGGCGCTAATGCTTGCGGCGATCGAGCGATTCCACTCAATTCCGGGGCAAATGCTCTACCTCGAGACCAATAGCAGTCTGCATACGGCCATCGGATTGTACGAGTCTGCGGGTTTCCGCCATGCGAGCCACCCGACAGGCTCGGATTACGCCCGATCCGACACCTATATGATCTATCAGCCAGACGGCAACTAATTGAAACCTAAAGAAAAAGAATAGTCGACGGCGCAGGCGGCAACTATTTTGCACTTTTGTTGCAGATAGGTGTTGACGAGCGGACGATCGTAGCTATAATGCCCGTCCGCTGCAGGTACGGTGTCCTTCAGCGAACCTCCAATTAGATGTACGAAACAGGCCCGGGCTGTTCAAGCGGCGCGTTTGGCCTGTATAATTGTGGGCTGCCTTGCGAAAGCTCGGCGATGTTCTTTAACAACTCAATCAGATAATTTGTGTGGGGACTTGCGTTGGAATTTGCGAAGGCAATAAAGACGTAAGAACCTAGAAATAGTCAGTTATTAGTAATTGATGAGTTCTGGTGATTACGCACTTTAGTAAAAGCTCAAAGCTTTAAACTGAAGAGTTTGATCCTGGCTCAGATTGAACGCTGGCGGCATGCCTAACACATGCAAGTCGAACGGAAACGATGGGAGCTTGCTCCCAGGCGTCGAGTGG
>JBPCXZ010000270.1:0-3120 GCA_051008055.1 Woeseiaceae bacterium
TTCTGCCTCAACTGACTCGGCGTAAGTTTTCAGGTTCTCCAGGCGATCGGCCTCGATCGTAAAGATGACCTCCAGTGCGGAGCGCGGAAACCAGTCCTGATAGACGGTCACGTCCGATGACGTGTAGGCGTTATTCGCACCACCGGCAGCTTCCATCGTGCGGTCGAACTCGCCCGGCTCAAGCGTATCTGTGCCGAGAAACATCATGTGTTCAAAAAAGTGTGACAAACCGGTGATGCCCGGGTATTCGTTACGCCCGCCGGCACGCACGTAGTTGTACATGACGACATTAGGAATATCGTGATCTGGCCAGACGATAATCTTGAGGCCGTTGTCGAGCACCAGGCTACGAATCTCGGGCGGTGTGTTTTCCGCAACAGGCGCATCACCTTCGGGTACACCCGGAACCAGGAACTCGAACTTGGGCATAAGGCCCTCGCCGAGCAGGGCAAGAACGCCCAACACGGCCATGACAGCAACCGCCGCATTCAGCTTTTGTCCGGTCTTGTAGACGATCGATTGTGTCTGGTCGACATCGACGGCCTTGCGCAGCCCGGCCGGCGTGATCTCGTAAGTCCAGGCGAACAGTAATGCGACAGGAAAGCCGATCAGCAAGGCCAATCCGGCGAACAGACCGGCCCAGGATGGCAGGCCCAATGCTTCGCCGGCGTTCAGTACAAACCAGAGAATCAACCAACCAGCGATGATGTACAGCAGCGCAACCTTGATGACATTGCGCCGCCGCAGTTCAGCGAATAATGCCATGAGGCATCCTACCCCAGCAGGCCTTCGCGGCGATACAACCGCGCACAGATCCAGGTGAATATCGAACCGATCAATAAGGTGCTGGTAACGGATACGAGCGCGTGCAGCCATTGAAACGGCTCGTTCTTGACCATGTCCACTAGTATCAGGTGCTGACTAAGGCTGGGTACAAACATAAGGCTGAGTGCAGGGCGCACGTTCAGTATGCTAACGACGAGAATTGGCAGGGTCGGCGCAATCAGCACCACGCTGAGCCACGTCTGCGCCTCCTTGTAACTCTTGGTGAAGGAGGCGACCAGCGTCATTATCGCGGCGCCCAATAGAATGAATGGCGCGAGCAGGAAGAATGCAGCGATGACAACAGTCGGCCCGAAATTCGGGGTCATGCCCAGCTGCTCAAGCGGCATAAACTGCAAAGCGAAGTAGAACGACCACAGGCTTAACATCAGTGACATAGCCATGAACAGACAGGTCGCTGCGATCTTGCCTAGCATCAACTGGTCGCGAGTTACGGGTAGCGACAACAAGGGCTCGAGCGAGCCGCGCTCACGCTCGCCTGCCGTTGTGTCGATAGCGAGATACATGCCGCCCATCAACAGGGCGAACAGGAAAAAGTAGCTCATCATGCCGAGCAAAATTCCCGAGCGGCCGCTTGGCGTTGACACATCAACCTCGTCAACGGTTATTGCCCGCAGCACTCCGGGACTTACACCACGGCCTACCAGGCGCATCGCCACGATCTCCTGGTTATAAGCATAGAGTGCGCGACGCGCACGGCGCGCGTCACGCTCTGCCTGCTGGTCAGACTCGTCCGAAATAACCTCTACTAACGCGGGCGTACCGTCGCTCAGTTGCTCGCCGAATATTTCTGGAATTACGACGACCACATCGGTGTCGCCCGCCTTAACAGATTCGATGGCAGCGGCCCGCGATTCCGGCCCGTCGACGACGACGATATTGCTGCTCTCCAGGTAACGGATCAGGTTAGGTGCGCGCTCCGCGCCGATGACCGGCAGGTCCATTGGTTTATCTACATCAGACAACGACCGCTCGATTGACAGGTTGATCACGAACGCGAACAGCATTGGTCCCAACAGCGGGCCCATCAGCAAAGCTGATGCCAGCGTTCGTCGGTCGCGAAAGTTATCGACGACCTCTTTTTTGAATACCGTAAATAATGTACGCATTATTCGGGCTCCACCATCTGGATCGCCGCAACGAAGGCGTCCTCGAGATCGTCGCAACCGGTGCGCTCGCGAATGCCGTCGACCGAGTCATCAATAGCAACCTTGCCGTGAGCAATAATGCAGATATCGTCACAAAGCGCAGCAACTTCCTGCATTACGTGGCTGGAAAACAGAACACAACGGCCATCGTCCTTGAGCTTAAGGATAAGGTTGCGCAGCGAGCGCGTAGCCATGACGTCAAGGCCGTTGGTCGGCTCATCAAGAATGACGTTCTTCGGGTTGTGCACCAGCGCACGCGCCAAAGAAACCTTGGTGCGCTGACCCTGTGAAAAACCCTTGGTCTGACGATCTGCGAAATCGTCAATCTCCAGCAAAGTAATAATCTCTGCTACCCGGTCATCAATCGTTGCCTTATCGAGCCCGCACAGGGCGGCGTAGTAAGCAACATTCTCGCGCGCCGACAGATGTGGATAAAGGCCGGCACCGTGCGGCAAAGCGCCAATTCGTTGGCGCGCCGCGAGGCCGTCTTTCGTGACATCGATACCGTCGATGCTGGCGCTACCCTGATCTGGTTGTAAAACGGTATACAGGACGCGCAGCGTGGTCGACTTGCCTGCGCCATTGGGGCCCAGCAGCCCGGTGATCTTGCCGTCCGGCGCATCGAAGCTGACGCCACGCACAGCTTTTACCTTGCCGAAGGCCTTGTGAATGTCGTTGACGATAATCACGGCGCCGGCCCTGTGAAGTCGACGAAAAAGGGCATGACGAACGCGTCATCCAGGCAGTCCACCGCATCATCGCCAAGAGTCGCATTACTGATGAAATCAGCCATCACGCGCGGCATACAGCCGACGGCAGCGAGGCCGTGCCCCTGGTTTTTGCCGATCAGGTGTCTGCTGTTCGTCATCTCGATCGATGCCATATCGGCGAAACGTGGTGGCGTGATGGGGTCGGCCGAACCGGACATCAGTAATACAGGTTTGTCGGTTGCCAGCGGGTCGCGCAGGCCATCGTCAAGCACACCTTGCGGCCACACCGCACACATTGTCTTGATCGACTCAAGTTGCAACGGGCCCATGTAGCTTGCGTTAATCGCGTCGGTGTCCAGCGCGTCCCACTTGATAAACGGCGCGTCCTCCGTGCACATCACGGCATTGTGCATGCCGAT
>JBPCXZ010000271.1:0-10965 GCA_051008055.1 Woeseiaceae bacterium
GACGACGCCGTTAATCTTTCCGAAGCCTATGCCGACAAGGTTCTTCTCGTGGTTAACACCGCATCAAAGTGCGGCAATACCTACCAGTACGAAGGACTGGAGAAGCTCTACCAGGAATATGGCGAGCAGGGGCTCGTGGTTCTCGGCTTTCCATCCAACGATTTCATGGGCCAGGAGCCAGGCACTGAAGAGCAAATTCAGGAGTTCTGCCGCCTGACTTACAAAGTGAAGTTTCCAATGTTTGAAAAAGTCACTGTTAAGAAGGGTTCGGCGCATCCGTTCTATGACGACCTGGCTGCTGCGGGCGGCACCTATCCAACCTGGAACTTTCACAAGTACCTGATCGGTCGGGACGGTCGGCTGATTGACGAGTTTAGCCCACGCACCGAGCCATACGATGACAAGATAATATCGGAAATAGAGGCAGCGCTTAAAAACTAACTAACGCGTCAACTCTTTAGATGGGAGGTGAGCATGCGTGTTGCAGTCGTCGGTGCCACAGGATTTGTCGGCAGCTATGTTGTCGATTCACTGCTGGAACAAGGTCATGACGTTAACCAGCTGGTCCGTCCAGATAGCGAGCACAAAGCTCGGCACGCACACTCAACGCTCGTTGTTTCCGGAAGCATTGACTCCCCTGCCAGCCTTAATGAACTGGTTTCCGGCTGTGATGCTGTTATCTACAGCGTCGGTATTCTAAGAGAGAACCCGAGACAGGGTATTACCTTTGAGAACACTCAATTTGACGGTGTTGCACGCACAGTTGATGCAGCGCTGGCGAATGGGGTTTCGAGGTTTCTACTCTTAAGCGCAAATGGCGTGAAGACTCCGGGAACGCGGTATCAGGAGACCAAGAAGCGGGCGGAAGAGCTATTGCTTGCCAGCGACCTCGAGGCGACGATTTTCAGGCCTTCTGTGATTTTTGGCGACCCCAGAGGGCGAATGGAATTCGCAACGCAACTATTCCGCGACATGGTGCGGCAACCGATCCCGGCTGTAAGTTTTTTTAGCGGCTTGAGACCGGCGAACGGAGAGGTTCTTATGTCTCCGGTACATGTCACGGATGTTGTACGCGCAATTGTCGGTGCGCTAGGTAACCCTGAGACCGTAGGTAAAACTTACAAACTTGGCGGTGCAGAAACTCTCTCCTGGTCCGATATGATTCACCGTATCGCTGCGACAACTGGTCGGAAGAAGTGGATCATTCCGGTGCCGATTAGCTTCATGAAAGCTGCCGCTACCATTTTCGACTTTTTGCCGTTTTTTCCTGTCACCCGCGACCAACTCACGATGTTGCAAGAGGGTAATACGGCCAGCCACGAGGTCATCGAGTCCCTGACCGGCGTCGAACCGCTTGCATTTTCCTTGGCGCAACTGGACTACCTGAATATCGATTAAGGTCGTCTGAAAAGACCGAATTTTATCCCCGCTTCATGAAGACCGTAGCGACGCGATTACTCAATTCTTTATTAGGCTGATCTGTCAGCCTCTGTATAGGTGATAGCGAGAACTCTCTATTGGCTCTGTGCGGCCAGTCGCTGTGGCAGATTAGTCGTAGGCACCGCTACAGCCTTGTATATAATCTTGCGGCCGCCCTTAGCTGGAGCCTCAAGACCAAGCCAGGTCTGGTCGGTTGCCGAGTACCAAAGTTTTATGTCGCCTGCTTCGGCAGAGAGCCGGTAGCGAAGCGCGTCCACTGACTGACCTGCTACCGAGATTTTATCGCGTCCCTCGAGCATGACTGAAATCCGCTCATAATCTCCAGTTTGACTGTTCAACAGCCGAGACGATTTCAGTATCGACTGCTTCCAATAGGCGAATGTTTGTACGCAAGAGGGAAGTGTTTCGAAACCGGCGCTACTTTCCAGCTGAAAGCTGGCTTCTGAAGTGCTGCCGCGTACCTTCAGATTGTCACCGTTATTGTTCGTCGCCGCATCGATACTGGCCAGGCAACCTTCCTCCCACACCTCAGTATTTGTGTGGCGGTAGCTAAAAGCGGTTATGAACAAGATCTTTACGTCAAAACTTGCTTCAGTCGTGAGGACCTGCGTATCGCCATCACGTTCCAACTCAAAGGTGTGATAACCAATCGGTTTTTCGTCCAGATACACGTCGAAACGCCATTGTTTCAGGTCCGATTCTTTCATCGGGTTGGCGAATCCCTGGAGCGAAATAGTCGTCAACATCGACAAACAAAATAATGTCTTACCGATCGTCAGTTTCATTCCGAGATTCATCGTTGAGCCACCATCGTCGGATCGATCGCACTTCGTGATGCAAACCGCACAAGTAAAGGAAGCAACACCGCCCAGCCAAGGCTAATGGCAACTATAGCCAGTGTTTGATCGGGAAAGGAAACGGCTCCAGCCTTTTGACCGGCTAAAAAGGACATCGGCCCGCCAACAGCGCCAGCAACTGCGGCGACCCAGGTGCTCTTTTGCAACCAGCGCATCCCTACATTCAATGTGGTCGCAAACAGCACCCACATGGCAACAATCCAGTAAGGTGCCGATCCGGGCAGAATGGAGGAAGCGGTGTACTCTACGAGACCGAAGGATACCAGCGCCGATTCCCATAAAAGCCCCATCAAAGCGGCAAGGAAAAGGAGTCGTACCTCACCTTGTACATTCTCTGCACGGCGCAGGTGCACGATAACTGCAATCGCAACGGCAGCCGTTCCAAGAACCGGCATGCTGGCTGCAGCGGTAAGCACCGATGCCAACCAGGCGGCTTTGAAAAAAGACAGATTGATGATCATTGAGTTCACGTTCGGACTCTCCGGTGCGCGCAACGCGCTATTTGATATCCAGGGTTAAATATTGCCTCCATTGCACTCGGAAAAGGTCGCAGAATCGTCTCGAATTGTATCCAGATGCAACAAATGACGTCTCAACCCGGCAAGCCCTTATTAGAAAATTACTATATTTTTCAATAAATTACCGGTACCATGCTCAATGTCTTTTTGGCGGGAACCCGAACGCCGGTAGACACCCCGACCCATGGCCAAGAAAAATAAGAACCAACCTGTCGAAGTCCTTGTCGAGATTGACGGTCAGGACGTTACCGCCGTGCCTAATCAGCGCAGCGCCGAGGTTGAGCGCATGCTGGAGCAGCGTGGCGCCGAGTCCTTCGTCTTCATACCGTTGGCGAGCCTGGGCAAAAAGGGAAAGCGACTATTCGGCAACCCGAAAGCCATGGCCCGCAAGAAGGCGAAGTTACCGGCACACGAATGGCATGACGGCGAGCTGCGCAGCCTCGAGGACGACAATGTTGTACCCGGCGTTCTTGCGTTCGATATCCGACGACGCACCGCACGCGAGATTGCCGAGGCGACTGGCGTGAATCAATTCATCTGGGGTACGTCCGGTGCACCAGTCGAAACGCATGACGTTAAGATTTTCGAAGACGACGCCGGCCATTCCTGGAAGTCATCGCGGGCCAAGGCATTTGTTGGGCTATCAGACATGGTCGTCGCGGCGCGACATATTAAAGCGTTACCGACAGCGGTCGAGGCGTCGCAGACGACGATGGATAAGTTCTGGCGGCTGGTGGCCGTCGTTCTTGGCGCGGCAATCGCTGCCGGAGCTGTGAAAGCGTTTCTTATTGCCCTGTTAACTTCGGACGGAACGACATCGTGGCTGGCGTCCATGATTGACGTCATATTTTACCCGTTCGTCATTCCAGCGGTTCTCGTCGGTATCTATCTGCGTGTGCTGATGCAAAGAGGCGAGCAGCAGGCACGCGATTTCACAACCGCCGAGGCAGAGGAAAACTGGATCAAAGTCGCGCCACACCTGCTCGCCCTGTGGGCCCTGTGCTGGATGGCTGTTGTGCTTCTAAGCTGGCTGCAGTCTGTTCCCAGTGCTGATCTTGGCTTTCTCGGACGCACCAGCGGCGTCATGACGTCCTTCATTATCTGCGTCTGGATGTTGCTGCCCATCGCTCATTCTCATGACGTCGAGACGCTATTCAAGTCTGCGTTTGAATCCGGTATCACCGCGGCCGTATCGATATTCACGATCAAGCTATCGCTATACCTGACTAACCTGGTTACTGACACGATCATTGGCGTCGTCACGAGTTTTTTGCCGTTCGAAATTCCGGAGCGACTGTTACAGATTACTAACGCGGTCATCAATTTCGGCGCGGAGATATTTTTTGTGGCGGTGTTGCTCGGTTACGCCTGGTCACGAACACGGCTGCAGTTTAGACGGTTGTAGTGCCACTAGAGATTGCTAGCCATTTCATTACGGCGCATCGGCATTGTATCGATCAGCGCAAATATCTCATCCATCGATGCAGACTCAGCGGCGAGTTTGAGCGAACCATCTTTACCGATGAGGCGCAGCGCAGGCCTGCCAGACTGAATGCCGAGCTCCGCTCGGGTCCGCTCGACTTCGAGCGGCGTCAACTGTCGATATCCGGCCAGCGAAATTCCCGAATCCAACAGCACCACCAGCTCCATATCGCGATCTGTAAACTCGGACATCGCAATCGCCAGCTCGCTTTGTAACCGGACCAGGTTCCTATCGTTGGTGTCTTTTGCGCTCACAACCAGCACACGCTTCTGCCATTGATATTGCTCAACAATAAATGCTCGTTCGTCAGCGTAAGCGTGCACGCTGGCAAGACGCAGTTCAAAAGGTCCGTCCTTTTTATCGTAGATCATCAAGCCCATGCCTGTGATTTGCGCAGGATCAACATCGGGCCCATCAAGTCGTACTCCGCGGAACTGTGGAATAAAGCTGGAGAAAGGAATATCGACGGTGCTCCATTCGCCTTGCTGAGTATCGAATTCGGCCCAATAGCTCACCCGTCTGCCACGCCAGCGGGCCTCCGTCGTAATTCGCCAAGTGTAACGGCGACCGTCACCAAGCACCTTCAAGCGCACGCCCTGATAGCTCGACAGATCGAGCTGCAGCGGTTCCGTGCGAATCGAGCTAAATCCACCACCGCGTGTATTAGTACTGCCACCAAAATACAGCTGGCCTTCTTCAATCTTGAAGTCACCTTCGCTGCGACCGCCCATCACATTGTCGTTGACTACGAACCAGTCAAGTAGGCTTTGCTCGGCAACGTAATCGGCCAACAGCAAGGTATCCTCGTTATCTGTGTCCACGGCAGACTGTGCTTGTGCGACAAACGTCATCAGAAGTGCTCCATAAGTTAAGGCCCAAGATCGCATGCTAGTTGCTCGTTGACAGGTTGAGGCCAATGCGGGCCGGTAGTTCGTTCTTCGTAAGAGATAGCTGCTTGCGCCAATCGCGACAGCTGACGGATGTGTGCCCACCGCGGCTCAAAGTGCTGCTCACGGAGCGGCTCAACGCGCTGGCATAGAGTCGCTGGTAGTACGGCAGGGTTTTGACATGGAACGGCAGAATCTCCTCGAGTGAGAGTTTCGTGTTCAACATCTCTGCAAACGCTGCGAAGTAGCGACGAACAGCCGAAGCGGCCGGACTGTTCTCGACCAGATTCTCGGACGGGTCGATCGTCCACGTCATGTCACGCTGTAACATGCACATACCCACGAAATTGTCTCGATGACGCTGCGACCATTCGTGCGGGGCGATTAGACTGAGCGTCCAGTTTCCATCGGACCAGTACAGGAAGTTCAATGACCCAGGAACTGGTCGATACTTGAACGAAGCTGACAGAACCAACATTGACGTGAATAACTCAGCAATAACCTGGCGCTGCGGTTTCGCAACAATGCCACGCGGCGTTGTAGCCAACCAATCATCCAGAAGAACATTAACCCCCTTACCTTCGGGGTTGCCTTCTGTTTTTATGATTTGCGTTCCAGTCATGCCGCAAGAGTACCGTGCCAAGATGCTGATCTGGCGCCCGGTTACAAAATGTTACGCTTGGTTTGTTCGACCCACTACAGTTGAACGGTTAGTAAGCAATTGAAATCTGTTCCCGCAGGAATTGAGATTTTTCAGCCTCGTCGATAATCGCTACCGCGAAATCGGCACGCGATAGCCGCGTTCTGCCGCGCTCGTCTTGTAACGCTTGTTTGCCGCCAACGCGAAAGACGCCGGTCCTTGGGCCATTCGTAAAGTTCTTTGGCGGCGTCAGATAAGTCCACTCAACGTCATCGACGTTGCCATAAAATTCCAACGCTTTGATCTGGCCGAATATCTCCACTTCAAGATTTTTTGGCAGCGCAATTTTTGGCAACGTCTCGGCGTAAAGCACACCGGGTCTGACCTCCAGAGCACCCGAACCACCGACATGGATGAGTCGCGTTGCATTCTCATGCTGAGAAAGAACGTCGACCAGCTTTTCCGCAGCTAGATACTGCAAGGCACTCTCGGCCAAGTCTGAATCTCCGATCACACCGCGCACTGATAAGACAACCACATCTTGATCTGCAACGGTTCCAGCAATACTGGCATCATCGAGCAAATCGCCCTTCACTATCGACAAGTTATCGTGACGCAATTCGATCTGCTCCGGATTTCGCGAAACAGCACGCACACGATGACCACGCGCTAGCGCTTCGGTAACAACATGTGAACCGACCTTGCCGGTGGCGCCGTAGACAACAATATCCAAGGGCTCTGTAGGGCGCTCGCTTCTTGCAGTAAGAAAGTCGCGAGTGTCTTCAAGCGTTCGCTCGACAAAGTCGAGTGGCGGTGCCAATGCCACAACGATTGCTCCATGCCCTGCGCCTTCATACAGCTTGAGCGTAACGTCGACGCCGTTTTCGGCCAACGTTGCAGCCAGACTCTCGCTGTTTGCCGCATACACGATGTCATCGTCAGTACCGTGTATGAGAAGCGTCGGCGGCGCTTCTGCGGTTACGTAATTGACCGGCTGGCTTGCCTCGCGAGTCTCCTCCGGAAACACATCCAGAAGATACCCTTCCGTGAGCGGCAGAAAATCGTACGGGCCTGACAAACCGACAAGGCCCTGGATCTGCCCGGTATCAATCGAATACGCCGCCAGATAGCTGCTGTCCATGCTCAGCATTGCAGCAATATGAGCGCCTGCTGAATGGCCCATGAGAAACAGGCTCTTCGGATCAGCGCCGTAACTGCCCGCGTGCTCCAGCGACCAGGCGACCGCCGCCGCACCGTCTTCAATGAATGCCGGAAACACAACCTCTGGAAAGCGACGGTAGTCGGCTATAACGACTACGTAGCCCGCCTCTGTTAGCGACGATGCGACAAACTCGAAATGTTCCTTTTTGCCTTTTATCCAACCGCCGCCATAGAAGTAAA
Source organism: Woeseiaceae bacterium (assembly GCA_051008055.1). Lineage (GTDB taxonomy): Bacteria > Pseudomonadota > Gammaproteobacteria > Steroidobacterales > Woeseiaceae > UBA1847. Next base: position 7,227 of record JBPCXZ010000271.1, read on the forward strand.
CGATTAGCGGTGCCGCTGCCCGGCTTGCGCTTGGCGAATAGATGTCCAGTGTCTGGTGCTCGAGATCTCCGTAGGCAATACCCGAGGTCACCTCGAAATGGCTCGAAGGGCTAATCCCGTTCAGCAAGGCTGTTGGGCTACATGCAGCTAGCGCCGCAGCCAGCAGAAGCACGGCGACCGTATGCTTGCCTAAACGCATTACGCCGTCTCTATGATGCTGGCGGACGCAGAATCAGAACCGGCGTGGTTCGTTTGTAGTGTTCGTAGTCGTCCTGGCCGCCCCATCGCTCGTCCGCTGCATCTTCAAGCATCGGCACGCCACTGACTCTGGTAAGCAAAAAGGTGACGAATACGGGCGAGATTAAGGTTGCCCACTGCCAGCCCTGCAGTACGGGTACAGCAACGATGGCCATCCCAGTCCACAACAAGATTTCACCGAAGTAGTTCGGGTGGCGCGACCACGCCCACAGCCCAGTCGAAATAAATCGGCCGGCGTTCTCCGGATTGGCCCTGAATTTCGACTTCTGCCGGTCGGCGAATATTTCGATTAACATGCCAACCGCCCAGACGATTATTCCAACAATGCCGATGACGCCAAGCGGTTCGCGGACGCCACCGGTGATAACAGCCATCGCCGCCGCCGCGGTGAGCAACACCCACAATCCTTGTAAGGTCCAGGCAAGCAGAAAGCGTAGTGGCTTGGTCTTGATCACGTCGAAACGCCCGTCCTTGCCGGCCTTGGAAATACGGAGGAACAAAAATGACGCCAATCGTATCGACCAGATCATTACCATCGCGGCGACGAGGGTTGCTCGCAGATCCAGCGGCTCGGCAAAATACACAGCAACGGCGGTCACAGTAATGTAGGTGACGCCGCCGGTCAGGTCATAGAAATGCTCGGTCTGAGCCAGGGCAGACGGAATGAACACGAGCCAGTTGATCGCGAACGCCAGCGCTCCACACAGTGCGAACACTGGTAGCGTGCCGAGCCGTGTACCGCCATCGCTGCCGGCCCACGATATGGCGGCGCCGACGAGCAGCGCGATGATAAGAGCAACGACGATGTTGCTGTTGCTTCGTTCAGCCATAAGCCGTCCCCTAAAATGGTAAGCATAACCATTTGCGGAACGCTTGTTGTTTCAAGTTGTATCGGCGCGCGTCCCGATCAGGTTCACGCTAGTCGTAACAAAGCAGCTGCACCTTCATAACAGCGCGATCCGTGGCTTCATCAGTCTCGGCGTCGATCAGTTCCTGTTTGGCAGCTGAACACTCTGCAGCCTCTTCCTGCATTTCCGCCTGAATTGCCGGGTCCTGCATTATTTCCTGGGCAGCTGGCGCACAAGCCGATGCAGGCGCGCGGCGAATGTTAGCGGAGCTACCGGACTGTTCGACATAAACACAGTCGTCGACACGTATCTCCGTCTGCTCGGTGGCAATCTGCACGCTCGAACCATCGCCTACCGTGACCGTGTAGAGACGCCCGGGCGCCGTCTTATTACTTTGCCGAACTCCGCCGACAACCGCACCGATAGCAGCATTGCGTTTTTTGCGGCTGTTGCCCTTGTTCGTGCTGGTTAATGCCGCGCCAAAAGCACCGCCGACCAGCACACCTTTTAAGGCGTTACTGTCATTCAGGTCTACCGATTGCATGCCAGTCACAGTACCTGTCAATACGCTTGATGATTGCCCGGCACGTTGCGCGAATGCAGTCGTGCCGAGTACAACCACTGTGGTTGCTAAGGTGAGTAGAGCGATAAGTTGTCGTGACATGGTTTATTCCTCTGGAAATATTATTAGCGCGGTCGAGTAAAGCGCGCTGATTGGATTATAAAGCTCTGACCATCAACGGTAATGTAGGACTCCGCTACCCAGGTACCTACCCCTTCGGCGGCAAATTCAAGGCGCATTGATGAGCGATCTACGCCGGTCATCGTCTCGCCGTCGCCGCCGATCAGGTAGAACACATAGCGACCATTTCGAAACTGCCCGGCAAAGTTCAGGTCCGTTCCTGACGCTGGCAGTTGGCTGGTCAGCGTCAGTCCCGCCTGCGGGTGTATCGCTATCGTGACCTGTCCCGTGCCGATAGCGTTTTCGACACCCGGCATTGAAACCTCATTCACAGTGAGACGAATTGAGCTGTTGTCGTCCTGTACGCCCGAGACCGAGCCTGCGGCATATTGCTTGCTGCCATCCGCCGTTAGCGACCACATATCCATCTGCCAATCGCCCCGAAACGCTTTGAGCCCGAGCACAGCTGCATCAGTGTTCGCTGACGCTGGCTTGCTGGCCGGAGCCGCGGCCGCGGGGGCCGGCGCGCTGGCCGTTGTGCGTGTTGGCGTACCCGATTCCGCCACCCCGCCGAACTTCGGACGCCCTACCGGCCAGCTGAACAAGATCTTGCCTTCGACCCGGTAAGTCATACCGGCCTGCACATTCAGGGTGAGTTGATCGGTGCCGTCGAGACTGGGCGAGCTCACGACGAACGTGTAACTACCAGGGTCGAGCTGGCGAGAGATCTCGGTGCCTGGCGAGAGCTGACCGAACTGAACGCCGTTCTGGGTGATGTTGAAACGCATGGCTTTGCCCTTGAGCTGGCTACCGCGATAAAAAATCACGGTGCCCTGCTCCGGAGACGATTGGGCGTAACCGGGTATCGACGCCGGCAGATAAAACAGGCCTGCCAGCACCGCACAGGCTAGAACGTGTAGTCGCATGCTTACTCCCTATCTAATCACTACGGTGGCCAGCTGAATTGTTGTTGTTTTGCCCACCTCACAGATATTACTTGAATGGCCAGGGGCTTGGTACCGCGCACGACGCCGTTCAGGTTCTCAACTACCTACCAAAGTATCCGTGAGCGTATTGTCGAGGATGTAGAAGCCGACGATCAGCATTACTACAGGCGCAACCCATTCAGCCGCCCTCTCAATTTTTTCGTACCTGGCAAACTGCTCATAGAACAGACGACCCACTATATAGAATACGAATGCGGCGGCGAGATAAGCCGTCATGATCACGTAGTCAAACTGCAACGCACTGTCAGCAAGCATTGCCGACAGAACAAGGATCGAGTCGACACTGTTGGCGAATAGCGTTGTGCTGACATTTACGGCACCAGGCGGCGGGGAGACGGCATCACTTGCTGCGTTACGGCCACGCAGCTTATCCCACAGCATCTTGGCACCGAGCAGCATCGGCACTATTCCCAGGTAGCCGACATACTCGACCGGCAACATATCGGACAACAGTCCCAGCAGATAAACGGTGATCAACACCATGGCTGCGGCGAGAAAGTAGCCGATGAAGATCGGCTTGCGTGTGCGCCCGGCGATCGTCATCCAGGCAATCAGCAAAAGCAGATTGTCGAGATTAGTTGCGGCGAATCCGCCGGCAACCAATAGCGAAATGGTCAGAGTAGTCACTTACTGACGTAGCCTATCAAATTACCCATGACCGGTTGCGGATTCGACATGCAAAAAATGCCAGGACCAATGACTCAATCATGGCCCTGACTTTATCAGCTTCTTATCTACTTCTTGAACAAACTGACAATAAACAGCAATAAAGCGCCGCCAACAGTAGAGCCACCGATGTTTGCAATCATACCGCCACCGTCGAGCACGCCCAGCGCTCCAAGAACCTGACTACCAACACCGCCGCCTACAACACCAACAACGGTGTTCCACAGCATTCCAAGACTCTTGTCTTTCATCAATGCACCGGCGATGTTGCCACCGAC
>JBPCXZ010000272.1:0-3895 GCA_051008055.1 Woeseiaceae bacterium
GCCACAAGAGCATCGAGATGAACGGCAAAGTCGTAAACATCCCGTCAGCCCAGGTTAAGGCTGGCGATTCAATCGGCATTCGTGAGAAAGCCCGCAAGCAATTGCGTATTCAAAGTGCGCTGGAAATTGCCGGTCAGGTTGGTCAACCCGATTGGGTAGAGGTTGACGCGAAGAAGATGGCGGGGGTTTTGAAATCGTTACCTGACAGGGAAGACATCCTGCCGGATATCAACGAAAACCTCGTCGTCGAGCTTTACTCCAAGTAGTCAGGAAGGAAATTACCATGCAGGAATCAGTACACGATTTTCTGAAACCGCGCGTTGTCAAAGTTACGCCGGTTAATGATCTGTTGGCCAAAGTGGTCATCGAGCCGTTTGAACGTGGTTTCGGCCACACGCTGGGCAATGCGCTGCGTCGCATCTTGCTGTCGTCCATGCCAGGTGCCGCGATCACTGAAGCTGAGATCGAAGGCGTGCTGCACGAGTACACCAGCATCGAGGGCGTCCAGGAAGATGTTGTCGACATTCTCCTGAACCTCAAGCAGGTTGCGGTTCGTATGCATTCACGCGATACGGCGGAACTGCGCATCTCGAAGAAAGGACCCGGTCCTGTCACGGGTGCGGATATTCAGCTCGACCACGACGTTGAAATCATGAACCCTGAACTGGTTATTGCGAACCTGACCAAGGTTGGTGAGCTGAACATGGTTCTGCAGGTTGAACGTGGTCGCGGTTACCGCGCTGCAACACAGCGTCCGACGTTTGAAGATCAGGCCGGTCCTATTGGCCGTCTGCAGTTGGATGCATCTTTCAGCCCGGTAGAACGTGTGACCTACAACGTTGAAGCGGCGCGTGTTGAACAGCGTACTGACCTCGACAAACTGATCATCGAAATTGAGACCAACGGCACAATCGATCCGGAAGAAGCTATCCGCCGTGCGGGTAACATCCTGAAAGATCAGCTGTCGGTCTTTGTTGACCTGCAAGGCCAGGAAGACGGTCTACAGCAGCAAGCTGAGAATCAGGTTGATCCAATTCTGCTGCGTCCGGTCGACGAACTGGAACTCACTGTACGTTCTGCAAACTGCCTCAAGGCAGAGAACATCATGTACATCGGCGATCTCGTACAGCGTACTGAAGTTGAATTGCTGCGCACGCCGAACCTGGGCAAGAAATCACTGACCGAAATCAAGGAAGTGCTTGAAGGTCACGGCCTGGGACTCGGAATGCGACTCGAGAACTGGCCACCAGCCAGCTTGCGTCCAGAACACGAGCTCGGCCTGTAAAAAGCCGAACCTTATAGAACAAGGTATAGAACAATGCGTCATGGAAAATCTGGCCGCCGTTTAGGCCGTAACAGCTCGCATCGCAAGGCAATGTTTCGCAACATGGCCGCGTCGATGATTAAGCATGAAACGATCAAAACGACTTTGCCGAAAGCGAAAGAACTGCGTCGGGTCGTAGAGCCCCTGATTACGCTTGCGAAAGAAGATAGCGTTGCGAACCGCCGTCTTGCTTTTGACCGTCTGCGTGACAAGGAAATCGTCGGTAAGCTGTTTACAGAAATCGGACCGCGCTTTAAAGAGCGTCCGGGCGGTTACCTGCGCATCTTGAAAACAGGTCCGCGTCCGGGTGATGCCGCACCAATGGCCATCGTCATGTTGACGGAAAAGGCACCAGAGGCAGAAGCTGCGGCCGAGTAAGACTGCAACACAAGTCGAAGGTCGCTCTCGCACATCCCTGTGCTCCGCGACATAAGGACATCCATGTACAAAAAGCCGGGCATTGCCGGCTTTTTTGTGTCTGCAGGACACGGATACCGGCAAGAATAATCGTATCTTATTGAAAAATAAGGGAAATATGATTTTACATTCTTGTGATCGCACTCACAGCTTATTTGTACGCTTCTCTCTACTCTAGGGTCATAGCGTAAAGGAATAAGAGATATCAGTACCGATAAGTCATTTGATGATTGCGTCATTCTGTCGAAGGAGTCTTTCGACCCGGATGCCGTGTTTATGGAAGATATTGTTGATGACAAAGTGCTGCCGTATCTGAGCCTTGAGGTTGACGGTCTGACCGACACAGTAGACGGCAAGAAAGGCAGGCTTGAACTGCGTCCCGAAGATGCCGCGAATGAGGCAGTGAATCCCGATACGACCATGCCCGTGGCAAAGCTCGATCCAGAGCACCTCGATGTCTACGGCTGGGAGCCCTCTTTTTGGAAGAAGATTAAGGGTTACTTCGGCTTCTAAGTTAGAATTGCTGGATGATATTCAAAGACAAGACGGTCATCATTACCGGCGGCTCTGAAGGCGTGGGCGCGGCGACCGCACGCATGTTCGCTGAAGCTGGCGCAAACCTCCTGCTGGTTGCTCGCAACAAGAAGAACCTCGAGGCTCTCGCAGAGGAACTGCGTGACCGAACCCGCGTTGAGATATTCGCAATGGATGTGTCCGATGCAGATGCTTGTGTCGACCTGTTCAAGAAAGCGAACTTCGAATTTGGTCGCATCGATATCCTGATCAACAATGCCGGCTATCACCAGCGCGGACCGTTCTCGACGATCGACGCAGCCGACCTCGGCAAAATGATCGACGTCAATCTGAAAGCGCCGATCATGCTGACTCGGCTGGTTTTACCCTACATGCAGGATGTTGATGGCGGTGCGGTGATCAATGTCGGATCGCTGGCAGGTCGTACACCAGTCCCCAATAGCGCAACCTATGCGGCAAGCAAAGCGGGATTGAGGTCTCTGACCTATTCGCTGAACGATGAACTCGCTGACTCTGGTGTCAAGATCGGCGTTGTACAGCCGGGACCGATCGATACCGGATTCATAATGTCCGACATCGATAACGTCTCGGACATTACATTCTCGCAACCAATCAGCACGGCGGACGAGGTCGCGCAGACAATTCTTGATCTGTGTGGCAACAAGCAGGTTGAAGTATCGATGCCATGGATCAGCGGTGTGCTGACGATGGCGAGTTACCTGATGCCCTGGCTGGGCCGCTTGATCAGGCCAATGCTTGAGCGCAAGGGCGCTAACGTCAAAGCCAAACTCAAGCGGCAGCGTTAAAAGCCTCGCGAGTCAGGTTTTCGCAGCCGTCTGCTGTCACTCGTACGTCGTCTTCGATGCGAACGCCGCCGAACGGTCGTAACCAGTCAACACCGTCCCATAACACATGATCTTCAGCAGGACTGCCGCGCAGATTATCGAGTAACAGGTCGATGGCGTACAGGCCGGGCTCGACCGTTATCGTCATGTTTTCTTCGAGGTTTCGAGTGAGGCGCAAATATCGGTGGCCGCTGGGCGGGTCGATGATGTTGCCCGACTCATCCTGCATGTGACCGCCGACATCATGAACCTGAACGCCGATCAGGTGCCCGAGACCGTGCGGGTAGAACGCTGCCGTCACGCCGGTTTCGACGAGCGTGTCCGTATCACCTTTGGCGAGCCCGGTATCGTTTAAAATCTCCGCGAGCATGCGGTGGTTATCAACATGCAGATCCGAGTAGTTAATACCGGCTTTGACCTTGCTTACGATGTCCAGCTGCATCGCATCCATTCGCGCAATGAGTTCCTCGAAGCGTTTGTCGGAATGCGCATAAGTACGAGTGATGTCTGACGCATACCCGTGCACACTCGCGCCGGCATCGATCAAAAAAGACAGCGGAGTAGTCGGAGGCGTTCTGTCCAGATCAGTGTAGTGCAGAACAGAGCCGTGCTTATTGAGCGCTACGATGTTGCCGTAGGGTAACTCCGAATCGGTATGGCTGACTGCCTGGCAGTAGGCGCGGTGAATCTCAAACTCCGACTGTCCATCGCGAAAAGCGGTTTCGGCGGCCAGGTGACCACTGACTCCACGCTGCGCGGCCAAGCGCATACAAAA
>JBPCXZ010000273.1:0-4125 GCA_051008055.1 Woeseiaceae bacterium
GCCCAACGGGTGACCGTGCAATGATCGCCCCACTTCGAACCCTGCGAGCGCAGGCCGTAGGGTTTGTTCCAGACCGAATACTCGCCCACATCAGCAATCAACTCTGGCGCCGGCGGCTCCTCGCCAAGGATGTCCGCGTTGTAGTAAAGGTGTAGCTCGTCGCCGGGCTTTAGCGCTCGCTTGGCGCGCCGCAGCCGCTGCGTGTGGCCCGCGCGGGTCAGCCACACCGCCCCTTGGGCCATCGCGTGCTTGATGCGTTGCTTCGGCAGGCCCGATGCTTCCTGCAAAAAGGTGGCCGCGTCGTGGTCCGCCGACTCAACGGTAACGTGGGATTCAATTCTTGCCGGTGCGTCCATCGACGGACTATACCTTTAATTGGTCAGTCCCCATGAAGGTCTGTAACAAGATGTAGCAGATCGCTAATTTGTCCTGATTTCCCCGACCTCAATCTTCTTCACTCTATATACTAAGCGTCCGATTTTTGGAGTGTGTAATGCGAGACAAGTTTTTTGGGCTAACAGCGCTAGCGTCGGCAGCCATGCTGCTGGGCGCCTGTGCCGAAAGCACCGATGGCCAGGCGGCCTCGGGTCGACCTCCTGCCCGCTCTATCCCGGTCATCGCCGAACCCCTGACGTTCGACTACGCCCGCACAGAAATCGAGTCGGTTGGCACCTCGCGTGCCATCCTTTCCGCTGACCTGTACCCGGCCGCCTCCGGCGAAGTTGTCGCGGTCAATCTCGAGCCCGGCCAACTCGTCGAGAAAGGCGATGTCCTGGTGGAACTCGACAGCCGCGAAGAGAAGTTGGCGGTACGCCTCGCAACTCTCAAACTGGAAGACGCCGAACGACTCTACGACCGCTACGAGCGATCAGCCGACAGCGGTGCCGTACTGCCCACCACGGTGGACTCGGCACGAACTGCCGTTGAACTGGCCCGCGTTGAGCTCGAGAGCGCCAAGATTGCATTGCAAGATAGAAGGATACGCGCCGTTTTTGACGGCCACGTTGGCAGTACTGACGTTGACCCCGGTGACCGCATCGGACCGGACTCGCTGGTGACCACACTGGACGACCGCAGTGCACTGTTGGTCAGCTTTGATATTCCAGAACAATTTATCGGTGCGCTGTCGGTCGGTGATTCGATCGAACTCGAGACCTGGAGCGCGGTGCCGGCAGTGACTGGCGAAATCGTCGATATCGGTAGCCGCATCTCGCAGACCAATCGCAGCTTTGTGGCACGCGCCCGGGTAAGCAATGATGACGATACCCTGCGGCCGGGCATGAGCTTTCGGGTCAGCGCTGGCGTTACCGGCCCACGCTACGCCAGCGTCGCAGAAACCGCTTTGCAGTGGGGTGCCGATGGTGCCTACCTCTGGGCTGTGGTTGATAGCGCGGCAGTACGCACTCCCGTGCAGGTTATCCAGCGTCGCGACGGCCGCGTGCTGGTCGATGGTGAGTTCGCAGCAGAGTTACTGGTTGTCGTCGAAGGTACTCAAAGCGTCCGCGAAGGCGCGGCGGTCGAGGTTGATGAAGAGCACCTGGCTGAAGTTCGTCAATGAGTGACGCGCAGCGCAACGACCTGCCGAGCCTAAGTGTCCGCCGGCCTGTGCTGGTGCTGGTGCTGAACCTGCTGATAGTCCTGGGCGGCCTTGCTGCTTTGCTGGCTGTCGAAGTACGCGAACTGCCCGATGTCGATCGGCCGGTGGTCAGCCTGCGAGTCGACTACCCGGGAGCCTCACCCGAAACCATGGACGCAGAAGTTGTGTCGCTGCTCGAAGGGGCTGTCGCACGCGTGTCCGGCATTTACCGAATCCGCTCCGCCTCAGAAGAGAACAACGGTCGCATCAACATTGAGTTCCGGCCCGACGTAGACATCGACACAGCCGCTGCTGATGTGCGTGAAGCTGTGAGTCGAATTACCCGTCGCCTGCCCGAACGGGTCGAACAGGTAATTATCGTCAAGGCAGACGACGACGCCCAGGGTGTCATCAGCCTGGCCGTGCAAAGCGACACACTGTTGGACGAAAACCTCACCCGGATTGTCGAGCAGGATGTTGTGCCCATGCTGATCGCCATCGACGGCGTTGCGGATGTGCAGCTTTCCGGCAGTCGCAAACGCGTGCTACGCATTTCGACCGATCCACTCCGACTAACCAGCTTTGGTCTGTCCGTTAATGATGTCGCTACCGCCTTGCGACAGGCACCGTTTGATGTTCCTGCTGGTAGCTTTCGTTCCACCGATCAGCAGCTGATCGTACGCGCCGATGCTACCGTGGTTAACGCGGAACAGGTGGCCGACATTATCATTCGCAATTCGGTGCGCGTGGGTGATGTCGCCAGCGTGTACTTTGGCCCTGAAGACGCACAGACCGTGTCGCGACTTAACGGCAATCCCGTACTCGGCCTGGAAGTGATACGTCAGGCGAAGTCCAACACGATGGATATATCCAGCGACGTCGCAGCAGCCGTTGAACGCATCAACGAACGCTTTACTGAGCTGAATGTGCTCACAACCGATGATCAGGCGGTCTTTATTCGTGCCTCGGTGAAAGAAGTACTGATCACCCTCGCCTTCTCGATGGCGATCGTCATATCGACGATCTGGCTGTTCATGGGCACTTTCCGCGCGACACTGGTACCGGCAATCGCGATCCCGGTGTCACTGATCGGCACGATAGCGGCCATCTGGCTGTTCGGTTTTTCCATCAACATCCTGACACTGCTGGCGCTGGTACTCGCGACCGGACTGGTCGTAGATGACGCCATCGTCGTCCTCGAGAATATTCAACGACAACATGGCGATGGCATGCGAGCCCGCGCGGCCGCCGTGATTGGTACACGCCAGGTGTTCTTTGCCGTTGTGGCAACGACAGCGGTGCTGGTGTCGGTCTTTGTACCAATCTCTTTCCTGCCCAGCACAGCCGGTCGGCTGTTCCGTGAATTCGGCATGGTGCTGGCCAGTGCCGTCATCATCTCCAGCTTTGTCGCATTGTCGCTGGTACCCATGGTGGCGGCGCGCCTCGTGAAGGGGCACCGCGGTGAGAATAATTTCGCGGGCCCTGTCACCCGCTTTGGTAACAGCTTCGCCTCAGGCTACCGAAGATCGCTGGCCGTGGTGCTGAAGAGACCCATGCTTAGCCTGATCGTGCCGCTGCTGTTTGCAGCCGGAGCGGGCGTGGCGTATTCCGCACTGGACCGCGAACTGGTTCCGCCTGAGGACCGCGGCGTACTGCGTGTCTTTGCATCAGGCCCGGACGGCGTCGGCCTGACCTACATGGACCGGCAAACCCGCAAGATCGAAGCGATGTTGCAACCACTGCTCGACAACGGTGAGGCAGCGTCACTGTATTCAATGGTGGGCATGTGGGACCCCAACCGCAGCTTGATGTCGATGCCGCTGGTCGACTGGAGTGAGAGAGAACGGAGCTTGCAGGACATCGCCGGCGAATTGCGCGGTCAACTCGCAACCATTCCTGGCGCGCGCGTCGGTGTCTGGGGAGGCAACAGCCTGAATGTTCGCAGCTTTGGTGATGGTGTGCAGGTTGCGCTGCTGGGCAACAACTACGACGAGATTTTCGAGGCTGCCAAATCGTTGGTCGTCGCCATTGAAGAACAGCTACCCGAACTAACGCGACCGCGTATTGCGTTTGACCCGACCCAACCGCAACTCTCGGTGGACATTGATCGCCGCCGGGCGGCCGATCTGGGCATTGATTTAAACGAGCTCTCCGCGACCCTGCGCGCAATGATTGGTGGCGATGAACTCATCGATATCAACATCGACGATGAAGCGGTGCCCATTCTGCTTGAGTCCGCCTCCGGGGACATCAACGACCCGTCGGACCTCGTTAACCTCTATGTGCGCTCTGATCGAGGCGACCTGGTACCGTTGTCCAGCCTGGTCACCTTGCGTGAAGAAGGTGTGGCCACTGAACTCAACCGTCGCTCGCAACGTCGGTCGATTGATATCAGCATCGAACGCGATGAAACCTTCCCGCTGCAGACGGCTGTCGATCAGCTGAAGCTTGTTGCCGCCGACGTCTTGCCCGAAGACATCACGCTGACTTTCCAGGGTGAGGCGGCGACGCTTGAAGAAACATCGAACGAGGTCGCTACGACCTTCCTG
>JBPCXZ010000274.1:0-4198 GCA_051008055.1 Woeseiaceae bacterium
TTAGCTCGAGAGACGAAAGTATGAATTTGCGCATGTCTGAATGATCCTTAAGTCAAATGCCAAATTGCTGATTCAAGTCAGCAAAAACTGCTGAGATTATCATCTGGCAAACGGCCGCTTTCGGCCAAGAGCGGTTAATCGAGTGGGTTGTTCAATATCTTGATCGCAAAAACTGCCTTCGGAAGTGCTTCGAACGTGGCGGCGATCTCCTGCTTTAGCGCATTCATGACGGTGTCGTACTCTCCGCGAAGCTGCGTAGCCATTGGGTTGGTGACAATCTCGATGTCATCGTGCTGGTTAAGGCGCTCGATCACATCTTTAATCGGTGGGATAAAGTCTGCATCCAGCGGATACAGGCTGATATCGACGGCAACTCGCATTTTCGCATTCCTCCGTTCAAGTCCATCACTTGAGTAATAACCGCTCTCGGCCAATAGCCAACCCTACCTATGTACTCTATTCCAGTGCTCCACTGAAAGTTGACTTGAGGCGGCGATTGATAACCCTTAGGGCAATTGTCTTTGGTACACCTTGCCGTTCGGCAATTTGAAGAAGGTCATTGAAACTGACTCGAACAGCCCCTGTTTCGTCCTCCCAAATTAGAAGTTTTTGGCAAAATGCATCCAGTCCCAGGGTCGGTGCATCAGCCATCGCTTTTGCGCCTGGTGCTGGTGCCCCAAACAACAACAGGAGCGCTGGACGCAGTTCTATATCAACATTTAGGCCACGCTCTTGAAAATCGACTCGGCCAAACCAAACAGTATCGTCCTGACTGTCGATCGCGGCGATAAGACGTTCGACAGTATTTTCGAATTCGAACGGGCTGCTAAGCGTGACAATGCCGTCTGGTTGCATTTTGTCGTCTTTAAAGAACTGAATCCGTTCTTGTTCGACGCCTTGCAGGATTTCCGACATCGTCTCGTCGAAAGCTGACTGCAGGTCTTGACGGTCATCCAGATTATAACGCGAGCTAATATACTCAAAGGAGTTGAACGTAATTTTTGTGCTGTTATCCAATGTTGATTCGTAGGCAAGAGCGCGCAGCGGTAGGTCAATTGCAGACAGTGGATTAGCGCTGACGAGTTGCGACTCCAATGATGGATTAGAGAAGATCAAGACTCTCGCCGGCGGCATTATCTCACCCGCTTCCGCGCTCAAGCGTGAGTGATCGATCGTAGCTATCTTCTCCAGTTGCGCGCTATTGGAAACATTAGCCTCGAGGACAGAAATAATATTGTCGGATAACTCATATCGGTCAGACGCAATCGGGTCCGCATCGCTGCACCCAGAAACGATAGACGCCACTGGCAAAACGATGAACAAACCCGCGATCCAAAACACCCTATTCTTCATTCAGATCTCCCAGCAAACGGCCTAGTCGAAAATTAGACCGCGCATTAGCATTTTGTGTCATCGCGCAGAGCAATAAGAACAGAAAGGCAGTCACCAGCTTTTACATATCCTGATCCAGGCGCCCCTCAGCCGGCGGACGTCCGATTTTGACCCAAAGCGGACGTTCAGTATTTGCGTCTCCTAGAGATTGGAATGACACTAAGGGGATGATAGCGCGGGTATTATTTTTTCTCTTCGCATTTTCCGTACTCCAGGGGTGCGCCGAAGACGAAGTACTGACTGTCCCTCACAGGGTCATAGCAATCGGCGACATTCACGCCGATTTAGGGGCCGCACGCGCCGCATTCCAGCTTGCAGGGGCCGCCAACGATAAGGACGAGTGGATCGGCGAGGATCTGACTGTCGTGCAGTTGGGTGACATTATTGGTCGAAGTTACGAAGACCGTGAGGTTGTCGAATACATACTTGGTATGCAAGAAAAGGCTGCTGCTGCCGGCGGTCGCGTCTACGTGCTTTTAGGTAATCACGAGGTCTTCGGTGCGAGACTCCGGGTCGACTATGTTCCCGATGAGGCTTACCTCGCTTTTGAAGACATCCCTGGTCTTGACGTTGAAGACCCGAGATTAGATCACTTGCCCACCGACCATCGCGCGCGCGGCGCCGCCTTCATTTCAGGCGGGCATTACGCTGTGAAATTTTCCGAATTTCCCGCTGTATTGCGATTGGGGAGTACGATCTATGTCCACGGAGGCGTGACTCCGCACTGGGCAGAATACGGTATTGACCTCATTAACGAGGAATTCAGCCAGTGGTTTTCGGGCGCAATTGATGAACCCGCATCGGCAATTGGCGTTGACACAGGAAGTCCCGACGACATTGTTGTTATGAGTCGACACTTTTCGGACGACGTAAGCGACCAAGATTGTTCAATGCTAGAGGAATCGCTAGAAATTCTTGGCGCCGCAAGAATGATAGTTGCTCATTCCGTGCAAAACTCGATTACAGCTCGATGCGAAGGCAAAGTCTGGGCTGTCGATACGGGCATGTCGCGATTCTACGGAGGTCGCGTGCAAGTCCTCGAGATTATCGACGATGAAGAAATTTCAATAGTTGGTAACTAGAGTGAACGATCGCTTTCGGCCAAAAGCGGCCGTTCATTTTGTTTGTCAAAGTGCTAGCTGCCATCTATCGCAAGTACGTCTGGAAACCGTCCCCACTTGACTCCGTCGCCATAGGCAAACCAGCGATATTCTACCCGGCCGATGATCATTTCCTTCGGTACGGACCCGAAGAAACGACTATCCATGGAATTGTGTCGGTTGTCGCCAAGAACAAAGTAATGGCCCGCGGGTACCGTTGCAGGAGGAAAATCGGTCAAATGCGTTCTTGTCGAATTGTTCAGCTGGATGAATCTCTCTTCAATTGACGTGCCGTTTCTGACCAGGACATTATTCCTTAATTCGATGGTGTCGCCTGGCAGGCCGACCAATCGCTTCACGTACATGATGCTTTCATCAGAGGGTGAACCGTGCACAATCAGGTCGCCGAAAGCCGGGGCCGAGTCATCGTAAATCCACGTGTCGGCGACTATCCAGTCCCCTTTCTCCAACGTTGGAGCCATCGAGATTGATGGAATGCTATACGCTTCGAAGCCGAACAAGAATCCACGATATGACGCGACTTGGCTAATAAACAGGCCAACGACAATGATCCACGTTAAATAGACCCAGCCACGATTGTACGAATTCGTTTCAGCGTCCTTTTCTCTGCGTGCGATAACTGCTGGGTGAATGATCGAGATCAGCCAGACTACGAGCATTGCTGCGTACGCCAAGTAAACTCCGATAGGCACAGTGATGGCGCGAGTAGCGCCAACAATCAGCATTAACGAGAAGAAGCTGACGATCGGCAAGAACGACATCTTAAGCCGACCAACGTAGAGGTATCCAAGCCCGAATCCCACGACCCCCGCAATTGCTGCATTGAATGGGAGAAGTTGTCGGGTCGCACCCCCGTTCTCGGCATTTCCTTCAGAAATCGGATTCACTCCTGATTCGTTTCTCGCGACAGAGCATCTTCAAAGGGCATCCTATTCTCTGATCAGTATCTCGCCGAATGGCTGCTTTCGGCCAGAAGCGGTCATTTGATCAGAGTGTGTTCTTGTAGATGACACCGTCCTTCATGATGATCCTCAGACTTTTCTCGTAGTCTTCTGATAACAGTGAGATGTCATCGAGCGGGTTGCCGTCAACCAAGAGTATGTCGGCATATGCTCCCTCTTCAATGACACCTAGTGCTAGTGGGTACGGATTACGTTTTCCTGTTTCAGCAAGTAGCTCTGCGTTGATCGATGTAGCTTGTTGAAGGACTTCGACATTACTCCAATAGCGGGCGCGGACTTTGAGCTCAAGATTATTACGGCGTTGGTTAGCGGGTGGTCCAACTACATCCGCACCAAATGCGATCTTGCGGTAGTTGTACTTCTTCAAGAGCTCGATTTGATTTTCCGCACCAGCATAAAGCTCCTCGATCTTGCTCGCGTTATCCTCGCCCACGTAAGCCACGAGGTCCTCAAAAGGTGTATCCAGAAACGCGTAGTAAGGCGAGATCCACGCATCGTGCTCGATGAGTTTCTCCATTGATTTCTCGGTCATTAGCTGGCCGTGTTCAATCGACCGAACACCAGCATCGAGCGAACGAATAATCGACGCATCGTTGTATGCGTGAACCATGACATACGTGTCGTAGTCTCGCGCCGTACGTACTGCAGCCTCAAGTTCTTCAGTCAGATACTGGACTGTGTACAGTGGGTCATAACTACTGGATGCACCGCCACCGGCGTGTA
>JBPCXZ010000275.1:0-22204 GCA_051008055.1 Woeseiaceae bacterium
CCTGGTCGTCAGTCAACGTGCCGTTTCGCGCGACATTGTTGCCACCCGAAGAGGACGTTGTTGCACAACCCGTGCGGGAGCTGTCATTGGACGACATGCCGGACGGCAACGTCGTAATACGCACCGCCAGACTCTTCGACGGCATAGGCGGCGGTTACCAGAGCGGCCTGGATATCATTATCGAAGACGGAAGAATTGCCGCCCTGGAGCCGAGCCGCGATCGGCCTGGTGAGATCGTTATCGATCTTGGCGCAGTAACGGCTTTGCCGGGCTTCATCGACAGTTACGCTGATCTGCCGGCAAATATTGACGACAGTTTCGGTGCGCTGCTGCTGTCGTTTGGAATTACTACGATTATCGCGGACTTCCCGGATGCCGTTGCTCTGGACAAGCGCTGGTCTGGCAAGAACGCGCCTGGACCGCGCATTCTGCACAGCGGTGACGAAGCGACAGTTGCCTCGCTCTTACATGGCACAACCTCGGTAGCGGATGCCAACACAGAGGGTCTCGATCAATTGCTGAATATCCGGCAGGCAAGCCTGCTGCCGAAGGCGACGCCTCGCCGTCGATTTGCGGAACCACCTGAGCTCGAAAACAAGGCGACCAATATTGTAATTGGCAGCAAGCCCAATGGCCTGCCACCCGGTATCGCACTGCACGCCGAGTTTCTAGCCGCTGCAGCTGCGGGCCTCAACAACGAGCAAGTGTTACGTGGCACCGGCGTCAACGCCGCAGCGTATTTACACTTCGGCCTGCATCTAGGGCGTATCGCCCCTGGCAGCCGAGCCGACCTGGTATTGGTCGATGGCGATCCGCTGGCAAATGTCGCCGATTTGCGAAAAGTGGTCGGCATTGTACGAAATGGCCGATTCTTCAGCGCTATCGGGCTAATCGAGCAAGTACAAGCCGCGGCAAACGTCGAATAATTTGACAGATTGCTGGCATTGACAGCTGGTAGCTCCAGCAACGTGCCTCTATATCTATTGTAAGCGCTTGATCCATAACGAGTCCGGGCTGTCGACTTTCTTTACAAATAGAGCCCCAAGTCATCCTGGCACTTGCCGAAAAACCGCGGGAACGCTGGTATTGGTGGCCTTTTGCCGGGTTGGCACACTAATTGCTTTTATATACTTGCCCAAGCGAAGCGTAGCTACGAGCAGGTAAATAAACCGATACTTTAGGATTTAGACGCCAGAAGAATAACAACTACAAAAATAATAATAATATCCAGATCCATAACAATAAAAGTTCAGTATCCGGTTACCTGATTCATAGTTACCTCTCTTATTAAAGAGAAAATTAGCCCCGCTGCTTCCAGCCGCGGGGTTTTTTATTGCGCGCGCACTTTGTGTCGTCGCCGCAGTCAGATTATCGTTATTATCTAATCTGAATCAGCCCAAGACTGAAGCATCTCAGGAGTCGTGATGAAAACCATCCACGGAACACTTATCGTTGTCTGCGCCCTGGCCCTTGGCAGCTCCCTGGCCACCGCCGAACCAGACAGCCAGTCCATTTACGAGCAAGCACTTGCCAGCGATTCGCGGCTGGAGGGCGACGCGACCCGTGACGCCGGCCGCAAACCCGCCGAAGTTCTCGCATTCCTGGGAATTACTCCTGGCATGACGGTTCTCGATATGTTTTCTGGTGGCGGCTACTACAGTGAGATTTTAGCGGGCGTTGTTGGCGACAGCGGCAGCGTCATCGCGCATTCGAATAAGGCCTATCTGCAATTTGTAGGCGAAGAATTTATCAATCGCTACAAAGCAGGCCGCCTGCCGAACGTCGATATCCTGATGGCGGAAAACAACAAACTGCGCCTCGATGCCAATCAGTTTGACGCTGTTTTCATGGGCCTTGCCTATCACGACACCTACTGGGTGAACCCGGACATGGGTTGGAGTGAAATAGATCGAACCAAACTCAATGCCGAGATATTTAATTCACTAAAACCCGGTGGCGTGCTTGGCATCACCGATCATTACGCCGCGGCAGGATCATCGACGAACTCCGTTTCAGACATGCATCGCATCGACAAGGCCATTGTCATCGCGGACATGGAAAGCGCGGGATTTGAATTGGTCGATGAGAGCGACGTCCTGCGCAATCCGGACGACGATCATAGCCAGGGTGTATTTACGCCTGAAATTCGCGGCAATACTGACCGCTTCGTACTTAAATTTCGGAGACCTGAATAATGCGCATCTTTAGCCTCCTCGTCCTCTGCCTGACCGCAGTTGCATGCTCAGAAGCTCCGACTGAAACAGGGCCAGACTATGCAGAAATCCCAATAGCCGATTTGCACGATCAAATGCAGCGCGGTGAGTTGAGTTCCGAACGCCTGGTCAGTTGGTATCTCGAGCAGATCGAGGCCCTGGACAAGTCCGGGCCTACACTGAACTCGATCATAGAGCTAAACCCGGACGCACTGGCAATTGCACGCGAACTCGACAAGGAATGGCAGGAATCGGGACCACGCGGACCTATGCACGGCATTCCGGTGGTGCTCAAGGCAAACATCGACACGGCGGACAAGATGCGAACGACTGCCGGATCGCTGGCCCTGAAAGATCACGTTGCGCCACAAGATGCCTATCTGGTGACTCGCTTGCGCAGCGCTGGCGCTGTGATTCTGGGTAAAGCCAACCTGTCAGAATGGGCAAACTTTCGTTCCGACCATTCGTCCAGTGGCTGGAGCAGTATCGGTGGTCAGACTCGAAATCCGTATGACACGGCGCGAAACCCCTGCGGCTCGTCCAGTGGCTCGGCCGTCGCGGTTGCAGCCAATCTAACGTCGGTTGCTATTGGAACAGAGACTGATGGCTCAGTGGTTTGTCCGTCCGGTGCCAACGGGGTGGTCGGCATCAAGCCGAGCCTGGGTCTGGTTAGCCGCAGCGGCATCATTCCGATAGCGCATAGCCAGGATACGGCCGGTCCGATGGGGCGGACGGTCCGCGACGCTGCCATTTTGCTCGGCGCAATGACCGGCGTCGACGATGAGGACCCGTTGTCTGCAAATTTCTCCAGCGCAGCAACCGACTTCACCAGCAACCTCGCTGCGGATGGACTCGAGGGCAAACGCATCGGCGTGATCAGATCGTATTACGGTGCCGGCAGCAGTCCCGCGGTTGAGGAAATTCTGACGTCGAGTATCGCTGCAATTAAAGCGCAAGGTGGAATCGTTATTGACGACATCATGCTTGACACCGATGGCATGGGTGCCGCCGAAGGAACTGTTCTCGATTACGAATTCAAAGCCGACCTCGCGGCCTATTTCGAGCGTTCCGCCGCACCGTTTGCAACACTCGCCGATATCATCGCTTTCAACGACGCAAATGCTGCGGCAGTGATGCCGATCTTCGGTCAGAATCGCATGACCGACGCCGACGAATCAGGTGACCTCGAGGACCAAGAGTACCGCGACGCACTTGAAGCGAGTAAGCAAATCTCGCAGGCGGCGATCGACGGCGCATTAGCCGAACACGACCTCGATCTTTTGATTGCTCCGACCAACGGGCCCGCCTGGCTAACGGATCACATTAATGGCGACAGCTTTCACGTCAGTAGCTCATCGTTTGCCGCCGTGTCGGGTTATCCCAATGTCACGGTTCCTGCCGGATTTGTGACCGGGCTCCCGGTTGGGCTGTCGTTTATCGGTAGTATGAATTCCGATAAGGCTGTGATCGAAATCGCGTATGCATTTGAACAGGCAACCAGAGTTCGCAAACCACCGAGTTTTTAAGGTCGGGGTAGTTGCCTGTGTTTAAGGCCATCCGCATCGGCATCCTGCTGCTCATTCTGGCTTTTGTGGGGCTAAGCACCTTGCTGACACAGTCGCGTAGCACCGACTGGAACAACAGCCTGTGGGTAAAGGTATACCCGATCAATGCCGACGGCAGCGATACCAGCAATAATTACATCGACAGACTTAAAGTCGAGGACTTCGCAGACATAGAATCGTTTGTTGCTGCCGAAGTGAGTCGCTACGGCCGGACGATCTCCCGGCCGTTGCGCGTGGAATTAGGCAAGCAGATCCACGAACAGCCACCGCAGATGGACGCGGCGCCCAATATGCTCGGCGTCATGCTCTGGTCATTGAAGATGCGCTGGTGGGCATCAAGCACGGCGGGCGAACAGGATTCGATTGAACCGGATGTGCGGATATTTGTGCGCTACCACTCGCCCGACCAGGTATTCGTCCTCGAGAGTTCGGTCGGACTGCAAAAGGGCATGGTGGGCATTGTTAATGCCTATGCCAGTCGCCGCCAACGCGGCACCAATAATCTGATCATTGCGCACGAGTTCCTGCACACCCTGGGCGCAACCGACAAGTACAGCCCTGCCACCGGGCACCCGATTGCACCGGACGGCATCGCTGATCCAACGCGAAAACCGCTTTATCCGCAGACGAAAGCTGAAATTATGGGCGGCAGGATTGCACTCGCGGACGACGACTCCGTGATTCCGAAGAGCTTAAGGTACGCGTTGATCGGACCGTTAACGGCCAGCGAGATCAATCTGACGGACTAAGAAACCCGCGCAGCGCGTCCAGGTAATGGCCGTGCAGCTCGGCATTGGCTGCCAATACTGAGCGTGTCCCCAGACCAGGTGCTTCGCCATTCAGATCGGTGAAAATACCACCGGCTTCGCGCACGATTATCGACAGCGCAGCAATGTCCAGGATATTTACGTCGGACTCGATAACGGCCTCTATCTTGCCGGCTGCCAACAAATGGTAGTGATAGAAGTCCCCGTAACCACGCGTTCTGTCAGCGCGCGCTAACTCAGCGCCGAGGTTCGCCCAACCGTCGCTCGTCGCCAATGACTTCAGATTGCCCGTCGAGACAGCAGCACGATCGGGATCGGCAATATCGCTAACGCGCAAAGGCTGATCATTAAGCCAGGCACCACGATCCTTCTCCGCCCATGCGAGTTCATTAAACAATGTCCCGGACGACACGCCGACGATAATCTCGCCCGCATGCAGCAGCGCGATCTGTGTTGAAAAAAACGGGTAACGCCGGACGAACGCTTTAGTGCCATCGATTGGATCGACCAGCCACAAGTAGTCCGCATCCGCTTGCGACTTGCCGGTTTCCTCGCCGAAAAAACCATGCTCGGGGAAGCGCGCCAGAATGATCTCGCGAATGGCTTCTTCACACTCGACGTCCGCTTGTGTAACCGGCGTCAGGTCGGCCTTCGTCGCCACAGTGAAGTTGCCTTCATAGTATTTGCGACTGATGTCGGCTGCCGCTTTCGCGGCCTCGAGCGCGACTTTTAGAAATTCGGATGGCTTGTCGTTGTTCACGCGCAAACTATGGCGGCTAGGGGCAGAAGAAACAAGCCGCGGCGCGTTGAATGGATTAAGATAGCCTGCCGAATTTGAAGCGAAGCAGATGGGCAAACGACTTAGCAAGATTTACACCCGCACCGGCGACGATGGAACAACTGGATTGGGCGGCGGTGCACGGGTGGCGAAAGATAGCGCACGCGTTGAAGCCTACGGCACTGTTGATGAAGCCAACAGCGCCATTGGCGTGATCCTGGCCTGCGATTCGACACCAGAAAATATCGCTGCGATCCTGACTGCTATCCAGCACGACATGTTCGAACTAGGCGGTGAGCTTTGTATGCCCGGCCATACGGCTATCGAAGATTCATTCATCAGCCGCCTGGAATCTGAACTCGACGAACTCAACGAGGACCTGCCCGCGCTCGAGAATTTCATTCTGCCCGGCGGCGGTCCGGCGGCGGCGGCCTGCCATCTGGCACGAACCATCACGCGACGCGCTGAACGCAGGACCATTTCTCTCGCTGCCGAAGAAGAGGTTCGACCTGAGATCATCCGCTATCTGAACCGACTTTCTGATTTGTTATTCGTAATCGCGCGAGTGCTCGCCCGCGTTGAAAACGGCCAGGAAATCCTTTGGAACCGGCCGCGTTAGGATTCGACCAGCACTTTTCTCATTAGCACAGCATCGCCGGGACACAGGGTCGAAAACTCAGCGCTTTGTCGCACAGACTCGGGCGCATCGACGCGCTGCATGATTGCGTAGCCTTGCCGGGCGAAGAATGGATCGGCATCGATCGTGAGCAGCCACAGCGACTGTAACCCTGCTGCCGTTGTTCTTTTCTCGAGCTCGCTGACTAATTGCGCGCCGAGACCAAGCGTCCGGCTGGATTCTGCAACGAACAATGAACGCAGCAAGCCGCAGTCCGTATATTTCTCGACACCGATCATTCCGACCGGCTCGGCGCCTCGGTATGCAAACAGAAATGAGTCCAGATGTACGTCACTAAGATCAGAGGATGGCAGTCCAGCAGCATCAAGCCAAGCGATGGCAGTAGCCAGATCAGCCGGCTCGGCTGATCGTATTTCGATCACTGCGAGAAGCCGTACAACGTCATCGCAGCAATAATTACAGCCCAGATCATGAGTGACCTGAATACCAACCCGTTCGCCGCAGTAGCTCCGCGGACACCCCGATCAATGAGGCTCTCATCGTCGTCATCAGCAAGTGCTTGGGCAGCGACACCAACTCGCGCGAGCAAGTTGTCATTGTACTCGGGCAGACTCGCGTCCTGTTGTTCAGACGGAGCACGCCACGCCCCCAAGGCAGCATCGAAATGGCCGGCAGCAGCGTAACCCAGAGCCGAAAGACGGGCCGGCACCCAGGCGAGCCAGCCGTGCAGCAGAAGCGCGGCATTTTTGAGTAACGCGGCGGTGCTATCGGCACCCTCGTCTACTCCCAAGGTTGCAACCGCGCGGCGGCGAATGAGATCGGTAACACGATAAGCCCAGGCGCCCAGCGGACCCAGCGGACCAAACAGGCCCAGAACAATAAACCAGAAAATTACTGCAAAAAGTCGATTGTTAGCGTGCACGTAAATGGCCTCTTCGACCTTGCGAATACACTGCAACTCATCGTCCGGCACATCGCCTTCGACAATAGCTTGCGCCGTCTCCTCGATTCGTTCTTTATCACCATCTTCCAAAGCCGTGCAGTACTCGTCGACATCTTCGCCAATGTCTTTTGGCCCGAACGAGAAGAACAATACGAACACAGCAAACGCGACGTACGGCAGGCCAAGCGCGCGGTCACCAATAGTCAGAGAAATCACCGCTATGGGTAGCACCAATGCCAAGGCTAAGAGGATAACCGGAATAATCGGTGGCCAGGTCCCGAGCCGTTGCACCTGCCGCAAACCGGCATCGATCAGCCGATCCAGCCACGGCAAGCGTCGCAGGTGAAAAAGCTTGGTGGCCAAACGTTCAACCAGCAAGCCGAGAATTAGGGCGATCAAATTCATTGGCTGTCGGACTCTTCCTGTGAAAGCTCACGGCTTAGCCCATCATACAAGCGAAGCCAGTCGAAAGCAGGGCCCGGATCGGTTTTTCGACCGGGGGAAATATCCGAATGAGCAGCAATTCGGCGGGCCGACAATGCCGGATACGCCTTCAACATAGACGCCAACAACGGTATCAACGTCGCGTATTGGCGATCGTCATAGGCAAGCTCATCCTCACCCTCGAGCTCTATGCCAATAGAACAATCGTTGCAGTTTTCTCGGCCCTGGAAGCAGGACTCGCCGGCATGCCAGGCCCGTGCGGTAAACGGTACGAATTGCAATAACTCGCCATCGCGCCGCACGAGCAAGTGGGACGAGACTTTGAGGCCACGAATCTCAGCAAAATATTCGTGGCTGTCCCAGTCCAGCGAGTTGGTAAACAGTTGCTCGATCTCCGGGCCGCCAAACTGGCCCGGCGGCAGACTGATACCGTGTAAGACGACCAGATCGGCGTCCACGCCCGCGGGACGCGGGTCCTGGTTTGGGCTTGTATATTGCCGCGCTGACATCACAAGCCCTGTATCAGGGTCGATCTCGATCACAACTGGTTCAATACTTGCTCTACTCCGATGGAACAACGATAGTCACGTTTGATGGCATTAACCAGACTTTTCGTGCGCTCGGCGTTGCGACCCGGGCAGGATCTGACACTCAACGGCGAACAGGCGCTCTACCTCGGCCGTGCGTTGCGATTGCGTGTTGGCGATGCTTTATCGGTTTTCAGTGCCGAGTCCGGTGAGTTCGCCGCGATGATCAACAGCATCGGCAAATCATCCGCTGATATTACGATTGGCGAAGCTGTGCCAACGGCAACCGAGTCGCCGCTCAAAGTACACCTCGTACAAGGCGTATCACGTGGTGAACGCATGGATCTTGTAGTGCAGAAGGCGACCGAGCTTGGCGTCAAGCGTATCTCGCCGGTACTTACCGAGTATGGTGTCGTCAAGCTCCAAGGCGCTCGTGCCGAAAAGCGTCGCGATCACTGGCAAAAAATTGCCGAAAGCGCATGTGAGCAAAGTGGCCGCACAAGGCCACCACTGATTGACGGCGTTCTTCCATTAAAGAGCTGGTTCGGCGCAAAGGCCCAGGAAGCGGATGTCGATCTGATTTTGCGACCTGGCGCCACGACACCAATGGCGTCACTGAAGGCACCGACAACGAAGGTTTGCTTGTTGATCGGTCCAGAAGGTGGATTCAGCGCCAGCGAGTACGACGATGCCGAAGTGTCAGGATTCCAGGCGGTATCCCTTGGACCCAGGGTGCTGCGGACAGAAACAGCCGCTATCGCTGCGGTAACAGTTGCCGAGTCTCTCTGGGGAGACCTGGGCCAGTAAACTGCCCGTCTTTTTTAGGCCGGTAGTAGCCTGTCGAACAGCAGTCTTTTCTTCAGTAAAGCGTGAAGCGCCCTCGTTGATTAGTTACCGGGCGCCCGACAAACCCCACTAATTCAGTCATTTACCATAATAACTGCAAGTACTCTCTACTTTTCCCTGAAGCACTGTTCCGCTAAACTGGGCGCACGCAAACCCTCATAACTACAAAACAACACGGGATAGCGTTTTGAGAGAAAAATTGTCAGCGTTCAAACGCGGCCGAAACCTGTTCAGGTTCGTCATGGTGCTTGTCGTGCTCAGCTTCAGCACGCAGCTTTGGGCGAGTGGCTGGCCACCGTTCGGGTTCAGAGACTCTATTACTGTCGCCCGCGGCGGAGAGACCGACCGACTAACGAACGGCGGCAGAAGCGTCCTCGACAATGACTTTGATTTTGAACGCGACGAACTGACGGCTTTTCTCGAGAAAGAACCCAAGCATGGCAGCCTCATACTCAATGAAGACGGAACCTTCATTTATGAGCACGACGGCCATAAGTCGGACGAAGACTCATTTACCTATCTTGCTTTCGATGGTACCGGCTTTTCCCGTAAGACCAAGGTCACAATTGAAGTCGAAGACGTACCGAATTCTCCACCCGTTGTGGTCGAAGACGTTGCGGACCAGGAAGCGGCTGTGGATGTTGCTTACCGTTTGGATCTGGCCGGCAATTTCCTCGATCCTGATGCGGGCGATGAACTGGAATTCAAAGCGAAGGGTCTGCCCGGCAGCAAGAATCTGAAGCTCGACAAAAATACGGGCGTACTGTCTGGCACGCCAAGAGACAATGACGCCAGAGACAATCCCTACAATGTCGAGATCACAGCCACGGATCGTGCCGGCGCCTCGGCCAAACTCACATTCAAGTTATATATTCTCGCCGAGAAGGAAGCCGACATTGCGCTAGTCATCAGCCTGGCCGCGAATCCTGTCGGTGTCGGGGAAACGGCGCAGTGGAGTATCGAAGTAATGAACCGCGGGCCCGGCGAACTCGATGGCGCGCTACTGACAGCCAACTGGACGACCAGCGGACCAGCCCTGACGCTGTCGTCGCCGGGCGGCTGCAACCTGACGGGCAATGACACTGCCGCGCCGGAGATGAATTGTACGATTGGCTCCCTCGTCCCCGGTGACTCGCTGACGATTCAGGTTGAAGGCACGCAAGATTCGGATGGTGACAATTCATTGATCGGCGTTTTAACCTCCGACGACCCGTTCCCGGACGACAACGCTGATTTAGCCAGCTCCCAGGTCGTTGCCCAGTTCAGTGAAGGGCCAACCCAGGTAATTAATGAGTCTGGTAAGGGTGTCGATGCAGGTGACCTCGACGGCGACGGCGAAATAGACATCGTCTCGACAGACGGCCAGACCCTGATCTATTTTAATAACGGCAATCGATCGGTAACGACACCAGGTATCAGCCTCGGCTCAAACAGCGGTGGCTCCGCCGTGACGTTGCTTGACTGGAACGGTGATGGCTCTCTCGACATCGCCGTGGGCGGACTTGCGGGTTCTACTGCCGAGATATTCATCAACGATGGGAGCGGGGAATTTAGCAGCGCTGATCGTCTGCAGAATGGCGGCGTCGGTTTGGTCAATTCCATGATTGCCGCAGATCTGAATAACAACGGCAGGTCCGAAGTCGTAATCGCCGGGTCGTCCGGTACAACTATCATGCGCAGCCGGGACCAGGGAGGTTTCGAGCAGACAGCATTGTCTTCAGGCGCCGGTCTGAACATCACAGCGGCCGATATCGATCTCGATGGAGATATGGATATCGTCGTTATCCGGCAAACGAATCGAGCGGTCGATATTCACTACAACAACGGTAACGGAACCTCATTCAGCCGCACCAGGCTCAACTATGGCAGTGTCGCGACGGTCAGCGCCGCCGACCTGAACGGCGACGGCACACCCGATTTATTGCTCGGTGTCGACGGCGATGACTTGAATACCCCCGAGAACAAGATGTACTACCAACAGGCGAATGGGAGTTTCTCGTTCGGTGGCTCGTTCGGCGCATCGCCCATATCAGCATTGCTCTCAGGCGATGTGAATGGCGACGGCTGGACCGACGTCGTAGCCGTCAATGAAGCAGGGGTCCATCAGCTGTACCTTGGGTCGGCCTCCAACGGCTTCGCGCTCGACCCGGAACAAATCGTCAGTGACGGGATGCGTCGTGGCATTTTGTCGGATTTTAATAGTGACGATTCACTCGACCTGATTTTGGTCGGACGTGAAGCTGACGTGCTGGAAATTCATGCCAATAACGGAATTGGCAAGCTGGGGCTGGGAGACCGTAAATCACCGGACCTGCGACTCATCGGACCGGCAACAGTCAACCTTGTAGCGGGCGAATCGTATGCGGATCCGGGCGCGACGGCCCAGGATGATATCGATGGCGATATTACTGCCGATATCGAAACATCCGGCACTATAAATCCTAGTGCCGTTGGCAGTCAGACCATCACATACAGTGTCGCCGATAAGGCAGGAAACGTGAGTTCGGCGGTACGAATTGTCAACATAGGCGTCAACTCGGGCCAGGGCGGAAGTGGTGGTGGTATTTTAGCGCCGGTAATCATCATCCTGTTAACGATGCTGGCAGTACTGCGCCGGCGGATGCCGCGCTAGCTAGCTACCTTTAGAATTCTTTCTAATCGGTGATGAGTCGCTGCAATTCCTGCACATGTGCAGAAAACGCGCGGCGTCCTTTGCCTGTCATGCTGGCCCACATTCGTTGGCGACCATTCATTTTCGCTTTGCGAAACTTCACGTAGCCCGCCGCCTCCAGCTGGCGTAAATGCTTCGACAAGACCGAGTCGCTAACCTCCAGTTCATCGCGAAGCACCTGAAACTCGGCATCCTGAATAGGCATGAGAAACGCGCATATCTGCAGCCGGTTCGGCGCATGAATTACGTCATCAAACTTCGCTTTAGTCACGACTGCCAGCACCGCGGCGTTCAGTCGCGCACAACCACAAGATCGTGGCGCCTGCGATGAGCCCAGTCACCACTGGAACCCAGGGGAGATCAAAGGCACGGCGCAAGTAGATCCCACCAAAAAACAGAACCAGTAAGAACGTCACTACGGCGACAAACGCGAGGGCTCCGAACGCAGTGTTCGGCAACGCTCTGGCGTTGGCACCAGTCTTGTCATTAAAGTAACCGACTAAAAGAGCAGTACCAAGGACAATAAACAAACCTGGAAAATCGCCAGGGTCTTCCTGCGCGTACAGCGAGAACCCAATCGTAATGATCAGGGCAATGCCTATTCCGTACCAAAGTGGTGTCGCCGCGCGTTTTTTGCTCGCACTCTGCAAGGCATCAATAGTATTGAGCGCTTCTTTGGCTTCATCAGCCGGAATTGGTGAATCAGGAGTCATTCTTGTCTCTTTCCGAGATGGAAAGAGAACTATACATCATCTCTTTCCACATTGGCAAGAGACAAGCTCGTCTGGCGACTAGTAAAATATCGCGGTGGTCGATCCTTGCAGGGATAAGGCTGGATGAAACTCTGGAAAGCCTGCATCGTCGAGCGCTGCTTTATCGCGAATCATGTCAATGAGAACGAGTTTCGCGAGATTCAACGCAGCCTTACCGCGCTCGCCGTTCAGGACCGCCAAGTCGACCGCGGATTCACGATAGCCGTACGCCGTAACGACAAGTTTGTCATTACGAAAATAGTAGGCACCTCGATAACGCTTGTTGTCGAGATGTACTGTCACGATGCCGTCGGGCAGTTTAATCATTGTGCTGAAACTCTTTAGACCGAGTCTATATTTTCCTAGATCGACAACAGTAAATCTACTGTCGCCAGGTGGCGACGCGCAAACCAGCATAGCCCGGTCGGTACCGTTTTATTTCGGACTCACATCCGGAATTATGGAAAATTGCTGCGCTAGATTGAGGCTAGGCCTGGATTAGCTCTTCAGCGAGCATGTTTTCGAGTCGCTCGAGATCGGGTACAAGCGGGAACTCATTGATCATTTTTACGCGGCACAGGACCGGCGCCGACTCCGGCCATCCCTCGGTTGCGTCCAGCTGCAAGACATCCTTGTTCACCCGAACCAGTTGCGGGAAGCCCTGCGTCAATACCCCGAAATACCCGGATTTCAACTGTCCAGTTGTCGCATAGAAGACGACAATTCGCGTTCGACCGGTCGCGACTGGCACTTCCTTACCTAACGCACCCTCGAACGAAGCGACTGGCAACTCCCTACCGTTCCAGCTGACGTTGCCGACCATCCACTTGTGCGCGCCGGCTTCTGTGTCGGGCTCGGTAAAGCGAACGACTTCGACTACGCAAGCCCGCGGCACAATCAAACGATCCTCCGCCAGCGGTACCAGCAAACTATAGAGTTCCTGCGACTCGTCACTCACGACAACGACTTCCCTTTTTCTTCAAGCTGGCGCCCGATCGCTTCCAGTAACGTTGCATCCTGGAATGGCTTACCCAGGTAGTCATTGACTCCGAGCTCAATCGCGCGCGCCCTGTGCTTGTCGCCCACCCGGGACGTAATCATGATGATCGGAACATCCGCAACGCTGGGGTCATTGCGCACATGCGACGCAAACTCGTAGCCGTCCATACGGGGCATTTCAATGTCCAGCAAAATAATGTCCGGCTTGTTGTCTGAAATTACACTGATCGCGTCAAGACCATCTTTCGCTGTGACGACCCGCATGCCATTACGCTGCAGGAAGCGTTCCGTAACTCGCCTGACCGTGATGGAGTCATCGACCACCATGGCAAGAGGTCGTTCGTCGACCGGCTTCGGCGCCGCTTTCTTCAATTCCACGACCGGAGCCCCGGTGCGCACCAACGAGTTGATATCAAGAATTAGAACGATGCTGCCATCACCAAGAATCGTCGCGCCGGCGATGCCACGAATACTTGCCAGTTGCGGACCGACCGACTTCACAACGATCTCCCGACTCGCCAACATCTCGTCGGTTAGCAGTGCGGCGGAAAATTCACCAGCGCGGACGAGTATCACCGGAATGAACGCTTCATCTTTGGGCAGGGTTGCCGCCTGGCCGCCGAGATACATACCCAGGTGACGGAACTTGTAAGTTTCTTCTCCATACTCGTAGCTTGGTTCTGTCTGACCCAGCAGATTTTCCAACTCGGCGCGCGGAATTCGAGCCACGCCTTCGACCGAAGGCAACGGCAGTGCGTAGACCTCTTCGCCGGTTCGAACAATGAGTGCCTGAGTAATGGCGAGCGTGAACGGCAGACGAACTGTGAAATTGGTACCCTGCCCGGTCACCGAAGATATGCGTAACGAACCGCCCAGTTTTTTGACTTCGTTCGCAACGACGTCCATACCAACACCGCGGCCAGCAGCCTGAGTGACCGTGCCAGCGGTAGAGAAACCGGGTGTCAGGATCAGGTCCATGATTTCTTCGTCAGTGACCTTGCTATCGGGCTGTAGCATGTCTTGCTCGTAGGCCTTGCTGCGAATTGCATCAACGTCAAGGCCGCGACCATCGTCCGCGACGTCAATAACCATCTCTGACCCTTCGCGATGCAGTCGGATCGTAATTCGACCGGTCGCGGGCTTGTTCGCTTTCTGTCGTTCTTTGGCTGGCTCAATACCATGCACTATCGCGTTGCGCAGCATGTGCTCAAACGGCGGCAACATCTTGTCCAGCACCTGCCTGTCCAATTCTCCAGAGGCGCCTTCAACAGCCAATTCGGCGCGCTTGTCCGACTCTTTAGCGATCTGGCGTACCAGGCGCGTCAACCTTGGCACATGCCGATCGAACGGCACCATACGGGTGCGCATCAGACCATCCTGCAGCTCTGCAGTAACGCGGGACTGCTGCACCAGCAAACTTTCCGATTCGGTTGTCAGGTTCTGCAGCAGATCCTTAAGGCTGGCCAGGTCGTTCGACGACTCGGCCAGTGCCCGCGACAACTGTTGCAGATTCGAGTAGCGATCGAGCTCAAGTGGGTCGAATTCCCTGGAAGCCATCGTGTCCTGATGACTGTGCATAATCTGCGCCTCGGTCTCCATGTCCAGCTTGCGCAATTGCTCACGCAGTCGGGCAACCGTGACCTCCATCTCGATGACGTTGAACTCAATCAGGTTGATCTGCTGACTGAGACGCGAGTGATAAATGCTGATTTCGCCTGCGGCATTAAGGAGGTCTTCAAGCAGATCGGCATCAATTCGCGCGAACTCCTGCCGCTGTTCGCCGCCGGACGATCGTTGTGCCGGAGCAGCGGCCGGTGTCGCGGACGGCGCTGCAGTTATTCTGGCCATGACCTGCGCAGCAGGCGGCTTCGGTTCTGGTGCTGGTGCTGGTTCTGGTTCTGGTTCTGGTTCTGGCGCGGGTTCCGGTGTGGCGTCCGCCTCAGCCCGCAACTCGTCCAGCGGCTTGCCAATTTCGGATAACTCATCCGCGAGCGGTGAGTCGACAATTACCATACTGACCGAATCTTCTGGTTCGATAGTAAAGGTTGCCGGCTCTGCCGTTTCTACAGTTTCGTCCGCAGATGGAATTTCTACTTCACTGTCGTCAGCAACCTCAAATCCAGCGTTCGCCTGCTGTATCCGTTTTTCGAGTTCGGTGGCTTGCGCTACTGGTTTACTGGCCATCACGGCATCGCGCATACGGTGTAGCTCATCCAGACTTTGTTGCAATAACTCATCAATCGCTGTCGTCGAGCTAACCCGCCCTTCTTCAACACCAAGCAGTAGCGTTTCGACTTCGTGACTCAGGTTGCCCATAGCGCCGATGCCAGCCATTCGCGCGCCGCCTTTCAGCGTATGCAGATGACGCTTCAATTCTTCCATCGACTGGCGTGATTCCTTATTTCCAATCCATGCCAACAGAGACTTGTCCGCCGCTTCGAGAAGTTCGGCTGATTCTTCTGTGAAGATTGCTGCAATCTCGGCGTCGTACTCGACCTCCTCCGCAGCAGCTTCAGTAATCGCTTCCTCGACCTCCACGCTGACGACAATTTCTTCTTCCTCTGGCGCCGTGTGCTGCGGCTGAATCGCCGTCGTCAGATTGCCAATGTGATCGATCAAGGCCGTGTAGTCGGCACGTTTGCGCTCCGGCTGGTTAATATCGGCAACGATCGCAGCAATCGCGCGACCTGCTGCCTTCAACGCATCGAGTCCGGAAGATTCAAAACCGATCTTGTAGTCATACACCCGACGAACGAATCGATTGAGCGCACCGGTTACTGCGACACCCCGCTCTACATTCGCCATGTTCGCGCTACCGTGCAGGGTATGACAGGCGCGATACAGCTTATCGGTTACATCGAATGGCGCTTCCTGCCCTTCGCAGCCTCGCAGGTAATCCACAATCACCTGCAAATGACCGTTGGTCTCTTTGGCAAAAATATCGAGCAAGACCGGATCCATCTCCAGTGCCGGCTCTTCGACTGTCGGCTGCGGCAGAGCCGTTGTCTTAATCGTGAGGACCGCCGCGTTCGGATCACCTTCGGTGAATGCGTTAGCGCGCGCGATCAGCAAACTAATGTCCGCACTTGGATCTGTCCCGATCTCCAACTGCTCAATGAGTTCCGGCACAGCGGCTGACGCTTCGACGATAAAATCGATCATTGGTGGCGTTCGCACGAGCGTTCGATTTATCAGGCGATTCAGGAGGTCTTCCATGCTCCAGCAATACTCACCAATTCGCTCCGCACCAACCATGCGGCCACTGCCTTTGAGCGTGTGATATGCACGTCGCACCGTAATTAACGTTTCGAGGTTGTCAGGTTCTTGTGTCCAGGTCGGCAGCTTGCGCTTGATCGCCGCATACTCTTCTTTTGCTTCCTCGATGAAAATCTCTAGCAACTCAGGATCTAGATGCTCCGCGTCCTGCGCGACGACCGGAAGTGGTATGACTTCAGTCGCCTGAGCCTCCACTGGCGCCGCCTGATCTATGGCCATCTGCTCCACGTCGGCCACTTTCAGTTTGACTGTCGGTTCGAAGGACGGCTGCGGAGTGTCGTCTGGTGCTGCGGGCGCGCTAGTCTCCTCCTGAGCCAGTCGATGCTCGACATCACGCAACACACTAAGGCACGCTTCGGCATTGTCCAGCATGTACCAGGGCTCAGAACGACCGGCTTTCACCGTCTCCATGTAGTACTCAATGCTGACAATCGCGTCTGCAAGCCGATCCGTTTCGCGTTGCGTCAGGCTCGCTACACCCGCGCTCTGCAAGGTGATAGAAATCAAACGACCAACGCGATCAATGACTTCCATTGCTCGAGTCTTGTTCAGCAT
This sequence comes from Woeseiaceae bacterium, assembly GCA_051008055.1. Taxonomy (GTDB): domain Bacteria; phylum Pseudomonadota; class Gammaproteobacteria; order Steroidobacterales; family Woeseiaceae; genus UBA1847. The sequence continues at coordinate 16,974 of JBPCXZ010000275.1, forward strand.
CAAGAGACCTGCCTTGATGCCGCGCACTAGCGACGGGATGCTGTCGAGGCCCTGCGAGGGTGCCTGATCGGTCAGGCTCTGACTGACTGTTTCCTTGATACGCGCAAGATTGATGATGCACTCACGCATAACCGACTCAGCTACTTGCTGGTAGTCCGCTGCGTCATCCGGCTCCATATCTTCGAGAGGAGCAGTCTGCGCGACAGTCTTCGGATCGATTAAACGAACGAGCTGGCGATCCAGCCGATCTTCGACACGCAATAAGGTCGCTGCGATTTCCAGAATGACTTTCTCGCTGGCCGCGCCGCTGTCCTTTACCACGGTCTTGAGGCGATCGATTTCACCTTCGATATCGCCACGCAACTCGCCCAGTCCAAGTACGCCAAGCGTGTCACTGATTTTCTTCAATAGCTCGAGCTGCGGTACCAGCTCAGAGGGGTTGTTCATGCCAGTGCGGACATAAATATCCAACACATCTTTTACCCGCGCCAGGTCTTCCTTGATCGCCGAAGCCACAGTTTCCATGAGCTTGACGCTCGGAGCCGATAAAGCTTCGCGCGCGTGCTCAACCTGCTCATCGCCGGGCAATAACTCGGCAAGGTTAAACGCGGATCGTATGTCACTGATGCGCTTACCGGCCGTGGTCGAGCGCGCGACGTAGTACAGCAGGTTATTCAACAGGTCGTCGACGGGATGCTCGTCGAATGCGGCTACACCTTCGTCAATGATCAGTTTGATCTGGCGATCGATGTTACCCAGCAGGCGTTTCAGCGCGACCGACGTTTCCAGGCCACCGTCGCGCAGGGATTCGAGGACCGCGCCGGCAACCCACCACAGTTGAAACATGTCATCGCGAGTTGCGGAGGCTTCAAGCCGCTGCATGACGCCAGACAGTGTCTCGAGGTGCCGCTGCGTATTGCCACCCTTAATCCAACCAAGCAGAGCCAACTGGAACTTCGGCCGCAATCGAGTGGCGACCTCAACCGGCTCTTCGCCGCTACCTTCTCGCTTCTCACTGATCTTGGACGCGTGGCTGGGCGAGAGGTTGAGCAGCAACAATGTGCCTTCGGACAATAGAGGCTCGCCACGTGCCGCTCGTAAATCATTGAGCATCGGCAACAGGACCAACGCAATATCACGGCCACCCGCCAGCAGCCGCTCGATGTAGGTTGGCAGCTGCACCATAGCGCGAGTCAGAGCATCAAGGCCGTCCTCCCGCCCCTTGCCTGCTCGCAAGTTGGCCAGGTACTTGCTGCACAGCTCCATCTCCTCCGTGAGCAGTGCGGCGCCGTAGGTCTCTGTAATCTGCAGCGCACCGCGAACCTGGTGCAGCAACTCGCCCGCTCGAACAAGCGCCGCGGACCCACCTCGCCCGTCGACGCAATCCTCCAACGCGAGGTGCGCACTGCGGATAGTCTCCATGAGTTCGGTGCTGACAATTGCCAGCCCGCTTTCAGCTGACCTACTGCCAGCTTCTTCGGAAACTTGTTCTTGTATGCCGGTGTCGCCTGTCATCAACGATCCGTGTTGTTAGTGGTTCACCACTAGCCTGTTTTCGCCTGTTCCCCTGCCGGTTGCTCAGCAGGAGTATTTGCAGAGGTCGCTACCAACGTACTCGCTTGCATCGACTTGTTCGGTAACGTGAATCCCGCAACCGTTTTTCTTAGTTGCGACGCCAGCTCCGACAGTTTTGAAATTGCCGCTGCCGTTGCTGTTGTCGCCTTACCTGTTTGTTCACTGATTTCTCGCAATCGCGTGGTTCGTCGCGTCACATCTGCCGCGGAGCCAGCCTGTTGCCGCGCAGACCCGGAAATATTCTGAACGAGGCTCGCGATCTGGTTAGATACTTGCTCAATTTCGTCGAGTGCCGCGCCCGCGTTCTCCGCCAGCAATGCTCCACCGACAACATCGGTGGTACTGCGCTCCATTGAAACGACCGCCTCGTTGGTGTCCGCCTGAATCGTGCGCACCAGCACTTCGATCTGTTTGGTCGCATTGGTTGATCGCTCCGCCAATCGCTGCACCTCGTCGGCTACAACCGCAAAACCGCGACCAGCTTCACCAGCCATCGAGGCCTGGATCGATGCGTTCAAGGCCAGGATGTTGGTTTGCTCGGCAATATCATTAATCAGCTCAACGATGTTGCCGATCTCCTGCGAGCTCTCGCCGAGTCGCTTGATTCGTTTGGACGTGTCCTGAATCGTTTCGCGAATGGCGTTCATGCCGTCGATCGTTCTGCGCACCGCCTCGCCGCCTTTATGCGCGACTTCGACCGAATGTCGTGCAACATCAGAAGATCGCTCGGCATTACCGGATACTTCTTCAATGGACGCGGCCATTGAAACGACCGACTCGGTTGCCGCATTAATTTCACGGGCCTGATTGTCGGCTGCCTTCGCCATGTGCGTCGCCGTGTTCTCGGTCTGTTTTGCCGCCGAGTCGACCATGATCGATGTTTCGTTGACCGTTGCAACGAGCTTGCGCAACTCTTCAATAGCGTAGTTAAACGAGTCGGCGATGGTGCCCGTGATGTCCTCTGTCACCGTCGCCTCGACCGTCAGGTCGCCATCGGCCAGGCTGCCCATTTCGTCGAGCAGTCGTAGAATCGCCTGCTGGTTTCGATCATTCTGATCCGCTTGCTCTATTGCCATCTGTTCGAAGGACGAACTCTTCGAATTCAGGGCCAGCAGCACCAGGATAAACAGTACAGCAACACCGATCAGGCCAAGCGGGATAAAAGGCGACTGCAGGAATGATGGCACAACACTGCCGCCGGCCGAATTCGCAAAGGCGCGGTTCAGCTTGGCCGCGCTGACGTCCAGCTCGGCTAGCGCGTTACTCAATTCAGCCACTTTTTGCACGTTACCGGAGGCAATTCCTGACTGAAGCTCAAGCTCTGTCAGCTCACTCCGGATAGGCAGCAGGGTGTTCTCGAAATTGGTATCGCTCAGCGGGCGAATGTCCAGCTCGCTGTCTTCGCCTGCCAAGGCATCGGTAACTGCCCGCAGGAAGCCTATGTCATCGGCAAGTGCTGTTGCGTTAGCTGCATCTGCGGTTTGGGCAAGTTCGGTCGCCAACTGCCGTGCCCTGTTTGCCCTTTGTTGAAATTCCTGAATGATCGCTGTTGATCCGGATACGTCCAGCAGGCTATCGGATAGCTGCACGATAGCCTCGGCCCGACTGGCCGCATCGGCGAGTGCAGCGTAATAGGCCTCAACATCATCCTTTTCACGCAGGATCGTCGAGGCACGAGACTGCAGTGACTGCCAGTCCGCCGAATTGCCTGGGGCTGAGCCTCCTGCCGAACGGCGCAGTTCAGCCAGCCGGCTCGCGCCCTCGCTTAGCTCATCAAAAGCGCCAGGCGTTCCACTCGCCGCTGCATGTGCGTGGTTTGGCACCGCTTGCGACAGGGCTGCCAGCTCCGCCGAACCACCACCACCGCCTTTCGACAGGTAGACCAACGCCGCCGCGATCAGCAAGAAAACTGCTGCGAGCAAGGCAATGATCCGAAACGTAGCTGCTGTTTGTGCTTTGTTTGCCATCTATCTACATCTCTTTGTAATTACGCTTCCGCCGCAGCTTGCAAAAACAAGTTGCTCTCGATAAAGCTGAACAAATCCAGGGTCGGCCAGACTTCATCACCACGCTTGTAGGCGCCTGTAATAAAGCGATCGCAGCGCACCGCCGTCTCCGGCCACTCGTTCACATGCTCGTGGGCGCCAAATCGCCTGAAGCCCAATACCTCGTCCACCACCAGCCCCGCTGGAATCTCACGATGATTCACGGAGATGACGCGGGTCGTGCGCCGCAACGAAGTACGTCCGCTGCCAAGCAACAACTTGACATCCACCAGGGGTAACAAGTGCCCGCGCAGGTTGGCTATACCCAGCAGCCAGCGTTGCGAGCCTGGCACTCGTGTCATATCGTCCGGAAGCATCAGCACTTCTCGAACAACATCCCTATCGGCGACAAATTGTTCCTCGCCAATCCGAAAGCCGACACCAACCCACTCGTCCGAGCCGCCGACTCCTTCCTGGCCCGAATGGGCTTGCCGGCTACGCCGCTCAATTTCCGTTAGCAGCGCAAATGGTTCTTGCAGCAAGGTCTTGAGATCGACGTCAGGGCTCATTCAGGCCGCCATCACCGCGTTGATCTTTGCCACCAGTTGATCCTTGTCTATAGGCTTCACCAGGTATTCGACCGCACCCTGCCGCATGCCCCAGATCTTGTCCGTTTCCTGGTCCTTCGTCGTAATCATGATCACCGGTATGTCTGCGGTGTCCGGATCCTGGGTTAGCTTGCGCGTTGCCTGGAAACCATTCATGCCAGGCATGACGACGTCCATCAATATGAGATCAGGCCGCGAGGCCTTGGCTTGCCGCAGTCCTTCTTCGCCGCTGTCTGCTACCAGAGTAGCGAAGCCGCTTTTCTCCAGCATGTTTTGGAACAAGTGCAACTCGGTCGGCGAGTCATCAATTATGAGAATTACTGACATCAATCGATTCCTTGCCGATTAACTCACCTGATTGGCTATCGCACCAAGCAGTTCGTCTTTGGTAAATGGTTTGGTGAGGTATTGCTCCGAGCCCACAATTCGTCCGCGCGCACGGTCAAAAAGTCCGTCTTTACTTGAAAGCATGATGACTGGAGTTTCCTTGAAGGTCTTATTGTGTTTGATCAAGGAACAGGTCTCGTAACCGTCCAGACGCGGCATCATGATGTCGACGAAAATCAGGTCCGGCTGGTGGTCCGCAATCTTCGACAGCGCGTCAAAGCCATCGATCGCCGTGAAAACATGACAGCCTTCTTTAGTCAGCAGAGTTTCGGCCGTGCGGCGAATCGTTTTGCTGTCATCTACGACAAGAATCTTGAGCCCGCTAAGACTCCGAGGTGCATTACTGGACACAAATTTTCCCCACGAAAACCGACTTGTACCATATTGACATAAGTCCCGCTACGACGCTCGCCGCAGACGATAAAATTCGAGGAATTTTCGGCGTTTAGCGCTTTATTCCGATGTATAGTTGGCCGCTTACCACCGACCACGGGATCAAACCGCTTTGACTTCGTCAGCACCGCTTCGAATCGGCATGATTATGGACCCAATCGAGTCCATCGCGCCTTACAAAGACAGTTCCTTTGCCATGTTGCTCGAGGCCACGCGGCGCGGCGCCGAAATTCACTATTTTTTGCAGGGCGACCTCAAGATTATTGGCGGTAAGGCGCTTGGC
>JBPCXZ010000276.1:0-5633 GCA_051008055.1 Woeseiaceae bacterium
ATCGACGGTGATTTCGACGACGCCCAGCAAAAGCGACTGGCACAAGTCGCCCGGCGATGCCCTGTTCACAAGACTCTGGCCAATGGCGTGCAATTCGACGACAACGCCAGCTTCTAGTCGACTGCCCTATCTGTGACCCTAGTCGCGGATTCTGTCTAGTTTGGCCTCTATTCTGTTGGATTACAGATACTTATCCTGAGAATAGATCGAAAAACGACGCGATGGGCTCGAACACGCAAATCATGCGAAAACCACTCGTCCTGGTGGCAGCCGACGATGCGGACCAGTGCAAGTCAATTCAGGAGGTTTTGCAGCAGTTTGGCTTCCGTACAGAGACCGCCGAAGATGCAAAATCTGCGATCAAAGTGTTTGAAAGCGCGCAACCAGACGCGGTTCTGCTCGATCTGAACAAATCGGAGAAAGACAACTTCTCGGCCTGCGCGGTCATCCGCAAACGTGAGTCCGGCGAGGAAGTACCTATTTTTATCGTTACCGAGCGTGACGACGATGCGATTGAAGAGGCGTATCGGATTGGCGCAACAGACATTGTCTTTAAACCAATTTCGCTGCCGGTACTGCCACACAGAATTCGTTATGCATTGCGAACCGCTCGGTCGCTTGCCGATTTGCGCGGTCTGATTCGCGCCATACCTGACTTGATTTTCGTTGTGAACAAAGATGGCGAAGTGCAAGACGGGCTCAGTCGTCCGGACGCAACGCATACCTTGCAGATCAAAGCGCTTACAACGGCGTCATTGATTAATTTCTATCCCTGCGAGAATGACGACGGTGCGCTGGAGTGCATCAAGAAAGCGCTCGAAACCGGCAAGCCGCAGGTTTACGAGCATGTGTTGGAAAGCCTCGATATTCACCTGGAAACCCGCTTCGTAGCCCGAGACAAGACCACCGTGCTTGCCATCGTCCGAGACATTACCGAGCGCAAGAGTGCCGAGGCCAAGATATACAATCTCGCCTACTACGACGAACTCACTGAACTGCCTAACCGCGAGCTCTTCAGCCAGAGCCTCGAAAGAACGATCTCGGTCGCAAAAAGCGAAGACCAGAAGTTTGCGGTTTTGTTTGTCGATCTCGACCGCTTTAAACGCATTAACGACACACTAGGCCACACGATCGGCGACGAGTTGTTAAAAGATGTCGCCGCGCGCCTCGCGAAGTGCACGCGCTCTTCCGACACAATATCGCAAATCGACTCGCGCACGACTCGCAACATTAAGCTGGCGCGACTGGGCGGCGACGAGTTCGTCATCAAACTCTATGGGGTCGATTCGGGCGACTCAGTAGCAATGGTTGCAAAACGCATTATCGACGCGCTGACGCCGCCGTTCACCTGTGCTGGCCATCAGTTTGTAGTAACTCCCAGTATCGGCATCGCGATGTACCCGCAGGACGGCAGGACGGGTGAGGAACTACTGATGAACGCCGACTCGGCGATGTATCGCGCCAAGGCCGTCGGTCGCAACAACTTCAAGTTTTACTCCGAGACCATGCGCACCAAGTCGCTGCACCGTCTTGATCTGGAAAACCTGCTGCGTACAGCAATCGAAGAACAGCAGTTCGAATTGTATTTTCAGCCGAAGGTCGATGCGAAGTCATTTCGTCTCGTTGGCGCCGAAGCTTTGCTGCGCTGGAAACATCCCGAGCGTGGCATGATTCCACCGGACGACTTCATTCCCATTGCGGAAGAAACCGGACTGATCATTCCACTTGGCAAATGGGTCCTCACCGAAGCCTGTCGCCAGGTCAAAGTCTGGTCTGCGTCACCGATTGGTACCGTGCCTGTTTCGGTCAATATCTCCAGCCACCAGTTTCGCGATAGCGGCCTGGTCGGCGATGTTCTGGGCTCCGTTTCCGATGCAGGCATCAAGACCAGCGATCTGGAGCTCGAAATTACGGAAAGCGTTCTGCTGCAGGACGTGGACAAAACACTGTTGGAGCTCAAGGCACTGAAGGAAGCCGGTATCTCTCTATCTATTGATGACTTCGGCACGGGATATTCGTCACTCAGCTATCTGAAGCGATTTCCTATCGATACCATCAAGATTGATCGATCCTTCGTCAAGGATCTGCACCAGGATACTGATGATGCCGCGATCTGTGCCGCAATCCTGGCCATGTCGCAGCAACTTGGACTTACTGTGGTTGCTGAAGGCGTAGAGACCCGCGAACAGCTCGATTTTTTGCGCCGCTACAAGTGTGACCATATTCAAGGCTATATCTGCAGCAAGCCGCTGCCAGCCAACGAATTCCACGCCTTGCTCCTGAAGCTGGCTGGCAAGGCTGCCAACTCGGACCACGAGCAAAAACAAAGAGCCTGAGTTACCACATTCGTAGATGTGACGGGCGTTTCCGATTAAGGTGACCTCTTTGAAAGAGAGCCTTCGGAAATGAGAGTTGTAGTTGCATCTGGCAATCCTGTAAAGGCGGCTGCGGCCCGCGCCGCATTCAGCGCGCTACAGCCCGACATCGAAATGGATGTGGCTTGCGTGCCGGTCGAGTCCGGAGTGAGCGACCAACCAAAATCTGATGAAGAAACACGCCGCGGTGCGAGAAACCGAGCCAGAAATGCCAGCATCGTGGCGTCGGATGCCGACTACTGGGTCGGCCTGGAAGGCGGCATCGAAATCATTGATGACGGATTGATGGCTTTTGCCTGGATTGCAATACGCAACCGAGACGGAAGAGTCAGCGATGCCCGCAGCGCCACTCTGCCCTTACCCGACGCAGTCCGACAGCTAATCGACCAGGGGTTTGAATTGGGCGATGCCAATGACAGAGTTTTCGTGACCCAAAATAGCAAGCAAGGCGGTGGCGCGTATGGCCTGCTAACTGATGGCCTGTACACACGTGAGAGCATTTACACACAAACTACGGTTTTGGCACTTCTACCATTCATTAATGAGCTTTACACATGAAGCAATCAATCGCGCATATTGCGCTGGTCGTTCGCGACTACGACGAGGCGCTGAATTTTTACATCAATAAACTCAACTTCGAGCTCGTCGAAGACCTATATCAACCTGAACAAGACAAGCGTTGGGTTGTTGTTGCGCCGCCGGGAAAATCGCGGACCACCTTGCTGCTGGCCCAGGCCTCGAAACCGGAACAGGAAGGCTTCATTGGCAACCAGGCTGGTGGCCGCGTGTTTCTGTTTCTGAGTACCGACGACTTTGCGCGTGACTATGCCGCGATGCAGGCACAGGGCATCAAGTTCATCCGTGACCCCAAGCAGGAAGACTATGGCACCGTGGCTGTATTCGAAGACCTGTATGGTAATCTCTGGGACTTGATTGAATACGCTCCGGGCCATCCTATGTACGACCGATAGGGAGCCCTTGAATCAGAGGATTCCGCGTGAACAAAACACTCATAATTACACTTGTCCTGGCAATCCTGGCGGCCGGAATTGTTGGTCTGATGCTGGTATTTGGTTTTCTCGATGCGGGCGATGCAGGCCCAATACTGCTCAAGACGATTGGTGGCTTTGCAATACTCGCTGTTTGCGCGATTGCGATCGGCGCGCTCATGTCCGGCAAGTCCAAACCACAGGAATAACAATGCTCAAAAGAAAGCTTTCACTTGCCGCGACGCTGCTGGCGGCGGCCCTCTCTGTTCAAGCACAAACCATTCCGGACTCCGTGGCGGCGCAAGCCAGCGCCCTGCGCGATCAGGCAATGCAAGACACTATTGCTTACGAGTTGGTCGAGTCGTTAACAATGGAAGTTGGCCCTCGTCCGGCCGGTTCGGCCGCCGACAAGGCCGCCGTCAAGTGGGCTGAACAAATGCTGCTGGGCCTCGGATTCGAAAATGTCCGCACAGAAGCGGTAACAGTGCCGCAGTGGGACCGTGGTTCCATTCGAACCCAGATCATCGCACCTATTCCGCAGCCCCTCGTTGCAACATCGCTCGGCGGGAGTCCAGGCACGCCCGAGCCTGGTCTGGAAGCTGAAATTATTCGCGTTACAAGCCTTGATGAGCTGCGCGCATTATCGGTAGATGATCTCGCAGGTCGATTTGCCTACGTCGATCATCGAATGCTGCGCGACAAGAGTGGCAGCGGATATTCGCCTGCTGGGCGAATTCGGTCCTGCGGTCATTACATCGCAGCCGAGCGTGGCGCCATCGGGACCATCATTCGATCGGCAGGTACCTCCCACCATCGCTTCCCGCACACCGGCAGCATGATGAATCGCGATATACCGCCGATGATTCCGGCAATAGCGCTAAGCAATGCTGACGCCGACTTACTGACCCACCAAGCACTAGCCGGTGATTCGGTAATTGTTCGAGTGCAGTCGTCGGCGCGACACCTGCCAACGCAGTTGTCAGCCAACGTCATTGGTGAAATTCCCGGACAAGGAAAGCTTGCTCACGAAGTGGTACTGCTGGCTGCGCACTTAGATTCCTGGGACCTCGGCACGGGAGCAATCGATGACGGTGCCGGTGTTGCGATCGTTACCGCCGCGGCCAAAATGATTCTGGACAGCGGCTCAGCGCCGCGTCGTACGATTCGTGTCGTCCTATACGCCAACGAAGAATTCGGCCTGGACGGCGCTGAACAGTATGCCGAGAAACATGCTACGTCGATCGGCGATCATGTGATTGGCCTGGAAGCGGACTTCGGCGCCGGCCGCGTCTGGAAGTTTGGTTCACGCGTTGCCGAGGATGCGCTGGACTTGATCGGTGAAATACACGCGCTGCTTGAGCCCATAGGTATTGAACGCGGTAATAACAAAGCCTCCGGTGGAGCCGATCTCAGCCCGTTACGTAAGGCGGGCATGCCAGTTTTTGGTATGACGCAGGACGGTAGCAAGTATTTCGATTTTCACCACACGGCTGATGATACGCTGGACAAGATCGACCGCGATGACATTAGTCAGAACGTCGCTGCCTACGTTACCGCCGCGTATGTTGCCGCATTTATTGAACAGGACTTTGGAAGGATCGAGCCAGATACCCGTCGCAAAAGAACCTGCAGTGCGGAAGACGACGACTGGAAAAGTTGAACTACAATTAGAGTGCAGTTCTTTTCTGATAATAAAGGAGCAACAACATGGCATTACCAATAACAGCTCTTTTTGCCGGACTACTCACGATTTTCGCGTTGGTGCTGAGCTTTTACGCCGGCGGCTTTCGCGGCAAGAGTGGAATCTCGATTTTGTTCGGCCACCCGGAGAATATGGAACTGGCCGAACGCGTTCGTATTCACCAAAACTTCCTGGAGTATGTACCGCTGGCGCTCATCATGATGGGCCTGATCGAAGTTAACGGCGGCAGCACGACATTTTTGTATGTATTCGGTGTCGTTCTAATCGTCTCCAGAATCGCCCACGCGATCGGCCTGAAGCATGACAACATGGCGCATCCCGGCCGAGTAATTGGTGCAGGTGGAACCGCGTTGATGTCACTGATTGCAGCAGTTTATGCAATTTGGATGGTCGTCAAGCCAATGACTTCATAGCAGCTTAGACGCATGGATGCATATGCGATAGCGATCGGGGTCAGTGTGCTGGTGTACGTTGCGATCGGCAATTACGCCGGCCGCAAGGTCAAGCATCTGGATGACTATTTCGTCGCAGGTCGTCGCGCGCCGACCTTCATGATCCTGGGCACCC
>JBPCXZ010000277.1:0-2906 GCA_051008055.1 Woeseiaceae bacterium
AAACAACGCAGCAGGCAATCAAGTCGCTACTGGAGTCTTCCGGTTACGACAGTGACGTGCAGTTCATTGATCACGAAGGTCAAGACGGCCACGCGGTGAAGATCAAGAAAGTGCACAAGATCGTCGAAGCACCTCAAACCTGAGGGAGGTGTATGGCGCCTTTGGCGCCGTGCGGGAAGCAAGTCATGTAGACTCCCGCGCATGGCAACAATTTCATTAATAAGCCGCAACTTCCCGCCACTGAGTGGCGGGATGGAGCGCCTTGTTCATCAGCTTTATCGTGGTTTGATCGAAAACCACGAGGTCCGGCTCTTCGGACCAGCAGGTTGCGAAAAGTATATCGAGCCCGATGGTTCAGCCTGGTCTACCGCAGTCTCACCGACCCCCTTATTCCTCATCATCAGTTTCTGTAAAGGCCTGTACGCACGAATAACGCGGGGTTCGTCCGATGTGATTATCGGCGGCAGTGGTCTGGTCGGACCCGTCGTGGTGATACTCGCCAAACTTTCTGGTGCTAAATCCGTGGTGCTGCTGCACGGTCTGGACATCATCGCAGACTCGCGCGCCTATCAATGGTTTTTTGTGCCGTTCCTCCGCTGGGCAGATATGGCAGTTTGTAACAGCAATAATACGGCGCGCCTTGCCGTGGAGCACGGTGTTCGAGAAGAAAGAATTGCGATCGTTAATCCGGGAGTTGATTTGCATGGCAAGTCGCTGTCCAGGGAGTCGGCCAGGCAGGCATTGGGTGTCACCCACAGCAAAGTCCTGTTGTCGGTCGGCCGGTTGATGCCTCGCAAAGGACTTGCTGAATTCGTCGAACATTGTTTCGTCGACTTGTGCGCTGAAGATCCAAGCTGGCAACTATTGATTGTTGGCGGCGAACCGACACAGGCGCTCAACAAGCCAGTTGATTCGGTGCTGGCCAGGATTGAGGCCAGTATCGCCTCGCACGAATTACAGGATCGCGTGAAGCTCTTGGGACACGCGAATGACGACGAACTGGGGACACTTTACGCTGCGGCGGATGTATTCGTCTTTCCGCTGGTAGAAACCAAGGGAGACGTGGAAGGATTCGGTATGGTGGCGATCGAAGCGGCTATCCAGGGAACTCCGACAGTTGCTTTTGACTGTGGCGGTGTTAGCGATGCGGTGTCTGGTGGAGTTAGTGGTGCGCTGGTCGCCGCGGGCGACTATAACGCGTTATTCGAGGCGATCCGGCGAGTAGCAACGCAGGATCTACAGCGATCGTCGCAAGCTTTTGCGAGACAGTTTTCGTGGGAGAACTACAATGAGCAGATTGAGGATAATCTGAAGAGGTTGACGGCATAGATGAGTGATTCCGATCCGAATCTCGACGAGATCAAGTCGTTTTATGATGACGTTTACTACGCGGACACAGACAAGCCGATGCAGGGGTCTGCACACCTCCGGGGACTGGCAGGCAAAACCCGGGTTGTCGCGGGTGAGGCCGTTCTTGATGTGGCGTGCGGGCGTGGCGAATGGCTGCTGGTGTGTCATGACCTCGGCGCCACCGTGGCCGGTGTGGACCTGTCAGATCGTGCTATCGAATTTTGCAAGAAACACCTGCCTGTCGGAGATTTCCACGCCGTGCCGGCGGAAAGCCTGCCGTATGGCGATTCAACGTTCGATGTCGTCAGTTGTCTTGGCTCGCTGGAGCATTTCGTTGACCCGGTGATCGCGATGAAGGAAATGGTGCGAGTAGCAAAACCCGATGCAAGGTTTCTCTTGTTGGTGCCGAATGCGGATTTCCTGACACGCAAGCTCGGATTGTTTGGTGGCACCGATCAGAAAGACGCGAAGGAGGTTGTGCGTACCCTTGAAGAGTGGGAGCGCCTTTTCAGTGCTGCGGGCCTCTCGATATCCTCGATCTGGAAGGATCTGCACGTATTGTCTTGGAGCTGGATTACGATGAACGGCTGGCTAGCGGCACCTTTACGTGCGGTGCAGGCACTGTTGTTGCCATTGTGGCCGATGCGGTGGCAATACCAGGTATACCATCTCTGTGAAGTCACCCAGCAAAAATAAAGCCACCCAGCAGCCATCTGCTGAGTGGCTCTCTTGGATGTTCTGCTGGGTCAGAAGCGCAGCATGGCCTGTGCCGAGTACGCTGTTCCCGGCCCGTAGAACGCATAGTTCGACTTCGCAGCAAAGGTACTGGATAACGGCGTATCGCCGCCGAAGCTCAATACTTCCTCGTCGGTAAGGTTCTTCGCATAAACTGCAATTTGCCAGCTGCCTGATTCGGAGCCGATGCCAAGCCGCCAGTTGAGCATGCCGTAAGCATCCTGCACCAGAGCCGGGTCAAAAGTTGCTGACGCGTCATATTCGCTGGTGTAGAAATAGGAAATAGTCGAAACAAACTCCAGGCTACCGAAAACCGGTCGGCGCCAGTCGAGTGTGAGGTTGCCCTGTACATCCGACACCATTTGATTGGATTCGCCGGTATAACTGCAGAGCTCTGGAGTACCGTCGCCGTCGATATCCGTGTCAGGTGGTCGCCCGAAATAACACTGACCGTTCTCAAAGTCCGTAAACTCGAAATCGGTCAGCGCAAGACCACCTGACAAAGTCAGGTTATCGGTCATCGCCCAACGGAAATCGACTTCCACACCTTTGACCTCGGCAGATGCCGCATTGCCGACGTTGAATCCGAGGACACCGTCGAAGATCGAAATTTGCAGGTCGTCAAATTCTGTATAGAACGCAGCAATATTCAGCTCCGCTGCGCCATTACCCAAGAGAAACTTGGCACCCAGTTCGATGTTACTGGCTTCTTCATCGTCAAATTCGAAGGACTCTTCCATGGTCGGATAGAAATTTCGGTTGTTAGCACGAAAGTCGAAACTTCCCGACTTGAATCCCTCTGACCAACTCGCATACAGCAT
>JBPCXZ010000278.1:0-8013 GCA_051008055.1 Woeseiaceae bacterium
ATGTAGTTTGCCCGTTGATCCAGAGCTGATTCGGACCTCGTACCCGGTCTCTGCGGTGAAGTCACGTGCGAGTTCTCGCGCTGTAGGCACGAAATTGCTCGCTACAGCAACCGTTAGCGTCTCAGCGCTGGTCGCCCCCTGAAAAAACAGCGCAAAGAAGAGCGTTGCTAGTCGCACCGCATATGCGCCTTGCGCCGGCGACGATGCGCATGCAGTAGCGGCTCGGTATACCCGTTCGGTTGTTCGCAACCTGTAAACACGAGATCACATGCCGCTGCAAAAGCGATGCTATTTTCGAAGTCCTCGCTCATGTTCGTATAAGAAGGATCTCCTGCATTCTGCTCGTCGACGACCGCCGCCATACGCCGCATTGTTTCTTGTACTTGTGGCTCTGTCGCAATTCCATGCTTTAGCCAGTTGGCAATATGCTGGCTCGAGATACGCAACGTCGCGCGGTCCTCCATCAACCCGACATCGGCGATATCCGGTACCTTCGAACAACCAACACCCTGGTCAATCCAGCGCACGACGTAACCGAGAATTCCCTGAGCGTTGTTATTCAACTCATTGTGAATTGTCTTTGCATTTAACAGCGCCGTGCCGCAAAGCGGCGGCGTTAGAATGTCGTCAATACTCGCGAGCTCGCGCGACGCAAGTTCCTGCTGGCGCTGCCTGACATCGACAGCGTGATAATGCATCGCATGCAAGGTCGCTGCTGTCGGCGACGGCACCCAGGCGCAGTTTGCACCCGCTTCCGGATGCGCCTGCTTGGTCGCCATCATTTCGCTCATCTCATCCGGCTTGGGCCACATCCCTTTGCCTATCTGCGCCTTACCTGGCAGGCCACAGCGAATGCCGACATCAACATTCCAGTCTTCATAAGCCTGAATCCAGGGCTCGCCCTTAATGTCGTCCTTCGGTAACACCGGGCCCGCGTGCATGCTGGTATGAATCTCATCGCCGGTTCTATCGAGGAAACCGGTATTAATAAATACCAGCCGCTCGGACACCGCACGAATACACTCCGCCAAATTCACCGTCGTGCGGCGTTCTTCATCCATTACGCCAACCTTGAGCGTATTCGCGGGCATGCCCAACAGCTCCTCGACACGACCGAACAATGTGTTGGTGAATGCCGCCTCTTCGGGGCCATGCATTTTTGGTTTGACGATATAAACACTGCCACTACGACTGTTCGGCAGGCGCGCAGTCTGCTGATTGTTGGCAATCGAGCAGGCCGACGTAACCACAGCATCGAGGATACCCTCGAAAACTTCCTCGCCATGACTGTCGAGAATCGCGTCCGTCTGCATCAAGTGCCCAACGTTACGCACCAGTAACAAACTGCGGCCTGACAACGTGTAATCACTACCGTCGGCCGCTATATAAAGGCGATCCTCGTTGAGTACACGTTCGAGGGTGCTACCGCCTTTCGAGAATGACGCGCTCAGGGTCCCCTGCATGAGGCCAAGCCAGTTGCGATACACACCAACCTTGTCCTCCGCATCCACTGCCGCAACCGAGTCCTCACAGTCCTGGATGGTTGTCACAGCCGATTCGAGTACTACATCACTGATGTTGCCGGCTGCATCGCGGCCAATGACATGTTCAGGATCGGTTTGGATCTCAATGTGCAGATTGTTGTTGCGAAACAGGTAGGTCTTGCGTGACCCGTTCTCACTGGTGCCAACAAAACCTGGAGTGGAGTCGTACAGATGACAGTTACCGTCAGCGTGACTGCCTTCTGCCAACGGAATAGCACTATCGAGAAATTTAGCAGCGTATGCGATCACAGCAGCGCCGCGTACAGCGTTATAAGCGCCGCCCCGCTCGCGGCCGTCTTCCTCGGAAATGACATCGGTACCGTATAGCGCATCGTAGAGGCTGCCCCAACGAGCATTGGCAGCATTCAGGGCGAATCTTGAATTACTGACTGGTACAACCAGCTGAGGTCCCGCGATGTCAGCGATTTCCTCATCAATGTTTTCCGTGGAAATTTGAAAAGGCTCGCCCGGCTCCACCAGGTAGCCAATATCGCGCAGGAACCCGACGTATTCATCGTGATCGATAGCCGCGCCTGCTCGCGCCTTGTGCCAGCCGTCTATCTTTTGCTGCAGGACATCCCGTTGAGCCAGCAGATCTCGATTGATCGGCGTGAGGTCTTCGATGATTGATTCCACGCCCGACCAGAAAGAGTCGGCGTCTAGCCCGGTTACAGGCAAAAGTTCTTCTACGACAAATGCGTAGAATTCTGAATTAACCTGAAGGCTGCCGATTGTGATGTTCTCCGATGATGCCATCGGCAGCCCTCCTGGTTTTCAAGAACGATTAGTTCATGCGACGAATTGCTCCTCCTCGGTGCTACCCGCCAATGCTGTCGTCGAAGACAAGCCATCCATGATGGTGTTCTGTACAGCGTCGAAGTAGCCGGCACCAACGAAGGACTGGTGCTTCGCAGCGCGGAAGCCGAATTTTTCGTCTTCGAATTCCTGTTGCTGCAGCTTCGAATAAGCATACATGCCATCGGCTTTGTACGCACGAGCCAGTTTGAACATGCTCGAGTTCAGCGCGTGCCAGCCAGCCAGCGTAATGAACTGGAATTTGTAGCCCATCTTGCCCAGTTCCTCGCGGAAGTGGCGCATCGTTTCGTCATCAAGATTGGCCTGCCAATTAAATGACGGTGAGCAGTTATAGGACAGCAACTGATCCGGGTATACCGCATGGATTGCATCAGCGAACTTCTTCGCCTGTTCCAGATCCGGTTTGGAAGTTTCACACCAGATCATGTCGGCATAGGGTGCGTACGCAAGCCCGCGTGCGATCGCCTGATCCATTCCCGGCGTCGTCCGGTAGAAACCCTCTGGCGTTCTTTCACCGGTGATAAACGGATGATCCCGCTCGTCTGAATCCGCAGTAATCAGGTTTGCCGCATCGGCGTCGGTACGCGCCAGCAGAACGGTCGGCACACCCATGACGTCGGATGCCAGCCGCGCCGCAGAAAGCTTTGCGACAGCCTCACTGGTCGGGACTAATACCTTGCCGCCCATGTGACCGCATTTCTTCGCTGAAGAGAGCTGGTCTTCGAAGTGCACACCTGCGGCACCCGCCCGGATCATGCTCTTCATGAGTTCGAAAGCATTCAGATTGCCGCCAAAGCCAGCCTCTGCGTCGGCGACGATCGGCGCAAACCAGTCAATGCTGTCGTCCTCGGCCAGGTTGTAGATTTCGTCGGTGCGTTGGAACGCGTTGTTGATTCTTGACACCATTTTCGGCACCGAATCCACTGGGTAGAGGCTCTGATCCGGGTACATCTCGCCGGAGCTATTGCCGTCACCAGCTACCTGCCAGCCTGAGCAATAGATGGCTTTCAGTCCGGCCTGAATCTCCTGGATAGCCTGGTTGCCGGTCAATGCACCGAGTGCGCAGACTGGCTGTTCCTGGTTGACCATGCGCCAGAGCTTTTCGGCACCATGACGCGCCAGCGTGTGTTCGATCTGAATCGAGCCACGCAGTTTCACAACATCCGCGGCGCTGTAATTTCGTTTGACGCCCTCCCAGCGTGGGCTGTCCGCCCATTCGGCTTCGAGCTTTTTGATTTGTTCTTCCTTAGACATGTTGTCCTCCATTTGCACTCCACGATGGAAGCACTACTACACCATCGGCATCCGCCACGAGAAAATCCTCATGACTGATGCGCTCTCCACCCATTCGAACCGCCCTGCTGCGCTCGCCGATGCCGCGATTCAAACTGCGACGTGGGCAGGTAGCCAGCGCGAAAATTGCGATGGGTACTTCTTTCAATTCATCAACATCGCGGACGGCGCCATTAACGACGATCCCCGCCCAGCCATTCCTGGCGGCGATCGACGCAAGGTTGCCGCCGATCATTGCGTAGTTGGTTGATGCCTTGTTATCGACTAGCAAAACTCGCCCTGCGCCCTGCTCGGCCAGAACGAGTTTTACCAACGAGTTGTCGTCGCGCGTTGAAATCGTCTCGACCGGTCCGGCGCATTTCACTTTGGCACCGTAACCGGAGAACCAGCACTGCAATACCTTGGCGCTCGGATTCGCATCGCATACGTCCGCTGTCGCCGCGGCGGGTATGTGTACGTGCATTGTTTGCGCCTCCATTTGCTTCTCTTCGATGTTATGCACGCTCATGCCAGTGCCACCTGCCCGCCATCGCGAGCGATAAATTTGGTTTGTGAAAGATCCTGGCGGTTACCCGTGTCGACCACGACTCGTTGTTCACCACATTCGAACAGCAAGGTCGGATTGGGACCGTAGCCGCGCCAGCCTAAAAATTGCTTCGCATTGGCAAGACGAGCAGTGCCACCATTGGCCAAACGCGCTTTCACTTCTGCGTAACGCATCGGCACCGAGACGAGGTAGTCCACCACCTCGGTATGGCTCGCGCCAATGAGCGGAATGATTTCATCTAGGTACTTGGCGGCATGCCTGCGTTCGTGTCGAGTCACATCAATCTCCCGTGCTAGTGCTGTATCAATCATGTTCTTGTTGACCGATACTACTTGTGATATTTATTGAATTTCACAGTAAAAATTTTACAATGTTAATTTCACAAAAGAGGTCAAAATGGCTAAGAAACACGGGCTTCGGCGCAAGGCTCACTTCCTAGGCACCAAAATTAAGTCGCTGCGGAAGCGACATAATCTGACTTTGGAGGATCTTTCGATCCGCTGTATCCAGATTGACGCAGAGGCTGGGCCCTCGGTTTCCTACCTGTCGATGATTGAAAACGGCAAGCGAACGCCCTCAGAACGATTGCTGCAGATCGTCTCGGAGATCTTCCAGAAAGAGGTCAGCTGGTTCTACGACGAAGCCATGGATGACCCCGCGGTCGACCCGGCCCGACTGGACTCGGCCGTCTCCGGCTTGCCACTGGAGCCGAGCTTCCTGTTTTCCGAACCGCTGCTACAAACGGCGATTCCAGAGTTACTGTCGCAAACGGGCACAACCGGCCGTCAGTTCGCGCATCTCTTGATTCGCGCGCATCAGGAAGCAAGCCACAATCGATTCCCCGACATCGAGCGCGCCGCTGAGCAGGTAGGTCAAAAACGATTTCCACTCGACGTGCAGGATATTCAGGACATTGCAAAGAACCTTGGTCTTGAGATTCGCTGGTTTGACAAATCACCGTTCAAAGATCGCGGCGACACGAACGCGCCGCTGAATATGATCGTTCGATCATTCTTTGACGCACCGAACATCGTGTACCTGAATAACGAATTAAAGAACAAGCCCGAGCGACTAAAGTTCGATCTCGCAAACCACATCGCGCACAAAGTTTTACACGACGGTGACGGTGCTCGCGCGCCACAAGTATCAGGTGGCCGAGTGTCGGGACGACGTCACGATGCAGAGTCACCTAACGTCGACGCGCAAGACATTCTGTTTGCGTGGCGCGACTTTGAGTGCAGCTATTTTGCAGCGGCGCTGCTTGCACCAAAGACGCCTTTTCGACAGTTCCTTGCAAAGCACTCCTATGCGATCGACTGTGGCGAAACTGTCGGCTTGACCAAGGCGCTGGTAATGCGGCGCATGCCGAGCGTTAGCCCTTATCCGCACTGGCATTACTTCGATGCCTACCCACCTGGAAATTTGCGCGCAGTGTATCGTGGCAACGGAATTCCCCTCCCCTGGGGCAACATGACGATGGTGTCGGACCCATGTCAGCACTGGGCCGTATTTCGCATGTTTAATAACAACAGCACCAAGCCATCCGCGCAGATATCGGTACTGCGCAGTGGTGACGACAAACGCCTGTATACCTGCCAGTCTGTCCGAACGCGCGACGCGGCAGGTAATTCTCATGTACTGTGCGCCGGAGTCGACCTTTCTCCGGCACTCCGGGCACAGAACATTGATGCGGCGGAGACGATCGACGCGATTGAGAAAAGCTGCAACGCCGGTGGCGGCAGTGGCGAAATCCCGGACGAAGCCAAGGCACAGCTTAAGAGCGTCAGCCGCATACTTAATATTGGCTGGGTTTCGGAAGGCTGCGAGAAACCGGCAACTATAATCTGCCCGCGCAGTTCATCTTGCCCGCGCGATAAACATTGCCTCGGCAAACAAAAGCCGAAATTGCGCCCGCAGATCGATGAGATACGCGAGTCGCTGGTGGCCAGTAGTAACTGAGAACTTGACAAGCGTGAGAGACTTACAGTTCGGCCCGAATTCAGCGGACCGGCGTACAAAAAGGAAGAAGAAATGAGAGAACCAGTAATCGTATCCACAGCACGTACGCCGATCGGCAAAGCCTATCGCGGTGCCTTCAATAACACCGAGGCGCCGACACTGGGCGGCCACGCCGTCAAACATGCAGTGGAACGCGCGGGTATTGAAGGCGCTGAAGTCGACGACGTAATAATGGGCTGTGCACTGGCGCAGGGCTCGCAAGGCGGCAATATCGCTCGCCAGATCGCCTTGATGTCCGGCTTGCCGGTATCGGCGGCCGGTATGACGGTCGATCGTCAATGCTCATCCGGCATGATGGCGATTGCACTTGCAGCTAAAACGGTCATCTCTGACGGCGTCGACATCATGGTTGGCGGCGGTCTGGAATCCATCAGCCTGGTGCAGAACGAGCACATAAACCAATACCGCAACAAAGACCCGCGTCTTTTGGAAATCCATCCACACGTTCACATGCCAATGATCGACACGGCAGAGGTCGTCGCCAAGCGCTACAACATCAGTCGCGACGCCATGGATGAGTATGCGCTGCAAAGTCAGCAACGCACGGCGGCAGGTCAGGAAGCGGGCAATTTCGACGATGAGATAGTGCCGTTGCCGTCCAACAAGGGCGTGATGGACAAAGAGACCAAGGAAATCTCCTTCGAAGATGTGGTGCTCGAGAAGGACGAAGGAAACCGGCCGACGACAGCACTCGAAGGCCTGTCAGGACTGAAACCCGTTCGCGAGGGCGGCTTCATCACCGCCGGCAATGCAAGTCAATTGTCCGACGGCGCGTCAGCGGCTGTCGTCATGGAAGCCAGCGTCGCGGAGAAGCGCGGTCTGTCGCCGCTCGGCGTTTATCGTGGTACTGCGGTCGCCGGTTGCGAACCTGACGAGATGGGTATCGGCCCGGTTTATGCTGTACCGAAGCTGCTCGAACGCAACGGGCTGAAAATGGATGACATCGACCTTTGGGAGTTCAATGAAGCGTTTGCTGTGCAGGTCTTGTACTGCCGTGACACTCTAGGCATTCCGAACGAGAACATGAACGTTGATGGCGGTGCGATTTCGATCGGTCACCCCTACGGCATGTCCGGTGCGCGCATGGTCGGGCACGCATTGATCGCAGGTAAGAAACGCGGCGCAAAGTATGTCGTTTGCACGATGTGCGTCGGTGGCGGCCAGGGTGCCGCGTCTCTATTTGAAGTCGCCTGATGCGCGCTTTGGTCGTTAACGAGTATGGTCCGCCGGAGTCAATGGCCATCGAAGCCATGGACGATCCGGTCGCAGCGGATGACCAGGTATTGATCGACGTCGCCGCTGCGGGCATTAACTTTGCCGATGTCTTGTCGATCGCTGGAAAGTACCAGGTGAAAACGCCAACGCCGTTCGTCTCTGGTAGTGAAGCAGCCGGCATTGTCAGCACCGTTGGCAAAGACGTGACGCGCTTTTCGGTCGGCGACAAGGTTCTCGTTGCCACGCGCGGCGGTGCTTTCGCAGAGAAAGCTGTCGCCGCTGAGAAGAGCACGACCTTGCTGCCTGACGGGCTGAATTTCGAGCAAGGGGCCGGCTTTTCGGTGACTTATGGCACCAGTTATCACGCTTTGAAACAAAGCGCCGATCTGCAACCGGGCGAAACTGTGTTGGTGCTTGGCGCAGCCGGCGGCGTCGGCATCACCGCCGTTGAAATCGCCAAGGCGATGGGCGCACGCGTGATCGCCGCTGCCAGTACCGACGAGAAGCTCGAGTTTGCGAAGTCGGCGGGCGCAGACGAACTCATTAACTACACAACCACTCCTTTGAAAGAAGCCGTTA
>JBPCXZ010000279.1:0-10422 GCA_051008055.1 Woeseiaceae bacterium
GTGTTGTTGAGGCCGCAGGCGCCAATCTGTAGCAGGACCTGATCCGAAGCGGGTTTAGGAATCGACACATCTTCGCGGTAAACGAGTTTGTCGAGATTGCCATGACCAGTTAGCAGGACTGCACGCATAAGCTTGTCCATCAATGCTCCTCCTGATACTGGATCTCTTCTTCATATACCTGCGAGGCCGTATGTGCAGTAGCGAGTGCGTCGCCGAAAGCAATATGATCCTCCGTTGGCGCGCTGCCACGGCTGAAGATTCTCAGCAGTACATAAACAGCGAGTATTGTGTGCACGATTAGGGTCATCAGGTAGAGGCCAGAAGAGCCGCTAATACTCATGACTGCTGACGCCAGGAATGGACCGATAATGGCGCCAGAACCGAACATGAGTAACAGACCGCTGGAGACCATGACATAGTCATCGGCTTCGGCGTAGTCATTGGCGTGTGCGACAGCGATCGCGTACATCGGAAAGGCGAAGAAGCCCCACGCAGCACCCAATAGATTGATGCCAACAAAACCCAGTTCGCTCGCCGAGAAAACTATAATTGCAGACACCACCGCGCCGGACGCTGCTGACAGCAATAATGTACGTCGGCGCCCGATTCGATCGGACAGGTAGCCGAGCGGCCATTGCGCCGCGGCACCGCCCACGACAGTCGATGACATGAACCAGGCGGCGAGCGATGGATCGGCGGATACTCCGGCCGTAAAGACCGGGGCAAGTGACCAAAAGGCACCATTGGCGATCCCGACTGCGAGGCAGGCGATGCTACCAGCCGGCGAAATACGAAACAGTCGGCGCAGATTGACGTCAACTTCATGCGGCAACTCCGGTGTTTGGGATTTCGTCAGTGCGACCGGAACTGCGCCGATCGACACCAACACCGATGCGATCAGAAACAGCTCCAGGCCATTTGGGTCGTACATCAGTGTCATCATCTGGCCGCCGGCCATGACCGTCAACGTGATCATGACGTAGGTCGAAAAAACGATGCCTCGATCTTCGTTACTCGAGCGCTCGTTTAGCCAGGACTCGATCACGACAAAGAGCACGGCAAAACAAAAGCCCGTCAGAAACCGGAGTAGCACCCAGGCGACAGGGTCCAGCAACAGGCCATGCACTAACGGCGCCGCCGAGCCCAGGGCGGTCATTGCAAGAAAGACGCGAACATGGCCAACACTCTTGACCAGTTCGCCACCCTTCAGACAGCCGGCGGTAAAACCAAGAAAATAGGCCGCACCAATCACGCCGATTGAGAACGTGGAAAACGCCTCCAACGATGCGCGTACTGGCAGCAATGTGCCCTGCAGTCCCAGACCGCCGAGCAATATCGATACGCCGACCAGCAGGGTAGCGACCGGAGCAAGAGCATTTCTCATCGTTGTTGTCCGGTCAGTTTTCGGATTCGACGCCCAGCCGTTCGTGCATCTTGGGACTGGTGGTCGTGTACTGAAGATGAACTTTCTTGCCCGGCTCAATTATTGCTTTGGCGGCAAAAGCGGCGAGGGCAGCTTCGTGGAAGCCGCTCAGAATGAGTTTCTTCTTGCCCGGGTAATAGTTGATATCGCCGATTGCGAAGATTCCGGGGATGTTCGTTTCAAACTTTTCGGTATCGACATTGACCGTCTTGCGGTTCAGGTCGAGACCCCACTCAGCTATCGGACCAAGTTTCGGTGCAAGACCAAAAAACGCCATGAGTGCATCCACCGGCAGATCGACAACTTCGTCTGAATTCGTCGCTATGCTCACGGCGGTGACCCGTGAACCGTCATTTTCAAAAGCTTTGATCTTGCCTTCGACAAAACGCGCCTTGCCCGAATCGCACAGCTGCATCAGCTGATCAACGGTTGCCTGTGCACCCCGAAACTCCGGCCGGCGATGCACGATAGTCATACTCTTGGCATCTTCTGCCAGTGCGACAGCCCAATCGAGCGCTGAATCCCCACCACCAAGGATGACGATGTCTTTTCCGGCGAATTGCTCGGGGTTTCTGACCCGGTAGTGCATGTTCGTATCTTCGAAGTTTTCGAGGTCTGCCAGGCGTACTCTGCGTGGTTGAAAAGAACCCACGCCGCCCGCCACAAAAATGGTTTTTGCATCGAAGGTCTTGTCTTTGGCGGTCTTGACGAAAAAACCACCCTCGTCCTGTGCACGAACTTCCAGTACTTCCTCGCCAAGGTGGAACGTTGCGTCAAAAGGCTCGATCTGTTTCATCAGCCCTTCGATTAATTCTTCACCGCTGCAAACCGGGATGCCCGGGATATCGTAAATCGGTTTATCCGGATACAACTCGGCACATTGCCCGCCGACGACCGGCAGCGAATCCAGTATGTGGCAATCGATGCCCAGCAGGCCCAGCTCAAAGACCTGGAACAGGCCGCAGGGTCCCGCGCCGATAATCAGCGCATCTGTTTTGATGATGTCGGTGCTCATTGGCGAACGATACTACAATTTTGGTCAATCGCGCGCGGCTTTCAGCGCGTTCGCGTACCACTCGTATTCTTCGAGAAACTTGTCCGCTCGCCCTTCGTAAGCGTCGTCCAGGGCATTGCCATCTTCGTCGAACGCGTTCTGCACACCCGGTACCACAAGCGTCGCCGGAATCGGTGAGGCGCCCAACTGCGACATCGTCAAACGCAGACTGGCCTGTACCTTGGAGCCGGCAAAACTGCCGGCGGAGTAGCTTGCGATAGCACTGGGTTTGCGTCGGTACTGGGGCAGGAAATGATCAAGTAGGTTCTTCAGGGCGGGCGGCACGCCGCCATTGTATTCACCAGACACGATAATAAATCCGTCAGCGGAATCCAGTACCTCAGCAATGTGCTGCATCGCGGCAGGGGCTGTCCCTTCTTCGTATTCACTAAAGCGCAGATCCAGTAGTGGCAGCGGATGCTCTTTCGGGTCCACCAATGTTACATCGTGGCCGCGATCGCCAATCTTTCGCTCGAGAAAACGCGCAAACTTGATGCCTTGGCGTCCTCTGCGAACGCTGCCATAAATAACTGCAGTGTTAAGAGTCACAAATAGTCCTTGTCAGAGAGAGGGAGACTTAATGACCATCATCTTGTCGATCTGCATATCTTCAAGAGTGTACGGGATGCCGCCGACTCCAAGCCCGGATTCGCGCAGGCCGGCAAACGGCATAACGTCATCACGAAACGCCGTATGGTCATTGATCATCACGGCCGAGGCATCGAGTTGCTTGTACAGCTTGTTAGCGATGTCGACGTCGTCTGTAAATACCGCCGCCTGAAATGCGACCGGCAAAGAGTTGGCCTGCTCAACAGCCGAATCAATGTCGTCGTAGCCGTAGACGCAAACAACCGGCCCAAAGATTTCCAGCGTGCTGACCTTCGCGTCAGCCGGAGGGTCGAGTAATACCGTCGGCGCATAGCAGGTGTCGGAGATTTTCCTTCCGCCACACATTAGTTGCGCGCCGGCCGCGACAGCTTCATTGACCCATTCCGCGATGCGATCGACTTCGCGAGCCCGAATCAGCGGGCCGACTTCTGTGGCGGGATCCTCGGGTGCACCAACTATGAGCTCGCGCGCTATATCGGCCAGCGATGCAGCAAAATCGGCAGCCTCGGCTACAGGCGCGAAGACGCGCTGCACGGAAACACAAACCTGACCGGCGTGATAAAAACCGCCTTTGGCTGTCGCCGCAAGGGCCGCGTCCTTGTCGTAGGGTGGGGCGAGGATTAATGGCGCAACGCCGCCGTGTTCAAGCGCGCAGCGCGTACCCGGGGCAAGCTTGGATTTGAGCATCCAGCCGACGCCGGCACTGCCAATGAAACTGAAGAACCCGACCCGCGAATCAACGACCAGCGCCTCTGCGGCCGTGCGGTCACTCGCGACGATGACCTGACACCAGTCGTCAGGCAGTCCTGCCTCACGCAAAATCTCAACAAAGCGGATGCAGGAAAGCGGTGTGTCGGCTGCAGGTTTCACTATTGCGGGGCAACCTGAAGCGACGGCAGGGCCGACCTGGTGCACGATGAGATTCAATGGATGATTGAATGCGCTCACGGCAACAACTACACCGATTGGCTCCTTCTGCGTAAATGCGACACGACCTGTCGTTGCGGCGGTTGTACCCAGCGGTATGACGTCGCCTTTGTGTGAACGTAAACCTTCCGCACACAGGTGCACACCGTCGATAGCACGTAGCACTTCGACCTTCGAATCGTTGTATGGCTTGCCGCCTTCACTGGCCGCAAGCAGTGTCAGCTCTTCCACCTGCGACTGCATGATTTCTGCTGTCTTGCTAAGGATGGCAAGCCGATCCGGCACCGATAACCAGGAATCCCGATCGCGAAATAATGTATGCGCAATGTCTAACGCGACGTCGACCTGATCGATATCACTGGTCGCGACGGTATCCAGTTCGCGACCGTCGTAAGGCGACCTGACAACTAGCTCGCCCATGTGATCTCACCGAGTTTCTTGGTCAGCAACATATTCTCGCGGTAGTCGATCGGCACTACTACCAGGCTTGGTCCATTTTCAGACAATGCAGTCTCCAGCGTTGCTTCGAGATCGACCGCATTCTCGACGATATGTCCGTTCCAGCCGAACGACTTGGCAAGCAAATCCCAATCAGGATTATCGAAGTCGAGCTTCGTGTGGTGCCCAAAGTGCGCTTCCTGTTTCCATTCGATCAAACCGTAGGCGTGGTCATCCCAAACCATCACGGTGATGTTGCTGCCGATCCTTTTCGCGGTTTCCATTTCCTGCACGTTCATCAGGAATCCGGCGTCGCCCGCGACAGCAAGAATCCGTCGATCAGGATGCACGATACCCGCTGCTACCGCGCCGGGAAGGGCAAAGCCCATCGAGCAAAAACCGTTAGGAATCAAGCATGTATTGGGTTCATGGCATTGATAATGCCGCGCGACCCACATTTTGTGTGCGCCGACATCGGACAGCAGGATGTCATGCGGCCCCATGACCTGGCGTGCGTCCCAGATTGCTTTTTGCGGACGAATAGAGCCTTCCGTTTTGTCGTCTTTGAACTCCGCGAAGTCCGCCGCCATTTCACTGCGACACAAGGCTTGATTGGCAAGGTCGTAGTCGGGCAGCCCGTCTGTATGAATTTTCTCGTTCAGCATCCAGAGAGCGTGTGCAAGGTCGCCGATGACTTCTGTTTCGGGGTGGTAATGCTCATCAATCTCGGCTGGTAGAAAATCGATGTGCAGGATCCGATTGTCTTTGTTCGCGTTCCACAATTGCGGGTGGTACTCGACCATGTCGAAACCAAGGGTGATGACAAGGTCGGCATCGTCGACAGCCATGGCGACTCGATCTTTCGAGCCGAGTCCGATGGTGTAGAGACAATAGTCGTCGTCCATATCGACACAGCCCTTCGCCATGAAGGTGCTGATGACACCGATACCGGTTTTCTCGCACAGCATGCGTAGTTGCTTACTCGCGCGCCGCCGAATGCAACCGTTGCCCGCGATGATGACCGGGCGCTTGGCCTCTTTCAGCATGGCGAATGCCTGGCTGATAATTTTCTGGTCTGGAACGGAGCGGCGGAAGCGATGCGGCACCATTGGCACAGAATCAGTTTCTTCGGTCGCAACGTCTTCCGGCAATTCTATGTGCACCGCACCGGGTTTCTCGGTTCGTGCGAGGCGGACCGCCTTGCGCACGATCTCCGGAATGGTGTCCGGGTTCAGAACCGTCGTGGCCCACTTCGTGACCGGTTTGAACATACTCACGACGTCCATGATCTGGTGCGACTCTTTATGTAGACGATCGGTAGAGCCCTGGCCAGTCAATACCAGCATCGGTGCACGGTCCATATTCGAATCGGCGACACCTGTAATCAGGTTGGTGGCTCCCGGACCAAGGGTGCCAAGTGCACCTGCTGGATTGCCGGTAAGACGACCGTAGATTTCCGCCATAAAGGCAGCGCCCTGCTCGTGGCGCGTCAGAATAAATTTGATCTTCGTGGACTGTTCGAGCGATATCATGAAGTCGGCGTTTTCTTCGCCGGGAACGCCGAAGATATATTCGATGCCTTCTTCTTCGAGACACTTGACCAGCAGATCGGATGCTTTCACCTTTTACCCCTGTTTGTTGTTGTCGTTATTAGAGACCGGCGCTTCCAGCTCATTATTTCACAATCGCTTACTCTCGGTTGCGTTAGGGCCGATTCTGCCGTAGACAGGCCTTATGAAGGCCAAAGACATTGTCGACCTGGTTCTGCTGGCAGCCGTGTGGGGCGCCTCATTTCTTTTCATGCGAATGGGTGCGCCGGAATTTGGTCCGATCGCTCTGGTTCAGCTCAGAATGCTGATTGCAGCTGTCTTCCTGCTGCCAATCCTAAAAATGCGCGTTGGGCTTGCTGAATTGCCCGGCAACTGGAAGCCGCTGACCATGCTGGGTTTCTATAACTCAGCAATTCCCTTCCTGTTGCTTACCTATTCGACACTTTACGTTACGGCCGGATTTTCGTCAGTAATTAACGCGACTGCACCTCTGTGGGGCGCGCTGGTTGCCTGGGTTTGGTTGTCCGAACGGCTGAGCAAAACCGGGGTCGGCGGATTGGTACTCGGGTTTCTCGGCGTTGCGATACTGACAGCCGATGCTGAGAGTCTTGCGACCCCTGGATCAGCGCTGGCTGTATTCGCGGCGGTCTGCGGCGCATTCTTTTACGGCATCGGCGCGAACTATGCGCGGCGCTATACCAAGCACTTGAACTCGCTGTCTGTTGCCACCGGCAGCATGCTATTTCCTGCGATTATTATGTTGCCGCTCACAATAGTGGACTGGCCAGACGTGATGCCCTCGATGCAAGCCTGGGTTGCACTGATCGCGATGGGTGTGGCGAGTACTGGTTTTGCATACATCCTGTACTTCCGATTGATCGCGAATGTCGGTCCTGCGAAAGCGATCACTGTGGCTTACTTGATTCCCGTTTTCGCGGTGGTATGGGGCGCACTGATCATCGATGAGTCGGTGACCACCCTAATGATTGTCGGCTGCCTGATTATTTTCGTTGGCACGGCGCTGGTTACCGGTGTCCTACCCAGGCAAAAGGCGCATAAGGAATGAAGATCTAGCGCAGTAATTCGTGATCGGCTGGTAATTCATGCGTCACCCACATAGCCAGTCGATGCCGCATATTCGGTAACGAGAGCTGGTTGTTGGGCAATGGCGCAATTTTCTTATCGTGCAACAGCAAACGGTAAGCAAATTCTATTTTTAAGTCGTGTGAATCGGTCGCTTCAAATTCGACGACGCCACGATTCACCGCATCGGTCAAAATGATCTCCAGAGCCGCTTTCAACAAGGCTTTTTCATTTTTCAGCTTCTTGGCCATGTAGGCTAAGTGTAGCAGTAGGTGCCAGACGGATTATCAGGCATTATGCGTATATAGAATGTTTTTCGGCCAAGGAATTGATTGTGACGTCACCAAAGTTTCGAAGTATCGCAGCTTCACTTGCGCTAGCCAGCGTGCTGCTAGGAGCGTGTTCCAGCACGCCGCAGGTCAAGACTACCGTTGAGTTGGCCGAAGCCGCGGACGCACCGTACGAGAAGATCCTTGTTATTTTCCTCGCGGAATCATTCGATTCACGACGCTATCTTGAGATGGAAATAGTCAAGAAGCTGGGTCAGCTGGGAACCGAGGCGGTACGCTCAACTACGATGATGGATACCAAAACGCCCGTCACGCGACAGACTTTCCTGGACATGGTTGCGGAAGTTGGCGCCGATGCTGTACTCGTATCTCAAATTGCAGATCTGCGCGCTAAAGGTGAGGTTGTCGATATGAACCCGCAGGCTACCTACAATTTCCGACCGACTTATTACTACAACGTATGGAGTGTAGAACTGACGGAGTACAGAGACCCGGAGGCGATCAATTTCGAATACGAGCTTTGGTTGGCGACGCAACTCTACTCTGTTGACTCCAAGGACGTCGTTTGGGCGATCGAGGCGGATACCAAATTTGACCAAAAATTTGACGGCGGGCCGGACTACCAGATTTACATTGACGAAGCTGCAGCTATCGTTAACAGCCTGAATCGAGACGGCCTTATCAAAAAGTAAGTGGGCCGCGCTAAGTGAGTTCGACTAAGGCTTTCTCTGCAATCGATTCGCCCCATTCCTGAACGAAGTGTCCGGCCTCCGGCAGTTCAAGCGGCGGCGGGCAATTGCGAATCTGTTTGTGCAAATACCGCATAGCGGGAACGCCGAGAACAGGATCCTGCACCCCAATCGCCATAAAGCTCTTGCCCTGCCAGTCGGTCTGCCACCAGTTTCGTGCTTCGCGGGACAGCGCCGCGCCACCTGCATCAGGATGATCGGGCACCAGATCCGGGAATCGTCGTACACCGGATTTGTAGGTTGCATCGGGAAAAGGTGCGGCGTAGGCATCCGCTTCTGCGTCACTGAGAGTAGAAGTACTGCGTTGCATTAACTTGGCGATGTCGAGGTCGGGGCGGCTGCGAGCGTATGCGCGCCACGCCAGGAATCCTTCTCCCAGAGGTACATCGCCGGTGCCCAGCGCCGTATTCATGACCAGCAAGCCAGTAAATCGATCGGCTTGTTGAAGGGGTAGTGTCATGCCAAGGATGCCGCCCCAGTCCTGGCAGACGAGGCGAATGTTACGGAGATCCAGTCGCTCGACAAATTCGAGCAGCACGTTGCGATGAAAGTCGAAGGTATAGACGGATTCGTCGACAGGTTTGTCGGATCGGCCAAAGCCGATGAGATCGGGTGCAACCACCCGGTGACCGGCGGCCGCAAACACCGGAATCATTTTGCGGTAGAGGTAAGACCAGGTTGGCTGGCCGTGCAAGCAGAGCCAGGTGACGTCGGCATCAGGTGGGCCTTCGTCGATATAGTGGATCCGGCAACCAGGGCTAGCCGCAAGATCGTCAACGTAGTTTGCCCTGAATGAGAATCCAGGCAGGTCTGAGAATCGATCATCAGGGGTACGAAGTATCTCCATACCTCTATGATAGCGCGATACCCAACGCGAGTTGTTAGATGGCGCGTCCTTGCGTACTGCCAACGAGTTTTTCTTCGTTGATATCGTACAGCGCACAGACGACCTCGCGATCATTCTGCTGCCAGCTCTCGGTGGTTGGGTACAGAGTTACGATGTCCAGGATCGAATCTTCGTAGTCCAGGCCGACGAACCCGTCAAAACGCTCCAGGCAGCTTTCGTAAGCCAGCTCACTCATTTCGTCGTCGGACGGATAGTCTTGCAGGGCAACGTCAAATACCGCGTAGGTTTCGTAATCGTGGGGCTCGTCGCAGGGTACGCCAGGCAGATCAGAAACTTCCTCACCCATGCTGCTGCCATCATTGAAGCAGTCGCCGACCCTCAGTTGAAACGCGTCTATATTGCCTTCACCGACAATCGCACCCGTGTTGTCACGATCTGCGTCTGTTATGGCGCCGTAAGCCAGATAACCGACTACGACGACAGCGTAAAATGCTAAATTCTTCATTGTGCCTCCCGCACCGACTGGATCCGTCCTGGAATAGTCAGAATTGCTCTAGCAAAGCACTATTTTGGGGAATCTTTGCTGGACCACAAGGACGCAGGTCACGAAAGCTTGGCCGGAACGCTGGGGCTACTGTACAATCTCGCGCCTCGGTCGGGCTGTGGCGCAGTCTGGTAGCGCATCTGTCTCGGGGTCAGAGGGTCGCAAGTTCGAATCTTGCCAGCCCGACCAATTCCCAATCACCCTGAATTTTGAATACGTTTAGTTACGGCGTTGTACAGACAGTTCTGCGATGGTTGCCAGCGCCTGCTTGTACGCAGAATCCGGCATAGCGCTAAGAGCAGCGACAGCGGCTTCGGCGGCTTCCTGAGCGCGCCGCTTGGTGTATTGCAACGCACCAGTAGATTCAACAATCGCCGTAATTTGATCGAGCTGATCGAGACCGCCGTCCAGGATCGCCCTGCGGATCAATTTGTTGTCTGCCGCAGAACCGTTCTCCATGGCGTAGATCAGCGGCAACGTTGCTTTGCCCTCGGCAAGGTCATCGCCGAGATTTTTGCCCAGCTCTTCGGCTGAGGCATTGAAGTCCAGCGCATCATCGACAAGTTGAAATGCCGTTCCGAGGTGTTGGCCATAGCGCATCATCGCCTGCTCGTCGGCAGCGCTGCGTTCGCTAAGCACGGCCGCAATCTGGGCGCCGGCTTCAAACAGGCGCGCCGTCTTACGATAGATAACCTGGCGATACGCTTCCTCACTCGTGTCCGGGTTATGCACATTCATAAGCTGCATCACTTCGCCGGCAGCAATCGTGTTGGTTGCATCAGCCAGAATCTGCATAACACGCATGCTATCGATATCGACCATCATCTGGAAAGCGCGTGAATACAGGAAATCGCCAACCAGGACGCTCGCCTGGTTGCCGAATACAGTATTGGCTGAATCCTGCCCTC
>JBPCXZ010000280.1:0-4082 GCA_051008055.1 Woeseiaceae bacterium
GTCGGACTGGCGCAGATTGCGCCAGTCTGGCTGCAACGAGACGCGACCCTCGCCAAGGTTGTCGACTGGATTGGCCGGGCTGCGGCCGACGGCTGCCAGCTGGTCGCTTTTGGCGAAGCCCTGGTGCCGGGTTATCCCTTCTGGGTCGAACGAACCGAAGGCGCCAAGTTTGATTCCCGCCTGCAAAAAGAACTTTATGCGCATTACGCAGGTCAGGCGATCTGCATCGAAGACGGTGATTTGGATGCAGTCTGCAAAATTGCCGCCAGCAAACAGATCTGCGTCTACCTTGGCATCATCGAACGCGCCGCAAACCGTGGCAGCCACAGTCTGTATTGCTCGATGGTTTACGTCGATGCGACCGGCGAGATTCGATCTGTGCATCGCAAACTCATGCCGACTTACGAGGAACGCCTGGTCTGGGCTATCGGTGATGGTAATGGATTGCGAGCTCACAGACTCGGCGCTTTCACGGTCGGGGGACTGAACTGCTGGGAAAACTGGCTGCCACTCGCGCGCTCGGCGTTGTATGCCCAGGGCGAAGACCTGCATGTCGCGATCTGGCCGGGCAACAAGCGCAATACCGAAGACATTACACGTTTTATCGCGCGCGAAAGTCGCTCGTACGTAATGTCGGTTGCTGGATTGATGCGCCAGCAGGATATTTGCGACGGTATGCCACACGCGGAGCTGCTGCGTGATTCCGCCGACGCAATCATGGCTGACGGCGGTTCATGCATCGCACTGCCCAACGGGGAGTGGCTGCTTGAGCCGGAAACCAATGTCGAGTCGCTACGGGTCGCCGAGCTTGACCATCGGCGGGTGCTCGAAGAGCGGCAAAACCTTGATGTTGCGGGTCATTACTCCCGGCCTGACGTAACCCGACTGGTGGTTAACCGAAAACGCCAGACCACCGCAGAGTTTATGGACGATAATTGATGAACAAACTACACAGAAATATCCTGGAAACGATCGGCAATACGCCGATCGTTCGAATCAACAAGCTCGCACCCGAAGGCGTTAACGTCTACGCCAAAATAGAATCTTTTAATCCGATGGGCTCGGTTAAGGATCGACTGGCTCTGAGTATCATCGAGGACGCCGAAAAAAGCGGCGCTTTGCAGCCAGGGCAGACGGTTGTCGAAGCAACCAGCGGTAATACCGGAATTGGCCTGGCAATGGTCTGCGCACAAAAAGGCTATCCATTGGTCGTGACGATGGCCGAGAGCTTCAGCATCGAGCGACGCAAGATGATGCGTTTTCTCGGGGCCCAGGTCGTCCTGACGCCCGCACATTTGAAAGGTAGCGGCATGGCTAACAAGGCGGTCGAACTGGCCGAAAAACACGGCTGGTTCCAGGTGCGTCAATTTGAGAACGAAGCCAACGCAGATGCACATTCGCGAACTACTGCGCCCGAGATTCTCGAAGCATTCGCCGCCGAGGGGCTGGATTACTGGGTTTCGGGTTTTGGCACGGGCGGCACCTTGAAAGGCGTATCTCGAGTATTGAAAGAGAAAAGTCCACAGACGAAGATTATCGTCTGTGAGCCTGACAACTCACCTATCCTGGGCAGCGGCATCCCGCAGAAACGTGACGCTAGTGGTTGGCCAACCGACAGCCATCCATTGTTTCGGCCGCACCTGATGCAGGGCTGGAGCCCTGACTTCATACCGAAGCTGACCGAGGATGTCGTCGAAGCGCAACTCTTCGACGAAATTGTGCCGATTAATGGCAATGATGCGTTGCAGATCTCAAAGTCGCTGGCGACCGAAGAAGGAATCTTTGTGGGCATCTCTGGCGGCGCAACGCTTGCCGGCGCTCTGGCCATTGCTGAAAAGGCGCAGCCCGGAGAGAATATTTTGTGCATGCTGCCAGACACTGGCGAGCGATACCTTAGTACGATTCTGTTCGAAGAAGTACCCGAAGAAATGACGGAACAGGAATACGAGCTATCCCGCTCTACACCGAACTATCGATTCGATTCAGCGCCTCCACCTCCTGATGAATCCAAGGAAGTGCCAGAGCCGATTATTGCAGAACCCGAAGCACTCGCATTCCTCGAAGAGGTTACGCACGACAAAGAAAATCCGGTGATCTTATTTGCGACCGAATGGTGTGAGTTTTCATGGTCAGTTCGCAAGATTTTTGCACAGTACGAAATTCCGTACCGGTCCGTTGATCTGGACTCGGTTGCCTACCAGGTGGATAACAAGGGCGGCAAAATTCGCAAGGCTATTGAACAGAAAACGGGTCTGAAAACGGTTCCGCAGATCTATGTGGGCGGCAAGCACATGGGGGGTGCCACGGAAGTCTTTGACGCCATGATTGACGGCAGTTTTGCGGAAACTCTGGAAGAGAATAATGTCAGCTGGAATCGCTCGGTAGACGCAGAGCCTTATTCGTTCCTGCCGGACTGGCTACACCCGCGCTAGGCGCCCTCTTCATCAAAGAAATACATGCCCAGCGTTTCGGCAACGCACGCCGGCTTGCGCTCGTTTTCAATTTCAATACGGACTTCGGAGGTAAGTAACAATGCGCCAGCACGCCGACGCGCCTGCGAAACCGTGGCGCGGGCTCGCACACGCGAACCGGTCTGCAACGGGGTATAGAAACGAACCTTATTGAGACCGAAATTGATGGCGCGTGTGAGGTTCTTAACCTCGACAAAATTTCCGGTCAATGCCGGGATTAGCGCCAGGGTCAGGTAGCCGTGCGCGATCGTCTTGCCGTCGGGCAACTCTCGTGCTGCGCGTTCTGTATCAACATGAATCCACTGATAATCTGTCGTCGCCTCAGCAAACTGATCGATTCGATTCTGGTCGATAACAGCCCAGTCTGACAAACCAACTTCCTGGCCTTCCAGCGCTTTGGCGTCATCGATCGACGTAATAATTCGGGTCATGCTTTACCCTGCAATTTGCGACACCAGATGATCGCAGTTTTACGGGTAGAATGTCGAGATGGCGATGCCTGTAAATACCAACCATGTGTATGCGATTGTGCTCGCGGCCGGTTCCGCGAGTCGCTTCGGCGGCGGCAAGCAGACTGCCGCTTGGAACGGCGGAACGCTAGTCGGGCGTGCCTGTCAGCTAGCGGCCGACTGTTGCGGGGCGCGCACAATCCTGGTAACGGGCCATGACTGGCAAGCTGTCCGCTGCGCCTGTAAGCCGTTGCCCGGCGCGTTCGTAGTCAATGAAAACCACGCTGCGGGCATGGGATCGTCACTGGCATTGGCCGTAAGGTGTATTCGCCATACCGCTTCTGCTGTGCTTGTAATGTTAGCCGATCAGCCATTGGTCACGACCGAGCACTTGTCCGCGTTGGTCACAGCCTGGTCGGGCGATCGCAATGAAATTGTGGCTAGCGCCTATGCTGAAACGCTGGGCGCGCCGGCTTTGTTTGCAGCCGGTTGTTTTGCGGACCTTTGCGTACTTAGCGGTGACCAGGGCGCGAGGCAGGTGCTTCAAGACCCGGCATACAATGTCCGTGGTATTCGATTTGAAGATGCGGCCGCTGACGTCGACACCACCGCAGACCTCAGGCGGATTGCGCGCAGCGCTCGCAGTTAACCCAACCCGAATTGCCATCGACGTAATGCTCTTTCTTCCAGATGGGCAACCTCACCTTTACCTGATCAATTATGAATCGGCAGGCCTGAAATGCCTCGTCGCGATGCGGCGAACACACACCAACCCACACCGCGCAGTCTCCTATCTCCAGCAGACCTTCGCGATGTACACAGTGCGCATGTAAATGTGGAAACTGCTGTTGCGCCTCGGCAAGAATCTTCTCACCCTCGGTAATTGCCAACGGCGCATACGCCTCGTACTCAAGCCGCAGCACAGTCTGTCCTTCATTCAGGTTGCGCACCCAGCCTTCGAAACCGCAAAAGGCGCCCGCGGCAGGATCAAACAGCTCGCGCCGCAGCGCATCCGGATCAATTGTGTCTTTGCTGATGGAAATCATGTCAGCCTCCCGCGACCGGCGGAAACAGCAAGACCGAATCACCGTCCTCTACCGGCGAATCCCAACTCGCCATGACATCATTAATTGCGACCTTGCAGTGACCCAGCGGTTCGCTC
>JBPCXZ010000281.1:0-8772 GCA_051008055.1 Woeseiaceae bacterium
GAGAAACCAACCAGGCCTTCGATGTCGGCGATTGCGGCTTTGAAACCGAACAAGCCGTCGACATCCATCAGCCTGTCACAGATACGTAGCGTGAGCGTGCCAAGCATGCCGCCTAAACCGAAAGCGGCGACGCCCGCCAAGCCGCAAACGAAAAACCAAATTGAAAATGAAACTCTCAAGGAGAAAGACAATGCGTACATTTAGGAAAATTACGATCAGTATCACCGCAGCGATGTTGTTCGCTGTTGCACCAAGCGCACAGGCGCAGGAGATTGAGAACCTGGAGCTCATGCAGACCTTCCTGGCTATCATGACGGACTACTTCGAGATCATCGAGTCGACGCATGACATCGCGTCCGACCCTGAGAAGGCGGCGATCATGCAGATGCAGAAGATCCAGGAAGTGTATGAACAGCGTGGCGAAAAAGCGCGCTCGACAGATGTGCTGAAGCAGGTGCTGGCGGACAGCAACAACACGAGCATAAGAAACGCGGCGTATATGTTGCTTGGTGACACGCTGAAGGAAACCGGACGGGCTGACGAAGCGATCGAACTGCTGCGTCAGGGTCTGGAAGAAAACATCAAGGCCGCGCAGTAGGCGGTCAACCGATACGTCGTAGCGGCGTTACATTAGGACAGCAGGGACGATTCTTGACCAGGGAGGTCTGAGATGAATACGAGAAATATCTTTACAATCATAGTGTTAGGGGTGCTAACAACACTGACGGGTTGCGGCGGAATGCAGGCCCAGCCTGCGACGACGGCGAGCAACGGCGCGATTTTGAGCGCAGAGGATCTGCAGTCGATGATCCAGGTGACGGTGACTCAACTGGCACCGGAGGAAGAGCAAGACACGACCAGTCAGGAAGCCATTGTCGCCGCAAACTAGCAAGGATTGTTACGAGGCGTAAACGATACCGCCGTCCACAGTCAGTGTAATACCAACCAGGTAATCACCGGCGCGCGAACACATGTACACGGCCGCGCCGGCCATGTCCTCGGGCCTACCCAATCGTTTTGCCGGGATAATACTCGTCGCTTTGTCGGGCTGGTCCCTGGCGAACTTGTTAAGATCACTGGCGAAGGCGCCAGGGGCTATGGAATTAACGTAGATGTGTTCGCCGACAAGGCGCTTGGCGAGACGGCGAGTCAAATGAATGGCACCGGCTTTACTCGCTGAATAGGAATACGTTTCCATGTCCGTATTCCTGATGCCGTCGATCGATGTAATGTTAATCACCTTGGCAGGTTGCTCCGCACTCGCGGCCTCGCGCAACATCGGCGCCAGTTGCTGGGTCAAAAAGAATGGCGACTTGACGTTGATGTCCATGACCTTGTCCCAACCGCTCTCGGGAAACTCGTCGAACTCAGCGCCCCAAGCGGCGCCTGCGTTGTTAATAAGAATATCGAGGCTTTTCTCCCGCTCTGAGAGTTCACTCACGAATACACCGATGCCTGCGGGCGTGGACAAGTCGTGCGGCAATGCAATGCATTCGCCAAACGCTGAGAGCTCCTCGGCCGTCTGCTGGCAGGCGTCAGCCTTGCGCGCCGTGATGTAGGTACGCACGCCGCGACGCACGAACTCTTCGGCGATCATTCTGCCGATGCCGCGCGACCCGCCGGTAACCACTGCGATTCTTCCACTCAGATCGAACATGTCTGTCATGATTGGCCTGCCGTTAGCGAATGTCAGCAATAAGCATATATGATCGCTGCTGCATCAGGAGAAATTCATGGACAAAATTCAGCCGGAGCTTTTCGAGCTATCAATGTCGGCCGAAGCACAGCCACTGCTCGACGCGGTCAAGCAACATATCGCTGAGAACGTCGATCCGATCAGCGAAGAGTTCGAAGCCTTGCACGCAGAGAAGGATGATCCCTGGTCGCATCACCCGCGTCAGGTCGAACTAATGAACGGTGCGAAAGCCAAGGCGCGTGAAGCAGGTCTCTGGAATTTTTTCCTGCCCAATGCTGAAACTGGTGAGGGCCTGAAGAATCTCGACTACGCTTACATTGCGATGGAATTGGGAAAAAACCCATTAGCGTCGCAGACCTTGAACTGCAGTGCGCCCGACACCGGCAACATGGAAGTGCTTGAGCGCGTCGGCACAGTAGAACAAAAAGAGCAGTGGTTAAAACCTTTGCTGGATGGAGAGATTCGCTCCGCCTATGCAATGACTGAACCGGACGTCGCTTCTTCCGATGCGACCAATATTGAGACCTCCGCCGTTCTGGATGGCGACGCATGGGTCATCAATGGTGAGAAGTACTATATCTCCGGCGCTGGTGACCCTGATTGCAAGATCATGATCACTATGGTCAAGACCAGCCCGGACGCTGAGACATTTCGTCAACAGTCGCAGATCCTGGTCCCTATCGATACGCCTGGTGTCGAAATCGTTGGACCGATGCAGGTTTTTGGCAGCGACGACGCGCCGCACGGGCACATGCATATTCGGCTCACTGATGTCCGCGTGCCGCGGGAAAATATTTTACTCGGCGAAGGCCGCGGCTTCGAAATCTCACAGCTACGTCTCGGACCAGGTCGCATTCATCATTGCATGCGGGCGATCGGGCAGGCTGAGGTCGCACTGGAATTGATGGTCAAGCGCGCAAGTACCCGTGTGGCTTTTGGCAAGCCACTGGTCAAGCTTGGCAAAAACCTCGAAGTGGTCTCGCGGGCGCGCATTGATATCAACGCTAGCCGACTGATGGTGTTGCAGGCGGCCAAGGCGATGGATGTGCTGGGCAACAGCGAAGCGCGTGTGTATGTCAGTGCTGTCAAAGCAATGGTGCCGGAGAAAGTCTGCCAGATAATTGATGCCGCCATTCAGATGCATGGTGCGACGGGTACTTCGCAATGGACACCGCTAGCGCACATGTACGCACAACAGCGGACCCTGCGTTTTGCCGATGGACCCGACGAAGTGCATCACATGGTCGTCGGGCGCAACGAAGTTCGACAGTATGATCTGTGGTGAAAGCTGAGGGTTTCGATATCCCGGCGGTTGAGGCCTGGGTCGGCGCAAACGTCGCAACGCTGACGCCGCCGTTTACGTGGACGCGCCTTGAGGGCGGTCACTCCAACCTGACCTACTTGCTGCAGGATCAAAATGGTCACAAGGCCGTCGTTCGCCGGCCGCCGCTGGGCAAGTTGCTGCCAAAAGCCCACGACATGCAGCGTGAATGGTCGTTAATCTCTGCGTTGGGGCCGGTCGGGTTTCCTGTTCCGGAGGCGTTGGGATTCTGTAACGACAAAGAGATAACCGGCGCGTTGTTCTATGTCATGGGGTTTGCACAGGGACGCCCTTTGTACACCCGAGCCGAGGTCGATGAGCGGATTCTGCCAGAACGGCGCACAGCACTCGCGCACGCGTTTATCGACACGCTTGCTCAGCTACACGCCATGGATCCGGACGACATAGGCCTCGGTGAGCTTGGCAAAAAAGACGACTACATCGGCCGACAGGTGAATACCTGGTATCGCTCCTGGCAGGCATCCATTGAACCTGCGGAGCATGACGATCCGCGGGCGCATGAATTACACGAGTACTTGCTGGCGAATCGTCCGGAACAGGGCAAGGCCCGCGTTGTGCATGGAGACTATGGTTTTCACAATTGCCTCATTGGTGAAGACGCGAATGTCGTGGCTGTCGTCGACTGGGAAATTTCAACACTCGGCGATCCATTGGCCGACCTTGGCTACACCTTAAAGACCTGGCCGGAATCCGAGGCCGATATTTCGACCAGTGACGATTTGCCGACGTCGGCTGGCGGTTTTCCATTTCGCGATGAGCTTGCGCAGCGCTACGCGGACCGGACTGGTCGCAACATCGATATGCTGGATTACTACGTGGGATTCAACCACTGGAAGATGGCGGCTATTCTGCTCGGCGTTTACGCACGCTACCGCGCAGGCCAGAAAAGCACCGAGGGTGTCGATCTCGACATGCTGATGGACCGAATCGAGCAATCGCTTGCCGGCGCAGTGACTGCGATCGAGCGCATCGACTAGTACGTATTACGCCGCGCCAGATAAATGGCGTCGGAAAAAAGGCTGCCGTAAACTTGCTCGCAAGAACAATAAAGGAAATCGTCTAATGCGCCATTCGCTATCTGCAGTTGTCTTGATCCTCTTTTCATTGATGTTTTCGAGCACCGCCTCAGCGGAGGCCGTGCAGGAAGAACTCATTGACGGGCTGGAGTACCGGCTGATCGGTCCATGGCGCGGTGGGCGTGTTACCGCGGTCCACGGCGTACCCGGCGATGACCAGCGTTACTACATGGGGGCAACCGGCGGCGGCGTCTGGAAGACTAATAACGCCGGTCAGACCTGGCAAAACATTTCTGATGGGCAGATTCCGGTCGGTACGATTGGCGCGATCGGGGTCGCGCCGTCTGATGCCAATGTCATTTATGTTGGCACCGGCGAGGCGCCCATTCGCGGCGTGACGACGTCGCAGGGTGAGGGGATCTGGAAATCAACCGATGCCGGACAAACATTCTCGTTTATCGGCCTGCCGAAAGCGGGCCAGATCGCCAAGATTCAAATACATCCGACCGATCCGAATCTTGTCTATGTCGCCGTGCAAGGACAGATCTGGGCGCCCAACCCGGAGCGTGGCGTTTATCGCAGTAAAGATGGCGGCGAGAACTGGGAGCTGGTGCTGTCTGTCAATCCGGACACCGGCGCGACCGATATCACGATGGACCCGACCAACCCGCGCGTATTGTATGCCGGCATGTGGCATCACGGACGCAAGCCCTGGTTTATCAAATCGGGCGGGGACGGAGGCGGCATTTATAAGTCTTTAGACGGCGGCGATTCCTGGAAACAACTTGAGGGTGGCTTGCCGGAGCTGATTGGCAAAACGGGCATTGCTGTGTCGGCCGATAATCCGGCACGCGTCTACGCAATGATCGAAGCTGGGCCAGGAGAAGGCGGTGTCTGGCGTAGTGATGATTACGGTTCTAGCTGGGAGCTGGTCAACGGCCATCGCGCGCTGTGGTCGCGTGCCTGGTACTACATTCACATCGCGGTTGACCAGACCGATGCCAACACCGTCTGGGCGCTGAATACGCGGCTCTACAAGTCTGTTAACGGCGGCAAGGACTGGGAGCAGGTGTCAGCGCCGCACGGCGATCACCACGACCTGTGGTTTAACCCCGAAAACGGCAACAACATCATTAATGCGAACGATGGTGGCGCGAATGTGACTTTCGACGGCGGCGAGACCTGGAGCTCGATCTATAACCAGCCTACAGCGCAGTTCTATCGAATCATCACCGACAATCAGGACCCTTATCATCTCTACGCCGGCCAACAGGACAACTCCACGGTTGCCATCGCGAGTTACGCATGGGATGGCGGCATTGGCGTGGACGATTACTATGCCGTTGGCGGCGGCGAGAGCGCGCACATCGCTTTTGATCCAGACGACCCGACGCTCGTGTATGCCACGACGATCAACGGCACGTTGACTGAGTACAACCATGACAACAAGAAAACGCGCTATATCATCCCGTACCCAGAGTTGGTGTACGGCATGGACTCGAAAGATCTCAAGTATCGCGCCAACTGGAATCCGCCGGTCATCACGAGCCCGCACGATCACGCGACGATTTATTACGGCACCCAGTTCTTGTTGAAGAGCACTGATCGCGGCCTGTCATGGGAAGAGATCAGCCCCGATCTTACGCGCAACAAGCCTGAGAATATGGGCCGTAACGGTGGGCCGCTGACACCGGAGAATGTCGGTGCAGAGTTCTACCACACGATCTTTGCGATCGAAGAAAGCAAGAACGAAGCGGGCACGATCTGGGTCGGAGCCGACGACGGACTGGTGCATATTACGCGTGACGGTGGCGAGAACTGGGCGGATATTTCGCCGCCGCATCGTGGCGAGGCAATGATCAATGCGATCGATCTGTCGCCGCATGCCGAAGGCACGGCCTATCTTGCGGTTACGGCGTACAAGTTGAATGACTTCAAGCCGTACATCTACAAAACAACCAATCACGGCCGCAGCTGGAAACGTATTGACGATGGTTTGCCTGATGGTTCGTTTGTCCGGGTCGTACGTGAAGACCCGGTGGTTCAGGGGCTACTGTATGCCGGCACCGAGAAGGGCATGTTCGTGTCGTTCAATGATGGCGATGAATGGCAGGCGTTCGACCTGAATTTGCCGGCGGTGCCGATAACAGACCTGCGCGCTCGCGAAGATGGTCTTGCGGTTGCAACGCAGGGCCGCGCCTTCTGGGTGCTAGATGATCTTTGGGCATTGCGGCAAGCCTCGAATGAGCTCGCGGACAAGGCTCTGCATCTCTACACACCACCGACCTGGGCGATGGGCAAGCCGAGCAGTCGACCGGGTGACTTTGAAGGTGGCAACCCGTCGCCCAATGTGCCGTTGTATTACTACATTCGCGACGAGGTAGATGAAGACTCGATACTAACGATAGAGATACTCGACGCAGACGGCGCGGTAGTGCGCACGATGTCGAGCGCGGAGGGCGATCAGGAGCGTTGTGAGAAAGGCAATGAGGAACCGCGACGACCGATCGAACACAAATACGCGCCGGTAGAACAGGGCTTTAATAAGTGGACCTGGAACATGAGATCCGAAGATGTGCCGTGCATTGATAGCCTGTTGTTGAATGAGGGGTATTCAGGTCCGAGCGTTGCGCCCGGTGATTACACCGCGCGCGCAATGCTGGGTGCTGCTGCGAGCGAAGTAACGTTCACAGTGGCCAAGGATCCACGAACTTTTGCGAGCGACGCGGAAATTGCAGACTGGGCGGCAACGCTTCTCGACGTCAAAGCGTTGCTCGCCGAGTCGTTGCAGACTCTGGACAAGGCGCGTCGTGCCCGGACGCAAATCCGTGATTTCATGGCCATGCACGACGACGCCACGCTGCAGTCGCTTGGCAGCCAGGCTATTGCGGGAATCGATTCCTGGGAGCAGCAAATTACGCAGCTAAAGCATGAAACTTATGAAGACGAGGACGCCTGGGCGACGATGCTCGGCGGGCAGATTCGCTATCTGATGGACACGATCGATTATTCAGGCGCGCCGGTAACCGGCGGTATGCGAATTCGTCAAGCCGATCTGGTCCAACAATGGCAAGTGCTCGATGCTGAGATGCAGACGATTACTGAAGAGTACATCGAGCCGATCAATAACTGGGCCCATGAGCGTCGCGAACCGCACGTTGTTCGGCCCTAGCTGCCGTTACTACAGTACGGAGCTGTATTCCTCGGTCAGGAATGTAGCCGCGATTGAGCGCATCAATATAGAACGCTACTCAGAAGTACCAGGCGAACTGTGCAAACAAACCCGGTCCTGTTGAGAAGTACGAGTCAGCCAGGGTTGAGTCAATGCCGCCAAATTCGGTGCCGTCAGAACCTAGCGGTAAGTTGATACTGCCGAGCAGAGTCATGTTATCGCCGAGACTGTAGTTGGTCGTCAGCTGCAGCAACGCGCTCGGGTCGCCAACATTGGCGAGCAACACCGGCGTGATACTCCATAATGGCGTCATCTCGATCATCACGCTGCCGGCCAGGTAATGCTGCCCGAGGGTAAACATCTGGCCCCTGGCGATTCGTGCTAGTAACTCCGGTTCCTGCGCCAGGCTTAAGGGGTCGTAACGGCCGTCGCTAATCCCGAAGCCATTGTAGTGATACTCGATCGCGCCGCTCATGTTCTTGCCACGCCACACCCATGAGTAAGTCAGGTTGGTAACGAACTGGACGTAGGTGTCATCGTCTGTATCGGTGATGACCAGGTCGTTGCCCCAGTGGGCGCCGCCAATGCCGCGTCCGAATCCAAGGCCAATGACCGTGTCCGCGTAAGATTCCGCGATCAATACGTCGTACTCATACTCTGCGGCGAAGCCGTGATACTTCAAAGCGTAGGTCCCGACGTCGGATTCAACATCGCCCGAAATCAGGTTGCGACGAATCACTGCAGCCCCCTGCACATCGTCGCCGCTGTCGCGCAGATATTGCACGTACAGCATGTC
This sequence comes from Woeseiaceae bacterium, assembly GCA_051008055.1. Taxonomy (GTDB): domain Bacteria; phylum Pseudomonadota; class Gammaproteobacteria; order Steroidobacterales; family Woeseiaceae; genus UBA1847. The sequence goes on from JBPCXZ010000281.1 coordinate 8,023, forward strand.
ATCGCCTGCTTTGTATTCGGTATCAATGGTCGCCGGATCAAACGGATTGACGAGATCCATCGGCGCGTAGAACAAGCCATTGCCCCAGGACAATGCCTGCCGGCCGAATCGAATGACCGCCTTCTCGCTCGAATAACCGAGCCAAAGTCGGTCGAGGCGATGCAGCAGGGCGTTGTCGCCGGATTCACTGATTACGTCCGTAAGGTCGAATAGTCGCCGGTCATCGTTCGGCAAGCGATTCACAATGCTTCCAATATCCGGCGGCAAATTACCACCAAGCCCAATGCTCTCGCTGTGCAGGCCAACCAGTTGATAGTCGGCGTTGAATGCCCAGCCACTGCTGCGCCACTTCAGGTTCAAGCGTGCGTCGGCTTGTGCATCCAGGGAGTTGGAGCCGAACAACGCGCGCAGCACGCTGTTGTCGGGATAACTCTGGCTTGATGCGTTTAGTTTCGTATGGCCGGTGAACGCAAAATTACTGTCGGCCTGCGTCGCAAACGATGCAAACAGCAGAATCAGAAATGCACTAAGACGCATGCTGCTGTATGTCATCGACGATGCGTCCGTCGATCATCTTGATCAGCCGCGGCACATGCGCCATTACCCGTTGATCATGAGTTGCTATAACAAAAGTGGTGTTGTGCGTCTCATTCAGCTCGCTGAATAGATCCATCAGGTCATCGGATGTTTTTGAATCGAGGTTTGCAGTGGGCTCATCGGCGAGCACCAGCGTTGGCCTGGACACAACGG
>JBPCXZ010000282.1:0-5556 GCA_051008055.1 Woeseiaceae bacterium
GCATGAGCGTGCAGGAAATCGTCAATGGTTTGCAGCAAGACGAGAAGATGATCTCGCCGAAGTATTTCTACGACGAACGTGGTTCGCAGTTGTTCGACGAGATTACGACCCTGCCCGAGTACTACCCGACCGAAACCGAGTTCGGCATTATGCGCGAAAATATTGCGGAGATTGCCGAGCTCATTGGCCCGCAGGCCAGCCTGATCGAATACGGCAGTGGCTCCAGCCGTAAGACACGCGTACTGCTCGAACACCTTATCGAGCAAGCGGTGTACGTGCCAGTCGATATTTCAGAAGAGCATCTGCTTGCGTCGGCCAGCGATATTCGCAAAGAATTTCCTGAGCTCGAGGTGCTGCCGGTTGTCGCAGACTTCACGAAACGTTTCGAGCTACCCAACCCGACTGTCATGCCGCTGCGCAATATTGTTTACTTCCCGGGCTCGACTATTGGCAACTTCACCAATGAAGTCGCCTGCGAGCTCCTTGAAGTGATGTATCACGAAGCGGGCGAGAATGGCGCAATGCTGATCGGCGTCGACCTGCAAAAAGACCCAGCGATCATTGAACGCGCTTACAACGACAGTGCCGGTGTAACCGCAGAATTCAATCTCAACATGCTGCGTCACCTGAATCGCGAGTACGGCTCTGACTTTGACCTGGACTCCTGGCAACATGACGCGCAGTACAACCCATCGCAAGGGCGCGTCGAGATTCGACTGATCAACGACAGCGAACAAACGGTGAACATCGGCGACAACACTGTCGTGGTCAAGAAAGGCGAAGGCATACTTACCGAGTACTCACACAAGTACACACTGGAAGGCTTTGCAAGAATGGCAGAAGGAGCTGGCTTTAAAGTAGCGCAGGTCTGGACAGACCGTAACAAGCTTTTCAGCGTGCAGTACTGCACGCGCTGAATTTACTCGCCCTGCGGAACGTACTCTTTCGGCGCCGCGGAACCTTCACCAAAGAAATATTTCTCCATTTCTTTTTCAAGAAAGCTGCGCGCCTCAGGCTCAATGGGTGTCAGGCGGTACTCATTGATTAACATCGTCTGGTGAGCCACCCAGCGCTGCCATGCCTCTTTCGAGACGCTGTCATAGATTTTCTGGCCAAGCTCGCCGGGGTACGGCGCATAGTCCAGGCCTTCGGCTTCTTGGCCGAGAATGATGCAATTAACGGTTCGTGACATCTCGTTGAGTCTTCAATGGTTGTTAATTCTTAAAGAATTGATTATTTGTTGTACCGGTGCCGCGATGCCGCCCGGCGGCTCTTCGTCGGGCACATACCATGTCATATCCGGCGAGTCGGCTACTTTACGCGACGCAGCCGCTACGTGCACCACGACTGGCTTTATGTCGAGGTCATAGTGACTAAAGCTGTGGCGCAGGACCTGCCGTTCTTCAGTTTCACCCGGCTCAACATTCAATGTCGCTCGGCACCAGTCGCTGACATCAACAACTTCAGGCAGGCTCCACAATCCACCCCAGATGCCGACCGGCGGGCGACGCTGCAAGAACACCGCCGCATTGTCGATCGCAATAACCATGGTGGTTTGTCGCAATGGCTTCACTTTTTTCGGTTTGCGGCCCGGGTAGGCAGTTACATCATCCGCAATGTGCGCCTCGCAGTCGCTGGCGACCGGACAGGCAGCACAATTCGGCTTGCTGCGCGTACAGAGGGTCGCACCCAGATCCATAATCGCCTGGGTGTAGTCGGCTACGCGTTGCTGCGGTGTTCGCGCCTCGGCCAGAACCCAAAGCTGCTTCGAAACGTCTGTCTTGCCGGGCCAGCCGGCAACTGCCGCGTGCCTGGCCAGCACGCGCTTGACGTTGCCGTCGAGGATCGAGTGTCGCTGCTTGCCAGCGATTGCCAGAATCGCGCCTGCAGTCGACCGCCCGATACCCGGTAGTTCGACGACGTCATCGAATGCCGTCGGAAACTCACCAGAAAAGTCGTCACGAATTACCCCTGCTGCCTGGTGCAGGTTGCGGGCACGCGCGTAGTAACCCAGGCCTGACCAGTGTTGCAATACAGAGTCGATGTCCGCCTCGGCCAATGACTGCAGGTCCGGAAAGCTTTGCATGAAGCGCTCATAGTATGGAATCACGGTCTGTACCTGGGTCTGTTGCAACATGATCTCCGAAATCCAGACGCGGTACGGATTGATATCCTGCTGCCACGGCAAGTCCTTGCGACCGTGATTATCGAACCAGCTCAGAACGCGTGCTGCAAAGTCCGTCACTGCGCGTTGCCCCGCGCCAGCGCTTCAATGCGACTGAGCGCATGGTTACTATCAATCTCCAGCTTGCGTTGTAAGACATAGGGCCCAATAACCGGTGGTAACCAAAATTTCGGGTCGAACTTGAACTTGTATACGACGACCGTACCCTCGCCTTCGGGCGTGAACTCCCAAGACTCAATACTGATGTGAAAATCGCTGATCTCCGCATCAGCCGTCGACTCGATATACTCGTTCGGCACGTGCTCAACGTGCCCCGTGCGCTCGAATGAGCGGCACACGAACCAGACGCAGCCCTGATTGCGAATGTAGAAACGGCGACGTCCGTCCTCGGTCGGCTCCAAATTGCGCGACTCGACGACGAAACTCGTAAACTCGTGGGTCAGGTCGTAGTTCAGAAACACTTCGAACAGCGCGGACGTTTCCGCATCGAACCAGACCTCGGACTCGAGCCAATAGAGATCATCTTCGCGTTCCACAACGACACTACGCAACTCCACAGCATCTGCGGTCGCACACAAGAACAGAGTCAAGAATAGGGCGCGCATAGTGCTAGCGATTGAGCAGATCCATAAGCTTGTCCTTGAGCTTGTCTTCGACTTCTTTTTTGGCCGCATCGCGAAGTAGTTTCTCGGTATCCGGCTTGACGCTGGGGGCTGCGAGCGGCCCGGTAATGCGAATCGGAATTCGAACCTTGGCCAGGTCCTTTAGCTCTTCGGCGGTTGCCTCATCACCAATCAGCTCTGGCTTTTCGAAAACGCGAGCATTCATTCGATAGTCGATCGTGGCTTCTACGAAATTGATACTGCCGGTTCCGGTCAACTGCATGAATGGCAGTAGCGCCTGGAGATTGTCACTACTAAAAACACCGTTATTCACTGGCCCGCTCACGCTTACGTCGCTGAAGCGCGTCCGCGCAGGTAGCGTCGGCTCGGGTGCTTCCTCCTGCCGAATCAGCGCCCGCGCTTTGCGCAACTCGTGCCAAATATCGGTGCCTTCAAATGCGCCGTCGCTCAGTTGCATTGATATTTCACCGCCCAGACTCTGCTGCACAGCCAGCATATCCGCACCACGGCCGCTCAATGCAAAGCTGCCATTGATTGAACCCGTAATGTTGTCCTGATCGAACATCGCTTTGGCCAGCGCGCCAAGTTGAACGTCCTCTATTTTCTCGTTGACAGACAACACCGGCGTAGTGCCGGACGCGTCGATACGCACATCGCCGTTGTATTGACCTTCGAACAAGGTTGCGCTGAACGGATGCAAACGCAGTTTGCCGTTATTCGTCGCCAAGCCCAGGTCGATGTTGTAGAACTGCATTCCACTGAGTTGAGCGGTCCCGAGTTTCAGGCTGCCCCTGGCGTTAATCAATCGAATCAACTCCGCCGGTATCTCGACCGTTACCGCTTCCCCGTCCGACGCGGCGACCTCACCTTCAGCAACCGGGGCCATGTAGTTGTCGAGGTTGATACCGTCGCCGTTCAACGCCAGACTAAATTCGTCGTTATTGCCCTGCGGAATCGCAAGCTCACCAGTAAATGTGGTTTGATCCAGCGTCAGAGTAAGGTCGGTCAGTGAAATCGCATCAGCGCCGACTCTTGCTGTCGCGGCCATTTCAACTCTACCCAGTGCGGCCGGATCAGCGGTTTCGGGAGCTTCGATATCGAGTCTCTCCATCAGGTTTCGCAAAGAAAAAGTCTCGACAACGACTCTGGCGACCGGCGTGATCTCATTCGCATAAGAAAACGGCTCAATAGTCGCCGCAATATCCAGGCCAAGCAGATCCAGGTCGACTGGCTCCATCGCTACAGTTTCGGCGCCCGTTTCGATAGTGACCGACGCAGTGTCGAGCGCGAATACGGTGGGTGTTTCGGCCACGCCTTCAACCAGTGCGTCGATCGAAAAGCCGCCCAGGTTAATCGTATCCGCATCGCCGCTGATGTCGCCGACCTCGATATTCAAGTCGCCAAGGACGAACTTGCTTCCAGCCTGCGCATCGGCGTAGCTGATCGCCGAGTTCAGCACCTCAATACCGGCTATTTCGAGTGAGCCCAGGGTCGCATCCGTCGAGCCCTGCTGAGCGTCCGGCATCGACTCTTTGTACTCGGCCGCATCGATGAAGTCCTGCCAGTTGCCGCGGCCTACGCTATTCACCGCCAGGTTGAGCTGCAAGCCTTCCAGGCGCGCCGTCGACACCTGCGCCTCGCGCCGCAACAACAGCGGTAACAACCGCAGACTCAGTTTCGCCTCCTCAATACTGATCATTGGTTCATCGCCAAAGCCCTCGGCATTACCCAGGCTAACCGGCGGCATCTCGATTTCCACCCACGGGAATACCGCGAGGCCAATATCGCCGTTGATGACGAAGTCGCGACCTGTATTCTTCTCGACTGCCAGTTCAATCTCATCACGATAGTCGTTGACATCAAACAGCAACATGACGGTAATTACGGCTATGACAGCGAGCAGCGCCGCAATGCCGACGATTGAGAAAAATATTTTGAGCAGGCGACCCATGGAATAGCCTCCGTTCAGGGGCGTCTAGAGTATCAAATTCGCGGTATAGGTCGGGCGATTCAGGTCTCGAAGGCGTCCTTGAGCTTGTCGGTCAGCGGTAAGTTCTGATCCGCCAGAATCGCATCGAAACGCGTGTGCAGCAAATCATTGCTATAAGCGTGCGTCATGACATGCAACTTGCCGTTCCGAATCGCTTCCACGGTCAGATCAGCGACCGATTCGGGCGAAATGCCGTCGGCGACGCCGGCCTCGAACACGGCCGCTACTTTTTCGGTTGCGGCATCATCGGTATCAGCAAAGGTCGAGTCCTTCTGGCGCAGCAGGTTGGTCGCAACGAAGCCCGGACAAACTACAGACACACCGATGCTAGATTCTTTAATCGCGAGTTCGTAGTAAAGCGACTCGGAAACCGCGACAACGCCAAACTTGGCAACGTGATACGGCGATAGATAGGGTTCTGCAATCAAGCCACCCAGCGAGGCCACGTTGATGACATGGCCTTCCTCGCCGTGCGCCAGCATGCCCGGCACGAACGCACGTACCCCGTTGATCACGCCCCACAAGTTTACGTCGATATTGCGTTGCCATTCGGTAGATGACTGTTCCCAAGTCAGGTTCGGCTTGCAGATAACACCGGCGTTGTTGGCGATAACGTGCACATTGCCAAAGCGCTCGTTCGCTTTGCTCGCAAGCGCCTGCATACTTTCCTCATTACTGACGTCTGTAACGACGCCAAAACAAGCTACATCGTCATGGGTGAGTTTGTCGGTTGCTGTCGCCAGCGCATCGGCAGAAAT
>JBPCXZ010000283.1:0-4563 GCA_051008055.1 Woeseiaceae bacterium
CAAACGCGTCTCCAGCTCACTTTCTGAAATGTCACATTCGGTCCTGGCAAAACCGAGGTAATGCTCGAAGTGCCGTGCCTCCGAGGCCAGTAATCCGTTGTAGAACTTGCCCAGCCTGGCTGGCAAATGTGGCGCGAGTTTTGCAAATCGTTCGCACGATCGAGCTTCGATCAAGGCACCAACCAACAGCATGTCGAAAAGCTTGTACGGTTCCTCGTCACGTACTGCGTTGCGCAGTTCGCCGGCATATCGGGATGCGGTGAGCCGATCGAACTCCACGCCCATGTCCTGCATGATTGACCGTACCTGCTCGAAGTGGCGTAGTTCTTCACGCGCCAGCCGTGACATGCGTTGTGCCAGCGCCGGACGATCCGGGTAGCGGTATAAAAACCCCAGCGCCGTCGACGCCGCCTTGAGCTCGCAGTTGGCATGATCGAGCAGCAATTCAGGCAAGCGCTCGCAGGCAACGTCAATCCAGCTGTCCGGCGTCGCTGCACCCAGAAAATCGCTGATGCCGGCAGGAACTACAGCCACTCTGCGACCTCGGCGGCATTGCTCAATCGATGCTCTGGCCGTTTGGCCAGCATCATATTTATTAATGCCTGGTGCTTGGCAAGATGGGTTGGCAGCAACGGCACCGGCGACTTGGCGTGGCGGTAGATAATGCTCATAGCGGACTCGCCACGAAACGGTTTTTTACCGGCTAGCATCTCGTAAAAAATTACGCCGAGACTGTAGATATCGCTGCGCCGATCAATATCGTCGCCATGCCCTTGTTCGGGGCTCATGTAATACGGTGTCCCGAAGATTTCGCCGCTACCGGTAATTTCCATCTCCAGGCGCATTCGCTTGGCCAGGCCAAAGTCGATAAGTGCGACCGAGTTATCGCTGCGCAACATGATGTTGCCTGGCTTCAGGTCGCGGTGCAGTATCCCAACCTTGTGCACTTCAGCCAGCGCACCGGCGATTTGCAGAAGATAACTCACGGCATCGTTCTCATTGATGCCTGCAGCAATGCGCTGCTTGAGATCACCGCCGTCCAGATACTCCATCGCAATGTGTGCGTGATCGTCACCGACGCCCAGGTCGAAAATCCTGACGATGTTTGGGTGATCGATTTCGGCGATCAACTCGTACTCCTGTAAGAACCGATCGAAAGCGCCAATACTGTCGACCACGTCAGGTACCTGCCGCAGCACCTTGAGCACGATGTTGAGATCCGACGATTCTTTCTTGGCGAGATACACTGCAGAGTGATTTGACGCGCTCAGCTTCTTGACCATCTGATAGCCGCGTATCAACGGATTGATCCCGGCCTTGTCATCGCCAACAAACAGCGAGCCCGTACTTGACGCAGGTTGACGCGCCCTGAGGATATCGCTCACGCATACGACTAATGCATTGTGACGAATCTGGTCGCGGTGAAAAAATTTCGTCGCACCGACGTTCATGGCACGACTCTCTTCCACTTCAGCACCGAAGAATACGATCGGCGGAAACCCTAGCCGCCCGACAAACTGTTGCAAGACCTCCAGGGCATCACGATCACCCAGTGTATTCCCCAGCAAGACAATGTCATTGCCGGCACCCGAAAATTCAGTCGGCAATTGACCCGCGGCTACCGGGTCATACGTAGAGATAATCGCATCAGGCCAGTGTGTCGTTACGTGGTGACTTAGCAGGCTGCGGAAATCCGCTTCGCCATCAATGATCATGAAACTGACATTCACGGAAACAGGCTCCCGCCGGAAGTTTCGCTAGTTACCGCCGACGGCCTTGGGCTTGCCTTGCACAGCATCGCCCGCCACAAAGCCGTGACTCTTGAGCGCGTAGTCTTGCTTCGCCTTGTCATTGCGCTGTTGCTCAAGCTCATGCAGGTAGTCGTCAGTTACATCTCCGGTCACATATTCACCGGAGAAGCAGGAAGTATCAAACTCTGTGATCGACGAATTGTCGTGCCGCACAGAACGAATCAGACCATGCAGGTCCTGGTAGATGAGACGGTCCGCCCCGATTAACTCCTGAATCTCTTCGACCGAACGACCGTTGGCGATCAGCTCAGACGCGGCCGGCATGTCTATGCCATACACATTGGGATGTCGGACCGGAGGCGCCGCTGAGGCGAAGTACACTTTTCTCGCGCCGGCTTCGCGCGCGAGCTTGATTATCTGCCGAGAGGTTGTGCCACGAACGATTGAATCATCGACCAACAGGACGTTCTTGCCGCGGAACTCAAGATCGATGGCATTGAGCTTGCGCCGCACCGACTGCGTGCGTTCTTCCTGACCTGGCATGATGAAGGTCCGCCCAATGTAGCGATTCTTGATAAACCCTTCCCGGTACTTGGCACCGAGATGGTGTGCGACCTGTACGGCGGCGGTGCGACTGGTGTCAGGAATGGGGATTACGACATCGATATCGTGCTCCGGAAAATCCCGAACTACTTTGCCGGCGAGTTGCTCACCCATCCGCAGCCGCGCCTTGTAAACAGACAGTTCGTCGACGATCGAATCCGGTCTCGCAAAATAGACGAACTCGAAGATACAAGGCGTATGCCGGACTTCACCACTGAATTCGCGGCTGTGAAACTCGCGGTCATTGTCGATAAAAATAGCTTCGCCGGGCTGCACATCACGCATTCTTTCGAACTGCAAAACATCCATTGCGACACTTTCAGATGCCACCATGTAATCTGTGCCGCTATCCTTCTGGCGAGAACCCAGGCACAGCGGTCGAATTCCGTTCGGATCCCGAAACGCAACCAGGCCTATGCCAACAATCATTGCCACAACCGCATAGCCGCCGCGACATCGGCGGTGAACGGCATCGACTGCATCAAATATCTGCTCTGGCGTCGGTTTGCCATTGCTGCGCATCTGCAACTCATGAGCAAACACGTTGAGCAATACCTCCGAGTCAGAGCCGGTATTCAGGTGCCGCCGGTCCTCTTTAATCAACAACTCGGCCAGTTCTTCAGAGTTCGTCAGGTTGCCGTTGTGGCCGAGAACGATTCCATACGGTGAATTGACGTAAAACGGCTGCGCTTCGGCTGCTTTGGCGCCGCCGGCCGTCGGATATCGAATGTGCCCGATGCCGACGTTGCCCGTCAGCTGCGACATATGGCGCTGTTTGAACACATCCCGCACCAGGCCATTGCGCTTGCGTTCACGAAGCCCGTCGGCGCCCCAAGTGACAATGCCCGCGGCGTCCTGGCCGCGATGTTGCATTACCGTCAGTGCGTCATAAAGACCCTGACGCACGGGCTGATCACTAACTATGCCTGCTAAACCACACATCTAATCGAGCTCAATTGGGATGGACTTGGTCGGACCGTCCGGCACCAGCAATTCGTAACCTTGTGGCGCCATTACCATGATCCACTCGGCGACCACTTCGAAATGAGGCAAGAGTTTGGACTTCGTCCACCAACTATCGTTGTCGAATTCTGCGAACTCACCTGCCAGAATAAACAATGCGACGAACAATACGCCGCGTGCAGCACCGAAAAATCCGCCGATCAAGCGATCAATGCCGCTGAGTACCGAAAGCCGGACGAGCTTGGCCAACCCCCAGCCAATCAAGCCGCCAATCGCCAGAATCAGAACAAAAACCAGAATTCGGCCGAACCAGATTTGCAGTTCCTTGGAGCTGAGCCAACTTTCAGATATTTCGCCGACGCCTGGTCCGAGATTGAGTGCGGCCCAGATCGCGAGTAACAAAGCGGTAATGGAGATGGCTTCTTTAACAAAGCCACGGACGACACCGACGATCACCGAGAAGATCAGTACGATTGCTATGAGGATGTCAATAATCGGCATCAGAGATGTCGGTTAATCTGCAGTCGGGGTCGAATGGGTGGAGATTCTAACAGATCACGGGTGCGGTACCACTTGTCCTTTGTGCCCCGCTTTTAATAGCTGCTTCGCAACGGCTTCGGCACTCGCGCGATCTTTCTGCGGTCCTATCCGCACCCTATGCAATTCGCCAGAGCTGGTCGAGAGTTTGCTGAGGAATGCCGTGAAATTCTGCTTCCGGAGATCCGCGGCCAGTTTATCCGCATTGTCCTGGTCGCCGAAACTCCCCAACTGTACGGCCCACATTCCGGTACTCGATGTTTCTGCAGGCGCCGCTTCAACCTGCGCTGGAGCAGTGTCTTGCGCAGTTTCAGGCTTGGTCTCGACCGGTTTTTCTGCCGCAGGCTCCGGATCATTCTCGACAGCTTGCTCTTTTGCCGGCTGCGGATCTTTCCGGACTGGAGCCGGCGGTGTCGCAACTTCTTTCTCCGTCGTCACAGCCGGTCGGTTGTTGTTCGCCGCAGGAACCGGCTGATCGCGATCGCGATTCAACACAATGGTCTGGTTTTCATCGCCCGATTGCCCAGGCAACGGCACATTCTGGGAAATCACCTCATCATTGCTATTTGGTCCGTCGAGAAATACAGGAACGACGAGCACGACAAACAGAACGAGTACGGTCGCCCCAATGATTCTTTCTTTCAACGCTCTATCCATAATCATGTCCCGGCGCGGCGAGTATAACCAAAGCCGCACCGACAGTATAAAA
>JBPCXZ010000284.1:0-9989 GCA_051008055.1 Woeseiaceae bacterium
ACGCCGCCTGCCGTCGAAGTTACCTTGATCTCAGCTTATGGTTCCATTGTTGTCGATGCAAGAATCGTGATCTCAGTCAGAGTGCTGGAAGCGGGCAATTGAGTATAGAACGATAGCCGTTAGCAGAAACGATGCGAGTGCTATCGGCCAAAACCAACTGAGTGCAGTCTCAGCGACAATGTCCCAATTCGTCCCATTTTTGTTGTAGAAAACTTCGGAAGGATTCAGGCGCCAGTCAAAAAAAGTCATCGCAGCAGAAACGCTCAGTCCCGTCAAAAACCCGACAATTGCTGCAAGTTTCACGATTTGTGCGCTCATTGGGTCCCATTAAAATCGTAGATGTTCGAACGTCTGCTTTCGGCCATTAGCAGTCATTGAGTCGACGTACGATTCGGTGGGACCTGAGGATTGGTGCTTCTTGAGTCTATTGCTGTAATAACTTCAGCGGCGGCCATGCGCAGGTTTTCAAAATCGCGAAGAAAATCGGAGGCCCGAGCGTATCGCCCGGCAACTAGTCCCTTGATCTCAAAATCAATATTCATGACCACAGGGACGCTCCACATCGGGTCCGCTTCGTTGAGACTAGTGATAAAGGGCCCCACTAGTAATGGGCCAATATCGGCCCTTTTGTACAAAGCAGGCAATAGTTGCGTATCTACGTCGCGGCGCGCACGTTCTGCCATGGACGTGTAATCTCGCAATTGTCGTTCCCACACTGAGACTGTCGCGACGATTCGAGAATCATTGACTACATCTAGCTTTCCGGCTTTGGTGAGTGCGTCCAGTACAGGTATTTCAGCCTCAAATACAGGAGCAATAAGAACCAACCTAAGCATGCCTGCAGGAACCTGGACTGTTTGTTCTTCATTGAGCAATGCTTTATCAATTAGGTCGTATAGCTCCAAGGCGGCATCGTCAATTATCGCAAAGCGCTGCAACTCGTCTATTCGCTTCAGGTTTGTCGAAAACTCCGTGCTTAGCCTGGTTAGGAGTATCTGCTCCTGAGCCTGTTCAAGTCGCTCGCCCCACCATGCTTCGATGCCAAAGGCGAGAAGGATGCTCGCGACTATCGCGATCGATTCGACGGAGATGCGTCTCCAAGGAATTGATTGAACATTATCCATGACAAATTCCGTAGCAATTGACCGGCTGCTTTGGGTCGAAAGCAGACATTCACTAAAGACCCGACTCTACCATCTGAACGGCTTGTACCTAGAGTAAAGCGGTCATTCAACAGCGTTCTGCAATGGTGACGGACGTCCAAACGAATGTCGGCCAGGATAAGGCCAGCAAGCCTTTGCCTTTTTCCTGTTCAAATTTGGTTTTGCATAGACTGATGACCAAGCTGCGACAGTCCACTGGCTTGCAACCAATCGGGCAAGCTACTAATTAGATTCTTGTCTCCGAATACTTCGATTTCGCCATCTGCTACAGCATCCTCGAAAGGTTTTTGGCAGGTCCAAACGGCCGTCATATTTGCAAGAGGGCTTCTGACCACGACATCGACATCGCCACCCGGTTCATTCAAGCATAGTTCGACTTCACCGTTCTCCGACACGAGCCACCAGTCAGTAGCACCCTTCGATGCGTCCGGGTATTCGAATTGCAGAACGATACGATGCTGCGGAAACGCTTCAGGCTTCACACTGCGGCGCATGTCCCACATCAACAGGCTGGCATCCAGGTCTTCCACAACCAAACTGGTCCGTACCCAACGATGACCCCATGCGCCCAGCTCTTTCACTATAGGCGCTAACTCCTGGCCAGCCTTGGTCAGTTGGTAGCTTTGTTTGCCTTTCGACCCGGTTTTCTCAACAACACCAGCTGCAGTCAGCTGTTTCAGCCTTGCCGAAAGCAAGCTCGGTGACATGAGTGGGACGCCCCGCTGCAAATCATTGAATCGCGTGCTGCCGGCGACCAGTTCGCGAACTACCAACAATGTCCAGCGCTCGCACAGCAATTGAGCAGCCTGAGCGAGAGGGCAGAACTGTCCAAACGTCTTCATAGCAAATCCTTTTGTGAATATATTGAGATAGTTAGCTCGTGTTCGGCACGAATAAACACTACAGAATCTGTACTTCATTGCCAAATACGTAAGTGGTACGGTTTTCCACACACTCACCGCAACTTCGAAAAGGGAAGCAATGATGATGACTAAATTTACTCGAACGTGGGCCATGTTCGCACTTGCGATCGTGGCTGGGTTTTTCTCAGTTGGCGCTGTGGCAGAAGAGGTAGAGGCTGCCGGACCATCACTGTATGAACGTCTCGGCGAAATGGATGGTATCCGCCAGATCGTGACGGATACAGTCGCGCTACATCATGAAAACCCGGATATCGGTCACTACTTCGAGGGTGTCGATGACGAAAAGTTGATCGCTCATGTCACTGCATTCTTTGCAGCTGGAACCGGTGGCCCGGCCAACTACCAAGGTCGCGACATGACATCGACACACGCGACAATGAACATGTCGAATGCGGACTTTGACTCGGCGGTTTCGGACGTTGCCGCGGCCGCAGCTGCCAACGGTATCAATGATGAGACGATCGCCGCTGTTGGGGAAATTCTTGAATCGTTACGACCGGCTGTGATGGGTACGAACTAGGCTAAAGTCGGCATTCGGCATGCGCTATTGGAAACTTGCTTGCAGCTCTTCCAGCTCGCTCCAGCGTTCAACTCGGCTCTCGAGCAACGATTCCTGATCAGCAAGAGACTGTAGTTCTTTTTGCACCACCTCTTGCTCCTGTGCGTAGAAGTCAGGGTCAGCAATTGTTGTCTGCAGCTCTTTGATCGTGTTTTCCAGAGCTTCAATTTCAGCTGGCAATTGATCCAGTTCGCGCTGATCTTTGTAGCTAAGTTTCTTCGGTTTGTTCTTCTTGCGTCGCTCAGCTGCGAGTCTTTTGCGTTCTTCAGCCTCAAACGGATTGTCCGTGATAGCCAAGTCGTGGCCTTGTCGAAGCCAATCGGTGTAGCCGCCCACGTATTCACGAATACTGCCATTGTCTTCGAAGACAACGGTGCTCGTAACCACATTGTCGAGGAATTCTCGATCATGGCTGACGACGATCAATGTGCCGGTGTATTCAGTCAATCGTGCTTCCAACACCTCAAGCGTTTCAACATCCAAATCATTGGTCGGTTCGTCGAGAACTAAGAGGTTGGCAGGCCGCGTAAACAGTTTCGCCAGGATCACACGATTGCGTTCACCGCCCGACAATGCCTTCACGGGTGTCATCGCTCGTTTAGGGCTGAATAAGAAACCTCGAAGGTAGCCAACGATGTGACGTTCCTTGCCATTGAGCTTGATGTAGTCGCGGCCTTCGCCAACGTTGTAGGCCACAGACTTGTCGAGATCGAGTGCTTCGCGAAGTTGATCGAAGTATCCGATCTCAAGATTTGTACCGTGTTTCAACGTACCAGATTGCGGTTCGAGTTCACCAAGCAATAAGCGCAGTAATGTTGTCTTGCCAACACCATTGTTGCCAATAAGGCCGATACGATCACCCCGCATAATCTTGATAGAGAAGTTGTCGATTAACGTAGCGTCGCCATAACCGTAAGAGACATTGCGTGCACGAACAACTTTCTTGCCGGACTGATCAGCCTCTTCAATGTGAATGCGCGCCTGGCCGTCCTGTTTAATGCGCTGCGCGCGTTCCTCTCGCATCTTGACCAGTGCGCGGGCGCGACCTTCATTACGCGTACGTCTGGCCTTGATGCCTTGCCGGATCCAGACTTCTTCTTGCGCCAGTTTCTTATCGAACCTGGCGTTAGCGACTTCCTCGTCTTCCAGCGATTTATCTCTTCGAATCAGGAAGTTATCGTAGTCGCCCGGCCAGCTCGTCAGCTTCGTTCGGTCAATTTCCAGAATTCGAGTGGCGAGTCGTTGCAGGAATGCTCGATCGTGCGTGATAAACAAGACGGCCCCGGGCCACGCATACAAGCGATCTTCGAGCCATTTGATGGTGGCGATATCAAGATGGTTAGTCGGTTCGTCCAATAACAATAGATCGGGTTTTTGCACTATCGCTGTTGCCAGTGCGACGCGCCGACGCCAACCACCTGACAACTCACTCATCTTTTTGTCAGCCGGCAGATTCAGGTCAGAGATGGTCTCGTCAACGCGTTGCTCGAGATGCCAGCCATCGTGCGTGTCGATGCGTGCATGCAATGCTTCAAGTTCACGCATACCGTCGCGATCCAATTCCTGCTGGGACTGTTTCTCGTATTGCTGCAGCAGCGCTTCGGTTTCCTTCAGCCCTGATCGAACAATGTCGCGCACGTACTCGTCCATCGCGTCCGGAAGCGCCTGGCTGAGTTGACTGACGACAAGATGATCGCTGCGCACTACCTGGCCGCGATCCGGTTCGATCTCGCCGCTGATCAGTTTCAGCGTTGTCGATTTACCTGCGCCGTTGCGACCGATGAGGCAAACACGCTCGCCGGGCTCGATCGAAAACTCAGCGTCGCTGAGTATTTTCAGCTCGCCAAAGTCCAGCGAGAGTTCATCGAAGCGCAAAAGTGACATAAAGTAAGGGTTCCGGGCTCTGGCCCTGATATCGAAAGGCGAGAGGCTACCATGAGCGACGACAGATTGATTGATATCGAGAGCAAGCTGGCGCACCAGGAGCAGCTACTACTCGAGTTAAATGAAGTACTTACAGAGCAACAGGCGCGGATGATGCAGCTGGAACAGCTGAGCACGACGCTCATCGAACGTGTTCGCGCGATCGGCGAGGCCACGCCCGACGACGCGCCTGTTGATGAGCGACCGCCACATTATTGAACCCAATTTCTGCTTTCCCCGCGTTAACGTATAGTACAAATCATCGCACTCCCGGGGAGGCGCCCATGACCTCGTTTACCAGGCTGGTTCTATTCGCGCTGCTGCTTCCTGCAGCTGCATCCGCAAGTGACGTACATGTACCCGACGATCTGCAAGATTGGCAAGAATGGGTGCTGTACGACAAGGAGTACCGTGCATGCCCGTTTCGGTTTAATCGTGCGGCCGATCAGCGCAGTGATTTCGTCTGCGTCTGGCCCGGCGCTTTGGAGTTGTCCGTCACCTCATCGGGTGGCGAGTTCAGTCAGGCGTGGACCGTGTACGCCGATGAACAATGGGTACAACTACCCGGCAATACGAACTACTGGCCGCATGCGGTAACTGCTAATGGCCGCGCTGTTGAAGTGGTCCTTCACGACAATGTTCCCAGCGTATTTCTCGAGCCTGGCTCGTACACGTTGATGGGCACCTTTGGGTGGGACGAGCGGCCCGGCAACCTGACCCTGCCGTGGGCAACTGGCGTGATCTCGCTGTTCGTTGACGGTGAGCAGGTTGATCGACCGGCTAGAATCCGAAACGGGGTATTCCTTGGCGAACGCCAACAGGAAACCCAGGCGCGCGACAGTATATCCAGTGACGTCTATCGGCTTGTTCGCGACGATGTGCCGACACGACTGGTGACCCGCATTCGAATCCAGGTTTCTGGCAGCGTTCGCGAAGAGCTGTTCGGCCCCATACTGCCTGACGGCTTCACGCCACTAACGATCAATAGCCGGCTTCCTGCGCGCCTTGAGTCGGACGGCAAATTGCGGGTCCAGGTTCGGCCAGGATCCTGGGTCATAGAGGTCGCAGCGCGCGGCGCCGGGGTGGTCGATTCACTAGCGATGCCCACCCCTGAAACGAATCTTCCAGATGCTGAGATCTGGAGTTACTCGGCCAACGACGCGCTGCGCGTGACTGTACCGGAAGGCCTTATCCCGGTTGACCCGTTGCAGGTCGACGTTCCGAATGGCTGGAACGAGCTGGCGGCGTTCCGCGTTTCTGTCGGCGATACATTAAACGTTGTTGAACGCAGTCGTGGCATCGTGTCAGCAGAGAACGATCTGTCGTTGTCGCGCACGATGTGGATGACGTTTGATCGCGAAGGCTTTGTTGTCAATGACGACATCAGCGGCGCGATGCGAACCGGCTGGCGGCTCGACATGCTTGCGCCGTTTAAATTGCTGACCGCAGCGGCCGATCACGAAAACCTTCTGATCACAGAAGGCGAGGCTGAAGGACAAACTGGCGTGGAGTTGCGAAGTCCTTATCTGAACCTTGCGGCCAATGCGGCGGCGTCTGCCAGTGGCGAGCTGCCTATCACAGCATGGGACACGCGTTTCAATAGCGTACATACGACTTTGAATTTGCCGCCCGGCCACAAGCTCCTCGCCGCGCCGGGTGTCGATGACGCACCCGGCAGTTGGACTAGCCAGTGGCAATTGCTCGACTTTTTCCTCGTTCTTATCATTGCGATAGCAACCTGGCGTTTGTTCGGCGCCAGGGCTGGCGTTATTGCGTTGGCGGCATTGGTTTTGAGTTTTCATGAGTTTTCCGCACCCGCATGGTTGTGGCTCAACCTGCTGATCGCGATTGCATTGCTGCGAGTGGCGCCTGCCGGGCGGTTGCGCCAGTCGGTCCGCTTCTATCAGGCCGCTAGTGCGGTACTGCTGGTGTTAACCCTGGTGCCGTTTGCCGCAAATCAACTTCGCGTCGCGATGTATCCGCAGCTTGAGCCGCAACGATCAATGCCCGCTTCGCACGCCGAAGCTCGCCGCAACGAACTCGCTATGCCCGCCACTGTGGCAGTGAACGCACCGGCGCGGGAAGCGTCATTAATGACCGACCTAAACGATGCTGAGCGCGAGCGGGTAGAGCGCATGTACCAAAAGAACATGGCGGCAGATTCTGTCGAAGAGGTTGTTGTGTCAGCAAACAAGGTCGCCAGTTCTTACGCGTTTTCCCGCTACGCACCAAACGCGATCGTGCAGGTGGGCGCCGGTATTCCGTCGTGGCAGTGGAATTCGTACCAGCTGTCCTGGAGCGGCCCGGTCGATGCCGATCAGACCATGCGCCTCGTTATTATGCCGCGCTGGCTGGTTTCGCTACTGCGAATCGTGGAAGTCGCATTCCTGTTGCTGTTCGTCGCCGTACTTGCGGCAGAGATACTGCAACGACAAATCAAGCTCCCCGGCGGTCTGAGTCTTGGTCGTGCAGCTGCAAGCGGTCTGGCCGGCTTTGGCTTGCTAATGATTACGATGCTGCCGAGCCAGGAAGCCTACGCACAGACACCGGATGCAGAAGTGCTGCAAGAACTTGAACAGCGCTTGCTGGCCGCTCCCGAATGCGCACCACGTTGCGCCGAGATCGTTGCTGCAGAGGTTGCCATCGATACTGACAGCATTCGTATGGACCTGACGGTGCATGCTCTTGAAGACGTCGCCATTCCATTGCCAGGCTCCGACTCGGGCTGGCGCCCGGCCGCGATCCTGCTAGACGGTTCAGCCGCAGGCCAGATATCGCGTGCACCGGATCAAACACTTTGGCTGCGCCTGCTTCCCGGGCGACACACCGTTGTCTTAAGCGGGCCGATACCGGCGGTCGACAGTCTCGAGATTTCGTTTCCAACGCCGCCGCGCGTGGTCAGCAGCGATAGCGACGGCTGGTTTGTTGCCGGGATTAAAGACCGGCGCCTCTTGTCCGGATCTCTGCAACTGACGCGTTTGCAGTCAGAAGACAATGCTAGCGGTACAGTGCGGTGGGAGAGCAGCCGCTTTCCACCGTTTGTTGAAGTCACTCGCACGGTGCAGATGGATCTTGACTGGTTTGTCATCACCAGTGTTCGACGAATCGCTCCTGCACAGGGAGCTTTGTCGCTGGAGCTACCGTTACTCAACTCGGAATCTGTGTTGACTGAGAACATGGCTGTCGCAGACGGCAAGATTCTCGTCAGTATGGCGCCAAATACCAGCCACGTTTCCTGGCGCTCCAAGATCAAACCGGTTTCACCGCTGGCGTTGCATGTTGAAGACGGCATGCCGTGGCAGGAGATATGGAGAGTGGGCGTCAGCAACATCTGGCATGCAGAGTTTGCCGGCGTCCCAGAAAGCGAAAATGAGTCCTACGATGAAAACGCTCGCGTCGCCTTATTTTTCCCGCGCGCTGGCGAGACGCTAACCGTGCAAACGAGCCGGCCGGAAGGCGCGGCGGGTTCGACGCTGGCGTTCGACTCGGTCGACTTGTACTCGGAACACGGAGATCGCTCCAGCAATGTGACGATGACGTTGCGGTACCGCAGTACGCGCGGTGCGCAGCACACGATGCGTATTCCGGAAACTGCTGAGGTTACGAGTGTACTGATCGACGGTGAGAGCCAGTCTCTGCGAGCGCAAAACGGAGAAGTTGACGTGCCCATCCTGCCGGGCGAGCACAGCATCGTGATGAGCTGGCGACACGAGGGTGGAATATCAACGCGCCTGGCGATGCCGGCAGTCGATATCGGGGCGCCGGCAAGCAATATCTCTATGCGTATGCAGCTGCCACAGAATCGCTGGTTGCTCGCGACTAACGGCCCGCGACTTGGCCCGGCAGTGCTCTACTGGTCCGAACTGGCCGTTCTGATCCTCGCTGCCATTATACTTGCCCGGACTGGACTGGCCCCGCTTAAGACTCGGCACTGGTTGTTGCTTGGACTCGGCTTTAGCACTTTCGCGTGGCCGGCCCTGGGCTGGGTGGTGGTCTGGTTGCTGGTCTGTGGCGTGCGTGAGCGCTGGAACGGTGAGGCAACGTGGTGGCAGTTCAATCTCGTCCAGCTATTGTTTGCAGGTCTTACAGTAATCGCGCTGGTGACAATCGTCTCGAGCTTGCCCGGCGGCCTGCTGGGCACGCCGGATATGCACGTCACCGGCAATGGTTCTTACTGGAATAACTTGCAATGGTTTGCTGATCAAAGCGTTTCGGCATTGCCGACTGCATCAGCGATCAGCGTGCCGATGTGGGTCTACAAGGTTCTGATCCTGGGCTGGGCGTTATGGCTTAGCTTCGCGTTGCTGCGCTGGTTGCCATGGGTTTGGCGTTGCTTCTCAAGTCAGGGATACTGGCGTCCTCGCGAACGCGTTGCGAAAACCTCTGAGGCTAGCGAATGACACGAAATGCGATCATCTGGGCAGTAATTTTCTCAAGCGTGCTCCTGTGGTCAGCAATCAATCCGTTTGATACGACAATCTGGGTACTTGAGGCAGCACCAGCGATCATCGGCGCGGCAATTTTATTATTCACACGCACGCGGTTTCCGCTGACGACGCTGACCTATGTGCTCATCCTGATTCACTGCATCATCCTGATGGTTGGCGGTCACTACACTTACGCCGAGGTACCAATAGGCGACTGGGTACGCGAGACATTCGATCAGTCACGCAACAACTACGACAAGCTGGGGCACTTTGTGCAGGGTTTCGTCCCGGCCATCATCGCTCGCGAGATAGTCATTCGACGCAACGTGTTCAACTCGGCGGCCTGGCGAAACTTTTTCATCGTCTGTTTCTGTCTTGCGGTTGCGGCATTCTACGAACTCATCGAATGGTGGACGGCACTTGTCGCAGGCGAATCGGCCGAGGCATTTCTTTCCATGCAGGGTTACGTGTGGGACACGCAAGCCGACATGTGGACGGCACTGATTGGCGCGGTGCTCGCATTAGCCTTGCTGGGCTCCTGGCACGACAAGCAACTGCGCGCTGAAGGATTCGTGAGCGATTAGAATGCGATTTCTTTTCTTGTGCTTCGCGTTGTTCGCGAGCTCGACAGCAGTAGCGGTCGAGTGCGTCATCCTCTTGCACGGTATGGTGCGTTCATCGTCCTCGATGCAGACCATGGCTGAAGCGATAGACGAGGCGGGCTACACCGCTGTCAATGTTGACTATCCGTCGCGTGACCACACAATCGAAGTACTGGCACCAATGGCGGTTGAAGAAGGGCTGCAGCGATGCGAAGAGGCAGGTGCAACCGACAAGACGCACTTCGTAACGCATTCGCTTGGCAGTATTCTGGTTCGCAAGTATCTGAATGGTAAAGAAATTTCAAATCTCGGACGGGTTGTCATGCTTGGGCCACCTAACCAGGGCAGCCAGGCCGTCGACGAGCTTGGCGACGTTCCGGGCTTCGATTGGC
>JBPCXZ010000285.1:0-3383 GCA_051008055.1 Woeseiaceae bacterium
CCTCACCCGGTTGCCATGCGGCGTCCATTGCCTCGTACCACGGCACGTCCGGCAGTAAACCCAAATCTGCGAGCGTCTCTCCAGCCGGCCCGGTGAGCAACTTCAGATCCTGTGGTGCTGGTAGCGGATCTCGAGGTTGGTTTTCGGAGCCGAGACAACCCTTGCGATAGAACGGCGTGAACACTTTATAAGGAGTCCGATCTGCCTTCAGAACATTCATCGGCTCAAACAACAGCGAGCCGTTAGAGCTACGCACAGAAACCTCATCAGCATTAAGCACTGCGCGAATCGCAGTATCACGCTCTATGCGCCACGGCTCATAGCAGCGGTTCCAGTACACAGTGGCAGCACCAACCTCCTTGGCCAGCGCCGGCAGAATTGTTTTCGCGTCGCCCTTTAGTAGTAGCAGTCCGCCGTCCAGTGAATTATCCAACGATGCGAGACTTTGGTGCAGCCACCAGCGGCTTGCACCGCCCATCGCGTAGTCGCCGGCGTTTATGTCATCCAGGATATAGACCGGCAGTATTCGGGCACCGCTGTTGACCGCCGCGTTAAGTGCTGGATTGTCGGCCAGCCGCAGGTCCTGACGAAACCAGACGATGGCGCATGTGTTTGCAGGAATGTTAGCCACGTGACGGGTGTATCCGCTCGTCATCGCAAGGCTGGCAGGTCGGACAGATGAAGATGTTGCGGCTACCCATCGTCTCTCTTTCTATACGTGATTCGCAGCGATGACAGGACTTTCCTGACCTGCCGAAAACATAAAACCGATATGCCCCGTAGGTGAGTCCGTCAGCCTGCAGCTGACTGGCCAGTGTCGGCGCTACCGTCACTCCGCGAGTTCGGTAGGAACGCCGGGCTATCTTGAGCGTTTCCTCAGCCAGCGTTTCCAGCTCGGACGCAGACAGGCCGAGCGGTTTTCGCTTTGGATGCAGCCCTGCTACCCACAATATCTCGGAGCGCAGGTAGTTGCCGTTGCCGGCGAGAAATCGCTGGTCGAGATACAGGCTGCCGAGAGACCGATTACGGAACGCGGAATCGAGAAGGCGCTCGACGATCTGCGCTTGAGTCAACGAGCGATCCAGGATATCGGGGCCGATGCGATTCAGAAACGGATGGCGAGCAAGCTGGTCTTCATCCAGCACCTCAATATCGGACGCACTGTAAAGCAGTGCTTTATGCGTTTGCGTACTTAGCTCGATTCGCAGCTGGCGATTTGTTTTCGGCATACGTGGTTGGCGAACCGTATACCAGCGACCATAGAGTTGATTATGGCTGTATATGGTCAGACCGTTATCGAAGCGAGTGAGCATCGCCTTGCCGCGTGTATCGACGGCAGTCACGAGATTGCCGGACAACGTTTTTTCGAATGCTTTAAGCCGCGGCAGCCCGAAGCTCACGGTTTCAATTTGGTTATTCACCAAAACTCGCGCGACCTTGTCGGCCGCCAAGCGGATTTCGGGTCCCTCAGGCACGGTTAGAACGGTTTGCCTGGCAGCGCTTTGAGCAATACTTTACGGACGCCCAGTCCTTCTTCCATTTTCGACGCCACTGAAAAGGTCGACTGCAGGTAGCACAGACCTTGGTTGGAAGATTCTCTTTTGCGTGCATGTATGAGCCTCACCAGTGGCCTGTTCCTGGCTCGCCTTTAAAAGGGCCAACCACGTCCGAGGTTATCCAGCCGCCGTAGAAACGACCGCGCTGTGTAATGGCCTGCTCCCCGTCGATGCGACAGTCCACTCGGCCCGGATAGAACGCGAAAAATCCTTTGATCATGTCAAAGCGTGATCGGGGTCGCTCATAGGTCCAGCCGACCGGCTCGTAAATGTCGCGGGCTAGAGCCCAGTAGGTTGCGGATCCTTTCCATTCACAATAGGTGCTCGCCGTGACCTGCTGCAACACATCGCAATTGACGTCAGCCGCCGGAATATAGAACGTTGGTGGGCTTGCCGTTTCCATGACTTTGTACGTCTGCGAACTTCTTGCCACGACGGTTTCTCCATCGAGAACTTCGATCAGCCTGGCGTCACGACGAATCGCGGGCGGCCGAGGGTAATCCCACACCGACTCCTGGTGTGGACCAGGTTGGATCGCAAAGTCCGGTCGTGGCCGAATGTTGTAGCTTAATGTCCTGCTATCTGAATCAGAATTCATCACGTTAGTCACTCATCAGTGTTGTTCGAGAAAGCGTTCGGCTGCGGCAAAGATGTGCGCACGCCGGGTGTCGTCCAGTCGATCAAGCGCTCTTGGCATCAGCGCGAGCCGTGGATTTCCCTGAAAAAATTCGCGGTGCTTGTCAATGAACCGCCAGTAGAGGCCGTCAACAATGTCGCACCACGGGCCTTTCTTGTAGTCGCTCATCTTGAGGAGATAGTTTGAGCCACAGATATACGGCTTGGTCGCGAATATGCCGCCGTCGCTAAAAAGCCCCATGCCATAGACGTTAGGGCCCATAACCCATTCAGACGAGTCGATGAACATCTCCATGAACCAGCGATGCGCGCTGACCGGCCGAATTTCGCACAGGGTCATCAGGTTGCCGAGCACCATTAGCCGCGGGATGTGATGTGTCCAGCCAAGTCGAAGCGCCGTCCGAATCGTATCGTCCAGCGGTGGTATGCCGGTTGTCCCATCATACCAACTGGCAGGTAGTTCGCGTTCGTGTCCCCAGAAGTTTGTCGTGTCCTGTTGATCGCTGTGCTGCTGATACACACCGCGCACAAACTCGCGCCAACCAATCACCTGACGTACGAACCCCTCGAGGCTTTGTATGGGAACCTCATCCGCACGTGTCAGCACAGCATCGATGACCTCCATCGGCGTCAGTAAACCCAGGTTGAGGCACGGACTGAGCACGCTGTGAAAGACGGTAGCCGAGCGTGTGCTCATGGCATCTTCATAGGGACCAAAGTCAGGCAGCCGTGTCGTCACGAAATCTGCAAGCCACTCGCGCGCCTGGCGTCGCGTAGTTGGCCAGCGAAACTCGGCGGCGTCGCCGGGGTGATCACTGAATTCCTGAGCTACCAGTTCTGTAACGTCTTGGGTATGGCTACTCGATGACGACCAGGTGATTTCCGGTGGCTGCAAAGTACGTGGCAATTTCTTGCGATTGTCGGCATCAAAACTCCATTGACCACCAACTGGTTTCAGGTCGGCGTCGACCATGACATCGAGGTCGCGACGCTGTTGTTTGTAGAAGTCCGCCATCATTAGTCGCGACTTGTCCGCGGCGAATGCAGAGAATGTTTCGCGCGAGCATGTGAACATCGGGGACTGTAAAACTCGTCGTGTCAGGCCATTGCGTTTCGCAAAATCGACGAGCCTGCGCTCAAACGGCTTGTCTTCTATTTCAAAGTGTTCGAAAGAGGTTGCGCCCGCTTGCT
>JBPCXZ010000286.1:0-26920 GCA_051008055.1 Woeseiaceae bacterium
CTTGAAGTCATCTGCCAGCGTATTGTCGTGACAAATGTAATCGTCTTCTGCCGCAATATTGTGCCAGCTGATGACGTTTTTCGGATATGAGACGGGCTCGCCCGTGGCACCCTTCAGATATTTTCGAATGTAGGTGTCACCCAGCGGCGCACCCAGCGTTACCCAGGTATCAATTTTCTTGCTGCCATACTTCTCGACGAACTGTTCGTCGTGCGATAGCTGCCAAAGAACATCGTATACAAGCACACATCCGGTGCCATGCGACACGATCATGACGCGATCGTCCTTATCCAGAAGTTCGCACAATTTTTTCCGGATGCGCTCACTCACGCTCTGTGCGTAGGTGCTTTCGCCTGTCAGGTAATCCGCAAAGTCCGGCGACAATTGTTTAACCAGTGCTTTCGTCATGCCTAACACACCGCAAATCGGTGAAACAAAGTTTGCCAGGAACTCAGGTACGGCCGACTTGCCCGGCCTGCAATCATATTGCCTGATGCCAAATTTCTTACGCGCATCTATCCCGCGCAACTCGGTCAGCGCGTTTTTGCGATCACCGATGTCAATCTGGTGATCATAGTCACGATCGTGACCCTGCAGGAATTCATTCGTCAGGTCACCGTAGTACGCCATATGCAACGAAATATCGTCGTACTGGAAGGTCCTTTCCGGAAAGTCGCGCTGGATTCCGGCACGCAGCGCCGCTACGCAAAGATCGAACAGGGCATCCTCCGGCGGTTTGAATCCCTTGCCGTGGACCATCAACAGGCTGTTGCTACTAATCGTATTCTTCCTCGCCGGCGTCACGTCGCGTAATCATGGTCAGGAATGGACCCGACAACGACTTCCCATACTCGAGTTTCCAGATAACCAACGTCGTTACAACAAAAGCGAACGAAATGACGGTCGCAATTCCCAGGGCACCGATACCCGAGCCCAAACCGATCGCAATGGCCACGAATATATACATCGCGTCCGACGGTTGCCGCAGGGTGAAACGAAATCTTACCGCTGCGACTACGCCCGCCAAACTGAATGCCAACGCGAGGCTGTTCAGGACAATCATTGAAATTCCGGCCACAACGACCGGCAGAATCATTATCGTTTGCAAAAATGACTGGTCGATCCTGCGCACCCTGCTGGTCATGAAGTAGGCCCATGACACAGGCACGGCGAGCAGCACGGCGCCAAGACTAGAGATGAGTAAGCGAATCGGACCCTCAGATGAGTATAGTCGTTCCTGAACCGACGAATAGACCGGTTCAAAGGTATCTCTGGTCGCTGCAAGATCTTCCACGCCGCCGACCGGAAAGTACTCCACAAAGCCGGGCCAGCGCCTGATCACCAGCATCATGCTGACGATCAGGAAAGCGTAATACATCACGATCAAGGTCAGTGGTATCAGCAATCCACCAGATTTTCGCATTAACTTCCTCCCGCACAGGTGCAACACGATACAGCCGCATATTCCTTACATCAAATGCTAAGCAGTACCTGATTTTCAATGATAGTCTATGCGACGTTTTTGGACTGGATCTAGCGCAATGACGCAAACCACACAGCTATTGGGAATCAGTAACGCAATCGTCGATATTCTGGCACACGTTGAACATGCCTTGATCGAGGATATGGGAATTGTTCCAGGTTCGATGAACCTCATCGACGAGAAGCGCGCGACCGAAATATACGCAATGATGGGTCCTGCTACCGAGATGTCGGGGGGCTCTGTCGCAAATTCAGTGGCGGGATTTGCCAACCTCGGCGGCGCTGCCGCCTATATCGGCCGCGTCAGGAATGACCAGTTCGGCGAGGTCTTCAACCATGACATGCGCTCTCTGGGAGTCGACGTACGGCTCGCTCCGAGCGACGACGGCTCACCGACCGCCCGTAGCCACGTTCTCATTACTGACGACGGCCAACGCACCATGAATACTTACCTTGGTGCCTGCACCGAGCTGTCGGTCAATGATATATCCGCAGAAACAGTGGGCTCGCCGAAAGCCGTTTTGCTTGAAGGCTATATCTGGGATTGCCCGGAGGGCCCTGCGCTGGCCAGAAAGGCCATCGATATCGCGCATGCGAACGGTGCCGCGATTGCACTGTCGCTGTCGGACTCCTTCTGCGTCCAAAGACACCGCAGTTCGTTCAACGACTTCGTACGCGGCGGTGTCGATATCGTCCTGGCTGACGAAGACGAGATCAATGAATTGCTGCAGACAAGGAATTTCGACGAAACCATGCAGGCGATTGAAGATTACGACAACCTGTTTGCTATCACCCGGTCGGAGC
Source organism: Woeseiaceae bacterium (assembly GCA_051008055.1). Classification (GTDB taxonomy): domain Bacteria; phylum Pseudomonadota; class Gammaproteobacteria; order Steroidobacterales; family Woeseiaceae; genus UBA1847. The sequence goes on from JBPCXZ010000286.1 coordinate 2,287, forward strand.
TGGGGTCGGTCATCGTGCACGGCGACCAACTGGTCACCCAGCCGGCCAACCGGGTCGAAAAAGTCGTAGATTCAACCGGCGCTGGTGACGCCTACTCGGCCGGATTCCTATTTGGCTGGGCAAACGACTACTCGCTTGCAGAATGTGCTCGGCTCGGAACCTATTGCGCGACGACCGTGATCCAACAGCTGGGCGCGCGAATCGAGCCGGGTTTGATGGACAATTATTCCTGAGCAACAACCGCGGGCCGTCGCAATAGCCCGTCAAGTTCGCTGGCTGGAATCTCGCCATCCTTGTGGCGCAGGTATGCGTAGTTCTGTCGTATGTCCTCGACCCACTTCACGTCGATGACCACCTCTTCAGCCCCGTCGCAGTACATGATGTACTGCCCAAGGTCGCGCTGTATGTCCTGGTATGTGGCGCGCCAATCATCTAACACACGGTAACAATCGCCATTACGAAGCACCGTGCGCCCCATCTGGTCCTGTTCAACGTTTTCCCAGATTGGCCTCTTGACCGGCGCGCGCGATGGCGCAAAGTTGATTGCTGCGAGTCGCTTAGCTTCGGCGATACCCGGATGCAACGACGCATCGCTATGCGAAGCCGCGACCGTCGCCTCGGCTGCAGTGCTTATCTGCTCCTGCCAATCGACACTTTGTGCCGGATCAGACTCTGGCACAACATCCGCAACGACGTCCTCGGTAGCGCGCGATTCGGGCCGTAAGGTCTCGGCGACAATGATCTCTTCTATTAGCGCATTATCCTGTTCCGCAGTCTCTTGCTCGAGTAGCCGTACATCGATCTCTACAGAGTCTTTTGGTGCCGGCTGCGGAATCTTGAGTAGCAGCAATACAATCGCGACCAGCAATGTGGCCAGCACCATGCTTACGGCCAGCCGCGGCCGTACTTGTTGTTGCCATGTCGGCCTGTCAGACACCGATCGGATGCCAGGTAGTTTTCACTTCCTGGGTATCGCGTACTAAATAAGGATGTTGTGACGAGTTGTCGGTCCAGTTCACATCAGTGCGGCGAATAACCCGCTTGATGTTGTCGGCCGCAGCTTCCTGCACTGATTCCGCCATTTTCTTGCCGCCATCGCAGTAAATTACTGCATTCACGTCCATATGAGACGCAAAGTGGCCGCTCAGCTCTGAGCGAAAACCCGTCAGTATATTGACGACGCCACCTGGTACGTCAGACGCGTGCAGAACTTCGGCGAAACTGACCGCGCAAAGCGGCTGCGACTCTGATGCCAGCACGACACAGCTATTACCACCGACGATGGCCGGTGCAATGTTGGACACCAGGCCGAGCAAGCCGCTTGATTCAGGCGCCAGGATTGCGACCACACCGGTCGGCTCCAGTACTGAAAAGTTAAAATGGGCTGAGCTCACGGGATTAACAGAGCTAAAGACTTGCTGATACTTGTCGGCCCAACCTGCGAAATACACGAGCCGGTCGACCGCCGCGTCCACCTCTTTTTCAGCGGCGCGTGCAGCGACGCCCTGCAGTTTCAATTCGCTAATGAATTGCTCGCGTCGCCCCTCCAGCATTTCCGCAATGCGGTAAAGGATTTGGCCACGTAGGTACGCGCTGGCCTTCGCCCAGGACGCTTGCGCGCCTCTCGCCGCCACTATCGCATTGCGAAAATCTTTACGGCTACCGCGACATATATTGGCAATGACATTGCCTTGTCTGTCTTCCAGCGGGTAGTAGCGCGCTGACTCGGTCCGTGGAAACTTGCCACCAATGTAAATCTTGTAGGTCTTGGCTACTGCAAGACGTCCAGCTTTCTTTGCTGCTTTCGCCATCGTTAACCCTCCAGCTTCAGGTAGGCATCAAGACCGTGCATGCCGCCTTCGCGGCCCACACCACTTTCTTTATAGCCGCCAAACGGTGACGTAGGGTCAAACTTATTGAACGTGTTCGCCCAAACCACACCGGCGCGTACGCTTTGAGTCATCTTGAAGATCTTCGAACCCTTATCCGTCCAGATTCCGCCGGACAGCCCATAGGGCGTGTTGTTCGCTTTAGCTATCGCCTCGTTAAACGTTCTAAACGTCTGAATCGCGAGTACCGGTCCGAATATTTCCTCCTGCACCACCCGGTTGGACTGCGAAACACCGGTAAAGATCGTTGGTCGGCACCAATAGCCCTGCTTCGGCACGCGACACGAGCTCTGGAACATCTCGCCGCCCTCTTCGTTGCCGATCTTGAGGTAAGACTTGATCGTGTTCAGCTGTTCTTTGGAATTGATCGCACCGATGTCTGTATTCTTGTCGAGCGGATCACCAACGATAAGCGTTTCCATTCGATCCTTAAGCTTCTGGATAACCCGATCAGCGACCGACTCCTGCACCAGCAGTCTCGATCCTGCACAGCACACATGTCCCTGGTTGAAGAAAATACCGTTGACGATGCCTTCTACGGCCTGGTCGATGGCTGCATCGGCGAAGATAATGTTCGCCGCTTTACCACCCAGTTCAAGCGTGTACTTCTTGTTCGTTCCAGCCAATGCTTTCTGAATGATCCGGCCAACGTTGGTTGATCCGGTAAATGCGATCTTGTCGACGCCCGGGTGGTTGACGATCGCCGCACCCGTGTCGCCGGCGCCGGTGACAATATTGACGACGCCTGGCGGCAGGCCTGCATCAGCAATGACTTCGGCCAGCTTCATGGCTGTAAGCGGTGTCGTTTCGGCGGGTTTGATGACCACGGTATTGCCACAGGCAAGCGCTGGTGCAATTTTCCATGACGCCATCAAAAGTGGGAAATTCCACGGAATCACCTGTCCAGCGACACCGAGCGGCTTCACATTGCGCCCGGGAAACGCATACTCAAGCTTGTCAGCCCAGCCCGCGTAGTAGAAGAAGTGTGCTGCAGCGAGCGGGATATCAACATCGCGTGACTCACGAATCGGCTTGCCGCCATCCAGCGACTCTATGGCCGCAAATTCGCGCGAGCGCTCCTGCAAGATCCTGGCGATGCGATAAATATACTTGCCGCGTTCAGCTGCCTTCATTCGCGACCAGCCTGGATAGGCTTTACGTGCCGCTTTGACTGCTTTGTCGACATCGGCATCCGACGCCAGAGCGACTCTGCTCAGCTTTTCCTCAGTCGCCGGATTGATCGTATCGAAGTACTTACCGCTCTCTGGCTTGACGAAATCGCCGCCAATGAACAGGTCGTATCTTTTTTTGATCTTGACGTGATCGGTGCTTTCAGGAGCTGGTGAATATTGCCAGCCGTCGTCAAATGCCAACTTGTTTTCTGGAGTGGCCATGATTAGTCCTTGGAAAAGTAATCAGCCGACTGGTAAACACCCGTCGCCTGTTTTTGTAATTGCATTAACACATCATTTGCCAGAGAGCTGGCCCCAAAGCGGAACCACTCTGGTGTCATCCAGGCGCTGCCAAGCGTCTCACGCAGCATGACGAGGTAATGCACAGCCAGCTTGGCAGTCGAAATTCCGCCGGCGGGCTTCATGCCGACCATGCGGCCGGTCTCATAGTAAAAATCACGAATCGCCTGCAACATGACCAGCGTTACCTGCATGGTTGCCGCCGGTTGAATCTTGCCCGTTGACGTCTTAATAAAATCGGCGCCAGCATGCATCGCAAGTTCGCTCGCACGACGTACCCGGTCCAGCGTGCCGAGCTCACCGGTTTCCAGGATGACTTTCAGATGTGCTTCGCCGCAGGCTTCCTTCACAGCGATGATCTCGTCGAAGACCATACCGTAATTGCCAGACAGGAATTCACCGCGCGATATCACCATGTCAATTTCGCTTGCGCCAGCTTCGACCGCCATGCGCGTATCGTCCAGCTTGACCGACAGCGGCGCCTGACCGCTCGGGAACGCAGTCGCTACTGACGCCACATTGATATCCAGATCGCCGAGCGCTTCTCGCGCGACGCCAACCATCGTCGGATAGACACAGACCGCCGCAACATGTGGCAGACCTGGCAGCGCGTCGTGCAAATGAATCGCTTTCTGGCAAAGTTGCCGCACTTTGCCGGGTGTGTCCTGACCTTCCAGCGTCGTTAAATCAATCATCGACAGGATGAGCTTGAGCGCCTCGATCTTCGAAGCGGTCTTGATACTGCGCGACTGGAAGCGGGCAACACGTTCGTTGACACCTACCTCGTCTACAGCAGGGACTTTGCTCAGGTCCGGCAGTTTGTTAGTCACTATTTCCATCTCAGGCAACAACCGTTTCCAGCGCGACCAGGATCATCTCGTCAAACGTCGTCTGCCGCTCGTCCGACGACAGAGCGTCGCCGGTAACGATGTCGTCGCTGACCGTGCAAACAGCCAGCGCTTCGACGTTGTGTTCGGCGGCGATCGCGAATATTCCGGCCGCCTCCATCTCGACACCGTACACGTTGTATTTTGCCATAGTCTCGAACATACCCGGGTCAGGTGTATAGAACAGGTCCGCCGAAAAAATATTACCAACGTGATAACGCACTTTGTTCTTTTCAGCCGCATTAACGGCTTTTTGAACGAGGTCAAAAGTCGCGATCGCTGCATAGTCGTAGCCACCAAACCGCATGCGGTTACAATTTGAATCCGTCGACGCCCCCATGGCGATAATAACGTCGCGCAGTTTGACGTCCGGATGACTGGTGCCGCAGCTTCCAACCCGAACAACACGTTTGACACCATAGTCACTGACCAACTCGGTCATGTAGATGGATACTGAAGGTATCCCCATGCCATGCGCCATAACGGAAACCGGCATACCCTTGTAGCTGCCGGTAAATCCCCACATATTGCGCACGTCGGTAACTCGCCGAACGTCGTCCAGGTAAGTATCTGCAATGTATTGCGCCCGCAACGGATCGCCGGGCATTAACACCGTTTCGGCAAAATCGCCCGGTGCTGCGTTCATGTGTTTGGTAGCCATATCTCTCGCTTCTGGGGTGGGTCTGCGCCACACTTGATGTTTGCCAATAACAATACCCCGGAGCGTTGTGTGCGTCTATTGATCTGTGCCTCATTGTTGCTGGCGGCATGCTCGGCCGGCGGCGATGACGTCGATACCCGTCCCCTGATAAAGCAAGTCGGTAACCTCGAAACCAAGAAACTTGACGAAACAAGTGGCCTGGCGCGGTCGAATCGGCTCGGAGACGTATTCTGGGCTATGAACGATGACGGTCCCGCCGTGATCTACGCCTTGAACACCTCAGGTAAGCATCTCGGCCGAGTCCGCATCGCAGGCGCGAAAAACCGGGACTGGGAAGACATTGCGTCTTTCGTGCTCGACGACACTGCCTATTTGGTGGTCGCCGATATTGGCGACAATGGGAGCAAGTACAAACACCTTTCCTTGTACGTAGTGGAAGAACCTGACCCAAAGGACGACGAGGTCGAGCTCGCATGGCGAATAGACTTTCAATATCCCGATGGTCCGCGTGATGCAGAAGCCATGGCCGTGGACGCGGTTGACGGACATATTTACGTCTTGGCCAAACGAACAGTGCCGGCAGAGCTGTACCGTCTTCCGCTGCAAACAACCAGTGACGACATCGTACAGGCCGATTTGGTCGCCCGGCTCGACAGCTTGCCACAACCGAATAAAAGCGATTTAAAGCTCGCAATGAAAAACGGCTGGGGCTGGCAACCGACGGCCATGGATTTCGCGCCTGATGGCAAGAGTGCTCTGGTACTGACCTACGATGGCGTCAATTACTTCTCACGGAGTCAGGGCGAATCGTGGCCGGATGCTCTGCAGGGACGTGCAATGCATCTGTCGCTCGGCATGTACGAGGATGCAGAGTCCATCGCTTATTCGGACGACGCCGGTGTGGCATTCGTTACGCGAGAGGGCAAACACGCTTCGCTGCTACGGATAGAGCTCAAGCTGGACTAAACCATCATTGCCAGCAGGCTTGCCGATCGGCCCCCAACTCGACAAAGCGAGGGTTGTCCGGATCAACCGCCGCGCCCACGCCGTCGTCGACAAACTGCGCTTTGACGATCGCGTCGACCACAAGGTATTTCAGCTCGGGTCCGGGCGGCGATGCAGTTTCGCGCGCAGCGGTCGGCATGACGTAGCCATCGCGGTCACCGTATATGAAGTCGGGAAGAATCAGCGAGTAACTCTGAACTGGATCGATTTCCTGCCAGCCGGTTTCGCCATCGGTCTGTAGACTGACGATACGATCAAAGTCTTCGCGGCTGCGGTCTACGCAAACACGAAATCCTGATACTTGCGGAAAATAGCCCTTACTACCGCCGCTGCCTCGATAACCCGCCTCCATCAGCTCCACAAACTCCGCACCGCTAAGGCTGATGCGCCGCAACCGTGACGGAAAGCCGAATGTTCGTGCGACATCTTCGTAGCTAATGTCATCGGCAATGTAGTCATCGATGCGTATTGAGCCACTATTGATAAACGCGAGGTCGGACTCCGGCTCGCCGAATGCCGCACGTGCCGTATCGACAAGAAAATTCCCAAAGGCGGTTTCCTCGTTCCGCACTGTTTCTTCGGTCACGTCAAACGGCAGATTTGCAGTTCCCACCTGCGCAGCAATGATCGGGTATAGGCGCAGCAGCTCAGCACGCCATTTGTCTTCAATTACCTGGTATGTCGCATCCTTGGCGACGGCGACGTCCAATTCCAATTCGGTTGCAGTTATCGATGGGTCGCCGTCAGCTGCAAAGTCGACGTCGATGCGCCAAACGACACGTGCATTGGATGACCCCTTGAAGATGGCGGCATTGGTGGCAGATTGCGCTCGACTGTCGGCCTCGTGGTCATGGCCGCCAACAATAAACTCCAGTTTTGGATACTCGGCGCGCAGCGCGGCGAGTTTCTCGTCATCGTGCCAATACAGATGCGTCAGGCCGATAATCATGTCGACGCCTTTCGCTTCAAGATTTGCGATTACCCGGCGAGCCGTCGCATCGTAGTCATAGTCATATTCGACATAATCACGCACCGTACCGCCGTCATCAGGATTAGCAGTAATTGCGAATAAACCAATCGTCTTGCCACCAGCTTGAAACACGAATGACGTTTGCACGGCGGCATCCGCGACTGCATCACCTGTCTTCAATCGGTAGTTGTCACCAACCCAGTCAAACTCCGAAGACCGTACCGCGTTGATGAAGTACGCGATATCCCGCTCCCGAATATCGAATTCGTGATTGCCGGCAATTAAATACGTTGGCGCAAGCCGGTCTATGAAGTTCAGCGCCTCAACCATCTGCCCGCCATACCAAATTTGGCTCTCCAGCGACGGGGACAACAGATCCCCACCGTGCAGCACGTGAATTTCCCGGCCCTCTGCCTGCAGCTGACGAATCACGGTGGTCAGTCGACCGAAGCCGCCACGTGTGCCGTCCTCAACGTCGGCTACGCGATAGGTGTCGTTCATATGAATGAACGTCAATGTGTCCGATGTCTTGCTGACAGGTTGCGGCGTACTGGCACATGCCGCAAGAAAAACTGTCAGCAATACCGACCATAGAATTCGTAGTCTTATATTCATGCCGGCAAGCTTACCATCCGCCCCAAAAAAGCATCTGACGATCCGTAATAATCGATATGCGCCAAGCAGGCTTTGCAACGAAGACGTATCAGGCCATGCTATATTAAAGAGTGGTTTTTTCCTGGGGGAAAGCATGTCAAAAGTAAAGTGTGGCCTCATTCAGATGGGCCTGAAAGGCGATGGCTCAATGTCGCCCGAAGAGATTCGCGATCGCATGATCGAAGCACATATTCCTTACATTGAAGAGGCCGCCAAAAAAGGCGTACAGGTACTCTGCTTCCAGGAAGTATTTACCCAACCCTACTTCTGTCCCGGGCAAGACAGGAAATGGTACGCCGCAGCGGAAGCCATCCCGGACGGTCAGACGACCCGACTAATGCAGGAGTATGCCAAGAAGTACAATATGGTCATTGTCGTGCCGATTTATGAAGAAGACATGACCGGCGTCTACTACAACACCGCCGCAGTTATCGACGCTGACGGTACCTACCTCGGCAAGTACCGCAAAACACATATTCCGCAAGTAGACCCGGGCTTTTACGAGAAATTTTTCTTCAAGCCCGGCAACCTTGGTTACCCGGTATTCGAAACGGCTTATCTGAAACTGGGCGTGTACATTTGTTATGACCGCCACTTTCCGGAAGGCTGGCGAGCGCTGTCTCTAAACGGTGCCGAATACATTGTTAATCCATCTGCAACTGTTGCCGGACTCAGCAAATACCTCTGGGAACTGGAACAACCGGCATCAGCGGCGGCGAACGGTGTATTTATCGGGGCGATTAATCGTGTCGGCAGCGAAGAGCCCTGGGCAACGACGCACAACATGGGCGAGTTTTATGGCTCGAGTTATATCGTCAACCCGCGCGGTGAAATCGAAGCGCAGGCCAGCTACGGCGACGACGAGTTGTTAGTGCATGAGATCGACCTCGATATGGTTCGAACGGTTCGAGATACCTGGCAGTTTTTCCGCGATCGTCGCCCGGACGCCTACGGTGACTTGGTCGAATGAGTACAGCGGTAAGTCAGCTACGCGAGGTCGGTGAGCACGTCGAACTCGATGTCGGTGACGATCTTGCAAACAGCCCACGTTATAACGATGACATTGCGCCAACAAAAGCGTCGCAGCGTACCTGGACCAAATGGAATGTCGCATCACTGTGGGTGGGTATGGCTATTTGCGTACCGACCTACACGCTCGGTGGTGTGCTGACTGCGTACTTCGGATTGTCGGTCAGCGAAGCGCTGTGGACAATTCTAATCGCTAATATCGTGGTCTTGATTCCGCTAACGCTTAATGCGTTTCCGGGCACGCGCTACGGCATACCCTGCCCTGTCGTACTGCGGGCTTCTTTCGGCATCATTGGATCGAACGTCCCCTCCCTGATTCGTGCGTTGGTTGCCTGCGGCTGGTTCGGCGTGCAAACGTTGTTCGGTGGCATCGCCATTCATTTGTTTCTCTCTGCGATGTTTGATGGTTGGGCAGCACTCGGCGGTACCGGCGAAGTTCTCGGCTTCTTTATTTTCTGGGTCGCCAACATCACGGTTGTGATTCGCGGCTCGGAATCGATTAAGCATCTCGAAACGCTGGCGGCTCCGCTGCTGTTGATCGTTGCGTTCGGCCTCATGTTCTGGGCCTTACCGAAGATTTCTGTCACCGAATTGCTGGCCGTGCCCGCAACACGGCCCGAAGGTGCGCCGGTGTTTGGCTATTTCATGGCGGGGCTGACTGCGATGGTTGGATTCTGGGCGACGCTGTCTTTGAATATTCCCGACTTCAGTCGTTATGCAGAATCGCAAAAGGCTCAGGTCGTCGGCCAGATTATCGGGCTACCGCTCACGATGTTCCTGTTTGCAGGACTTGGGGTTGTGCTAACCGCCGCGTCAGTAGAATTGGTTGGCGAAACGATCTCCGATCCGATCAACCTGATCGGCCGTATCGACAGCCCGCTGTGGGTGACACTCTCGATGGCGATGATCATCCTCGCGACCATCTCCACGAACACGGCAGCGAACATTGTCTCACCGACCAATGTTTTCCAGAATGTTGCGCCGAAATTGATCAACGAGAATCGCGGCGTCATTCTGACCGGCGTCATCGGAATCTTGTTGATGAGCTGGGAGCTCTTAAAGAAATTGGGTTTGCTGGAGACCGATGTAAGTGTCGAGAGTCTGTACTCAAATTGGCTGCTCGGGTACTCCAGCTTGCTCGGCCCGATTGCCGGCATCATGATCGTCGACTACTTCCTGGTGAAGAATCAGTCTTACGATGTGATCGCGTTATATCAAGACAATGCAGGCTACCCGGCGTGGAATACGGCTGGATTTGTCGCGTTCGGCGTTCCGGTCGTGCTAACGCTATTAGCGCTGAAGATTCCTGCACTCGATTGGTTTTATACCTACGGCTGGTTCACAGGTTCGATATTGGGCGGCCTGATCTACTATTTCGTCGCGAAAAAGTCTTAAGGAGTTAGCGATGGCAGTTCTTATAAAGGGCGGTACGGTGGTTAATGCGGATCGCACGTTCCGTGCCGATGTACTATGCGAGAACGGTAAAGTATCCGCGGTGGCAGAAGGCTTGAGCGCGTCGAGTGATGCGACTGTTGTCGACGCAGGCGGACAATACGTCATGCCCGGCGGCATTGATCCGCACACGCACATGCAGTTGCCATTCATGGGGACCGTCGCCAGCGAAGATTTCTATACCGGAACTGCCGCAGGTCTTGCCGGTGGAACGACGATGATCATCGACTTCGTTATCCCGAGCCCGCAATCGCGAATTCTCGAGGCCTATCATCAATGGCGCGAGTGGGCGGAAAAGTCGGTTGCGGACTACTCATTTCATGTCGCGATCACGTGGTGGGATGACTCGGTGCACGAAGACATGGGCACGCTGGTCGAGAAACACGGCGTGAACAGTTTCAAGCACTTCATGGCCTACAAGAATGCCATCATGTGCGACGACGAAACCCTGGTAAACAGTTTTACGCGTGCACGCGAACTCGGCGCTATTTGCACCGTGCACGCGGAGAATGGTGAGCTGGTGTTCCGCCTGCAAAAAGATATTTTCGAAAAGGGCATTACGGGACCTGAAGGCCATCCGTTGTCGCGACCGCCTGAGGTTGAGGGGGAAGCAGCGAATCGTGCGATCCGAATCGCCGAGGTACTGAATGTGCCGCTCTACGTTGTGCATAACTCCTGCAAACAATCGCTTGAAGCAATCACCCGAGCGCGCAACGAAGGCCAGCGCGTCTACGGTGAAGTACTTGCAGGACACCTGTTAATTGATGACAGCGTCTATCGCGACCCTGACTTTGAGAAAGCGGCCGCACATGTTATGAGCCCGCCGTTCCGATCGAGCGACCACCAGGACGCGATGTGGCGCGGCCTGCAGTCGGGCAACCTGCAGACTACGGCGACCGATCACTGCTGCTTCTGCGCCGAGCAAAAAGCTGTGGGCAAAGACGACTTCCGCATGATTCCAAACGGAACAGCAGGCATCGAAAATCGACTCGAAGTCCTGTGGGAGCACGGTGTGCGCACGGGTCGCCTGACGATGAACGAGTTTGTGGCAGTCACCTCGACAAACACCGCACAGATTTTCAATATTTATCCACGCAAGGGTGTCGTGGCGGTCGGTGCCGATGCCGACATCGTTGTGTGGGATCCCGAAGCCAGCAAGACTATCTCCGCGAAAACGCACAAACAGAACATCGACTACAACATCTTCGAAGGCATGACGGTTACCGGGAGCGCTTCGCATACGATCGCGAACGGTAAGGTTGTGTTTGCTGACGGCGAACTCGACGTCGAGCGCGGCGCAGGCCGTTACGTCGACCGCCCGGCATACGCCAGCTATTACGATGCGCTAAAGCTGAAGATGGAACACGACGAACCAACAGCGGTTAAACGGTGAGGCGAGTACAAAGATGAGTAAGTCGGAGACAAAAAACATACAGACCGGACGCCTGGATAAGTCGGAAATCAACCATAATTTCAGTGACTTACACCCTCCTCTAACGCGCTCCGAGGCATTGATCGAGGCGGACCGTTGTTACTTCTGTTACGACGCCCCCTGCACGACCGCCTGCCCGACCGATATTGATATTCCAGCTTTTATTCAAAAAATTCGCAGCGACAACATCAAGGGATCAGCGCACACGATCCTCAAGGAAAACATCATGGGTGGCATGTGCGCACGCGTCTGCCCCACAGAAGTTCTTTGCGAAGAAGCCTGCGTCAGAAATACGCATGAAGAAAACCCGGTTAACATCGGCTTGCTGCAGCGCTACGCCACTGATCCTGTTTTCCAGGACGGAACCAAACTATTTGAACGCGCCGCCAGCAGCGGCAAGAAGATTGCGGTTGTCGGCGGCGGCCCTGCCGGCCTGTCGTGTGCACATCGCCTCTCGATGCTCGGCCACGACGTCGTTGTCTACAATCGCGATGACAAACCTGGTGGCCTGAATGAATACGGCATTGCTGCCTATAAGGCAGTTGATGATTTCGCACAACGTGAAGTGGATTACATTCTGTCGATCGGCGGTATCGAGGTAAGAAACGGTGTTGCGCTTGGTACTGATGTTTCGCTCGCCCAGCTGCGCGAAGAATATGATGCGGTGTTCATCGGTCTCGGGCTGGGCGCCGTTAACGAGCTTGGACTGCCGAACGAAGATTTACCCGGTGTGGAAAGCGCGATTGACTATATTGCGGAGCTGCGACAGAGCGAAGATCTGAGCACTTTGCCGGTAGGTGCCAATGTCGTGGTCATCGGCGGCGGCATGACCGCCATTGATATTGCCGTGCAGAGCAAGCGACTCGGTGCAGAGCAGGTCGTGCTCGCGTACCGACGTGGCCCGGAGCAAATGGGTGCCAGTGAGTTCGAGCAAAAACTCGCCCAAACGAGCGGCGTCACCATGCGTCACTGGGTCGTACCGAAATCAATAACGAAGTCGGCCGGCTCCCTGCATATTGAGCTGGACAAGACCAGGCTTGACTCAGACGGCCGGCTCCAGCCGACCGGCGAGACCGTAACGATAAATACCGACGTTGTGTTCAAAGCTATTGGTCAGAAAATGGCCGAACATGAACTAGAGGGCGTGCAAATGCAGCACGGCCGAATTGTCGTCGACGACTCACAGGCGACCACGCTGGAGAGTGTCTGGGCGGGTGGTGACTGCGTCGTCGGCGGGGAAGACCTGACGGTATCCGCCGTTCAGCATGGCAAGGTCGCGGCGATCGCGATTGACAGGAGTTTGCGTAATGGCTGACTTGAAATCTGAATTTCTCGGCATTACCTCACCGAATCCGTTCTGGCTCGCCTCCGCGCCGCCGACGGATAAAGCCTATAACGTCAATCGTGCCTTCGAAGCGGGCTGGGGCGGTGTGGTTTGGAAAACGCTGGGCGAAGACCCGCCCATCGTTAACGTCAACGGCCCACGCTACAGCGCACTGCACAGCAATGAACGGCGTGTGATTGGCTTTAATAACATTGAATTGATAACGGATCGGCCGCTAAAAACCAATCTGGACGAAATTCGCCAGATTAAGAAGGACTGGCCGGATCGCGCCGTCGTTGCATCGGTCATGTTGCCGATGAACGAGGAAAGCTGGGCCAAATACCTGCCGATGATTGAAGACACGGGCGCCGATGCATTCGAGCTGAATTTTGGTTGCCCGCATGGCATGTCCGAGCGCGGCATGGGCGCGGCGGTTGGCCAGGTACCCGAATACGTGAAGATGGCGACCGAGTGGGCCAAGGCGGCGGCGACTATTCCTGTCATCGTCAAATTGACGCCCAACGTCACCAATGTCGTGCTGACGGCGCAGGCAGCGCAGGACGGCCGCGCTGACGCGGTCTCGTTGATCAACACAATTAACTCAATCATGCGCGTCGATTACGACACGCTGACCATGTTCCCGACGACGGACGGCATGGGTACCCACGGCGGTTACTGCGGCGAGGCGGTTAAACCGATTGCGCTCAACATGGTCGCGGAGATCGCGCGCAACGCAGAAACAGCCACATTACCGATATCAGGTATCGGTGGAATATCCAATTGGCGCGACGCAGTCGACTTTCTCGCGCTGGGCGCTTCCAACGTGCAGGTCTGCACGGCGGCAATGGTGTACGGCTTCAAGATCATCGACGATCTTACCGACGGCCTGAGCACCTTCCTCGACGAAAAGGGCATGAGCTCCGTTTCGGAATTAGTGCGCAAGGCGACACCGAGCGTTACTGACTGGCAGTACCTGAACCTCAATCACGTCTCCAAAGCTGTCATCGATCAGGAGCTCTGCATCAAGTGTGGCCGTTGTCACATTGTCTGCGAGGACACGTCACACCAGGCAATTACTAACACTGTGAACGGCGAGCGGCATTTTGAAGTCATCGACGATGAATGCGTCGGCTGCAATCTTTGCGTCAGTGTTTGCCCGGTCGACAGTTGCATTACCATGCAGCCAATGACTGAGGGTATCGATGCGCGCACCGGCAAGCCGATCACGAACGAGGTCGCGAACTGGACCACTCACCCCAACAACCCGATGCGCAAGACCTGAAATGACTGACGACGAATTGCTCGACGCGGCGCGCGCTGTCCGGGAACACGCGCATTGCCCGTACTCGAACTTTCGCGTCGGTGCCGCTTTGGTCGATGACAACGGTGCGATCCATGTCGGTTGCAACGTTGAGAATGTGGCTTATCCGCAGGGTAGCTGTGCCGAAGCCGGCGCGATATCAACAATGGTGGCCGCAGGCGGTAACAGAATCGTGACGATTGCTGTGGCTGGTGGCGAAGACGGCACGCGAGCCTGCCCGCCCTGCGGCGGCTGCAGGCAAAGAATTCATGAGTTTTCCGACAGCGAAACCCGCATCATCTTCAAGAATGATGACGGTGAATGGCAGTCGTGTTCGATCGACGAGCTGCTGCCCTCGTCATTCCACCTGTAAGTTCTGTACCTCTTCGCGGCTGGGCAGTGACGGCTGCGCGCCCATTCGAGTGGCCGTGACCGCGCCTGCCGCGCAGGCGAAATTGAGCGCTTCTTCCGGCCCCATGCCTTCAACCAACGCTACCGTCAATGCAGCGCAAAAAGTATCACCAGCCGCTGTCGTATCCACTGCCGTCACCCGTGGCGGTTTAACGCGCGCTATATCCTCACCGTCTTTGCTGAGCACGGCGCCAGCGGCGCCGAACGTTGTGGCAATCATGCCAGTACAAGCGTTCAGGCTATCGCCATACCAGGCCGACTCGGTTTCGTTGACGATCACGAGATCAGCGCGTTGCAGTACGGTCACATCGACGTGTCTTGCCGGCGCGAGATTCACGCAGAAAAAGCCATCGAAGTTTTGCGCTGCATGAGCAATTGTCTCGGTTGGTACTTCTAGCTGACACAAAAGTGCGTCTGCATTCGGGACTTGCAGTGCATCTGGCATCAGCGTTCGGTTGGCTCCCGGCGCAACGACTATTTGATTCTCGCCTGACTTTGCTACCGAGATGAGCGCGACACCCGTCGGCACATTGTCAGTCGCATTGCACCCGGTTAGATCAACACCACCCTCGCGCAATAGCAGCAACGCTTCATCCGCGGCGGAGTCCTGGCCGACGCACGCAAGCAGGCAAACGTCCGCACCAAGGCGTGCGGCTGCCAAGGCCTGGTTCGCGCCCTTGCCGCCGGGGTAACGATTGAGCTCCGCTCCGGTTACCGTCTCGCCCGGAGCCGGCAGTCGATCTGCAGCGGCAACGATGTCGAGATTTACTGAGCCAATTACAACGATTGAGGTCATTGATGATCTCCAAAACGAGCCAGGCGCTCGATCAGCAAGTCATAGAAACCGGGCGCGTCTACTGTGTGTATCCAGGTAGCGTTCACTGGCTTGTCGGTGACATGCCAGAAGTCGACCGCAGTATGCCCCATTGTCAGCTCAGATTCGGTTTCGATGGAGATATTGCAGTCTTTGCCCTCAAAGAGTTCGGGTTTTATCAACCAGGCAATGGTGCAGGGATCATGCAGTGGCGCACCCTTTGATGAGTATTTCACCGTGTCGTAACGATCAAAAAAACTCAACATATCCGCGGTCGCTACGGCGACATCGTTGTCCAGTGCGCGCATGCGATCAACCCGCTCACGGGTCGATAAAACCTGGTGCGTTACATCCAGCCCCATTGCCGTGATTGGACGGCCACAGCGAAATACGATGTCTGCAGCATGTGGATCGACAAGAATATTGAACTCGGCGGACGGCGTCCGATTACCGCCTTCACGCATCGCACCACCCATAAGAACGATCTGTTCTAGCCGCGACAGAATCGACGGTTCTCGTTGCATTGCCATTGCGATATTGGTCAGGGGTCCGGTCGGCACCAGAGTGATCGATTCTTCGTCAGCTGCAAGTAGCGTCTCGATCAGGAAATCAACCGCGTGTGCCGATTGCAGCGGCGTTGTCGGCTCGAAAACATCAATGCCGTTGACGCCAGTTTCGCCATGAATAGCCTCGGCTGTCTGCAGCGGTCGTAGCAGCGGTTCGGCACAACCAGCGTAGACCGGTATATCCTGTTTGCCTGCGAGGTCACACATCATGCGCGCGTTGCGCTCCGTGAGCGCCAGCGGCACGTTACCACCGACTGTCGTTATGCCGAGTAAGTCGAGTTCGTCCGGTGATGCAAACGCCAACAGCAGGGCAACAGCGTCGTCCTGCCCGGGATCGCAGTCGATGATGATTTTTCGAGCCATTAGCTAGAACGTCAGCAATAGTCCGGCAAGCGCGGCACTCATTAAATTCGACAAGGATGCAGCGAGCACGCACTTCATTCCAAAACGCCCGATCAGTTCCTTCTTCTCTGGTACAAGTACGCCCAGGCCACCAAGCAGAATCGCGATGGATGAAAGATTCGCGAAACCGCATAACGAGAAGGTCACAACCGCGACCGTTCTCGGACTCATCCCTTCAAGGTAGGTGCTTAGGTTCGAAAATGCGACGAACTCATTCAGAATCAGCTTCTCGCCAAATAAGGCACCGGCCGCTTCGGCTTCAGCCCATGGCACGCTAAGCAAGTACATCAGCGGCTGAAATACTTTGCCGAGTATCAGCTGCAGCGTGACACCTTCGACGCCGAACAAACTGAATATGCCGCCGACGAGTCCATTAAACAAAGCGATCAAGGCGACGAACGCCAATAGCATCGCACCAATATTTGCGGCCAGTCGCAAGCCGTCCGAGGTACCCGAGGCCGCCGCCAGAATCACGTTCTTGTGCTGGCTGCGTTCCATCTCCAACTTCTCGTGCTTGCCCGCCGGGACTGGCTCGGTGTCCGGCATGATTATCTTGGCCATCAGCAGGCCGCCCGGGGCGGCCATGAAGGCGGCCGCAAGCAGGTAATTCACGTCGGCTCCCATTCGCATATAGCCCGCAAGTACCGTACCCGCAATGGAGGCCAATCCGGATACCATGACAGCGAAGAACTGTGCCTCGGTAAGACCACGCAGATACGGCTTGACGACCAGCGGTGCCTCAGTCTGACCGACGAAAATATTCGCCGCCGCATTCATAGACTCAATGCCGCCGGTGCCAATGATGCGGTGCAATGCGCCACCGACAATCTTCACTATCCATTCCATCACCCGCAGGTGATAGAGCACCGACATCAGGGCTGCGAAGAAAATAATGACAGGCAGCACGTTGATCGCGAAGCTGAATCCCTGGCTGATCTCCGACTCTGCAACACGTTGTACAACGTACTCCGAATCAACAACTTGCTGGACCGTACCGTTAATATTGGCCAACGGGCCGAATACGAAGCCGATACCTGCATCTGCGAAATCCACGACGGCCATTACACCCTGGCTCATAGCTGCCAGTGCCTTCTGGCCCCAGCTCGAATACAGCACAATCGCAGCAATCGCCGCCTGTAAAGCGAAGGCCGCGCCAACTACTCGCAGATTTATCGCCTTGCGGTTACTGGAAAAGGCATAGGCAATGCCCAGGAGAACTGCAATGCCAACAATACCGATGTAGTTGCCCATACTGCCCCGCCCTTGTTTGTTTTTGTTGTTGAAGCGTTCCCAAGTCTACCGTATCGGGACGCCGCGATGTTTAGCTGTTTCCGGTCAAAATCTCCGCGATCACCGGGCTCTTGCCAGCCGCCACAGGGCTGGTTTTACAAGCGGCCAGGAGCAAGGCGGAAACCTTGTCCGCGTCAGCCTCACTGGCCGCGTGTACGACCGCTAGCGGGGTTTGACTATCCAGTTGAGTACCAATACAGGCGAAGTCGCTAAACCCGACTGACATGTCGAGGGCCTCGCCCACCTCGCGCCGACCACCGCCGAGCTCAATGATCGCATTGCCAACCGCGAACGCGTCCACCGTGGCCAGGATACCGTCCGCGTGAACGGCTCGAACAACAGGAGCCTTGGCAAGATATTTGTCGGGACTTTCGACGAAATCATTCGGCCCACCGAGCGCGGCGACCATCTTGCTGAAGATCTCGAGTGCCCGACCGCTGGTGACAGCTTCGTCGACTTTGGCAAGAGCCCGGTCGCGGTCCGGCTCAACACCCGCCACGACGAGCATCTCCGCACACAGGCCCAGCACCACCTCGTTGAGTCGCGACTCGCGATTGTCGTCCTTCAGGTATTGCACGACCTCCGCGATCTCCAGCGCATTGCCAGCCGTCCTACCGAGACACTCGTTCATGTCGGTAATGAGAACGTGCGTTTTCATGCCAGCGGTCGCCGCTGTCGCCATGATGCTCTCGGCCATCGCGTGCGCACGCGCATGGGTCGACATGAATGCGCCAGATCCAACTTTGACATCCATCACCAGCGCGTCCAGGTTTGACGCAATCTTCTTGGCCAAAATGGACGCCGTAATCAGAGGAACAGATTCGACCGTGCTAGTAACGTCGCGGATGGCGTAAAAACGCCGATCCGCTGGTGCAAGGTCATCGGTCTGACCAATCACTGCGCAGCCTATAGCTTTGACGATCTTACGAAACTGGGCAAAATCCGGCGCTGTGTTGTATCCCGGTATCGATTCCGCCTTATCGGTCGTACCGCCCGTATGTCCAAGTCCACGCCCGGAGATCATCGGCACATAGCAACCGCAGGCGGCAACAATCGGTGCCAGCATGAAACTGACTTTGTCGCCGACGCCGCCGGTCGAATGCTTGTCCACAACCGGGCCATCCAGATTAAGATCCTGCCACTCGAGCACCGTTCCGGAATTGGCCATGCACATCGTCAACTTGCCAATCTCTTCAAACGACATCGAGTTCAGGTAAATAGCCATCGCCAATGCAGATACCTGTTCGGCGGGAATACTGCCATCTGCCAGGCCGTCGACAAAAAACTGGATCTGCTCGTCTGTGAGCGCTTTGCCGTCACGTTTGGCACGAATTACGTCGGTAAAAAGCATCAGTTATCGAACCCGCGCATTGGCATATCAGCAGCACGCTGCAGCCAGTTCTCAGCAGGATAATGCGAAGTCTCGTCGATCACGTGAAATGTGTAGGCGTGACGAGACTTCTCAGAAGTATTTGCACAGCTAAGATGTGGCGCGCGGCCATCGAATATCACCAGGGTTCCAGCCTTCGCTTCGGCCGCCAGCTCTGCATTCTCGGGCCACGGAGAGTCATCCAGGGTTTTGTAGGTCATCTTGCCGTCCTCGCCGCGATACTGGAGTTGCTTCAACGGTTTGCGATGCTCGCCCGGTATGAAATACATGCAGCCGTTCTCGGTGGTCGCGTCTTCCAATGCAAACCAGAAGCCGATACAGGATTCCGGGTCGGTATAAAGATAAGTCGAGTCCTGATGACAGTGCACTTCGCCGCCGATACGCGGTGGCTTTAATATGTACATCGACTGCAGGATGACCGGTTTATCGTAGCCAAGACTTCCGACGGCCGCCGCGAGCTCTGGCGTTCTCGAAAATTCGTCAAAGACGGGATCCAGATCATGCAATGCGTGCCCAATCTTGTTCAGGCTGTTTTCCTTGGGTTGCTGTAACTCGCCCTGCTCATCAAACGCGTTTTCTTCGAAGAAGAAACGTATCTTGTCACCGGATTCCTCGAAGTAACTGTCACCGAGTTGTGCATCGCCGTGCTCGATGTCCGATTTGGCGGAGAACACATGCCTGATCTCCGCCGGGTCGAATTCCCGGATCATATCCAGTGTGTGCTGACGTAATTCTTCACAGCGTTCGCGCGAGACAAAGCCTTCAAGAATCAATACGCCGGCTTCTCGAAAATCAGCGAGCATTTCCGCGGTAAGCTTGCCATCAGCGGGTGCTGCATAGGTTGGAAGTTTGTTCATAGCTGTCATTCTAGCTGCTTACCCGGCGTTTCGTAACATTGACAGCAGTGCTAATCTCATTGCATTGATACTTCGCAATTGAGCAATGCTAATGCTTCATCGACGACCCATTTTTGCTATATCTGTAATGGCCGCAGTGCTTCTACTAGCGGCTTGTTCGCCGTCGCAGGAAGCGATCGTACAGCTTCGCGTCCTCGAAACATCCGATATTCATATGCACGTTGTCGACTACGACTACCTGCAGGATCAGCCATCGGTAACCGTCGGTCTGGCACGGACCGCCGCGCTGCTCGCCGTCGCACGCGCCGAAGCAAGCAATAGTGTGCTGGTCGATAACGGCGATCTGCTGCAGGGCAATCCGCTTGGTGACTTCATGGCGCGACACCGGGGACTACAGGACGGCGACGTACATCCTGTGTACAAGGCCATGAACCTGCTCGACTACACCGTAGGGAATATCGGCAATCATGAATTTAACTACGGCCTGGACTTTCTCGCGCAAAGTATCGCCGGGGCCAACTTCCCATACATCTCTGCCAATGTGTTTCACGACGACGGCGATGATGATCCAGGCAATGATGTCCCCTACTTTCAGCAGTACCTGATCGTCGATATGCTACTTGCGGCCGACGATGGCAGCACGCACGACATCAAAATCGGTTTTATCGGCTTCGTGCCACCACAAATCATGCAGTGGGACAGGAGTAACCTGCGCGGCCGTGTCGTCGCACACGATATCGTCGATACCGCTGCCGCCCTGGTGCCAAAAATGAAAGCTGAAGGTGCAGATGTTGTTATCGCTATTCCGCATTCCGGGATTTCGACCGCGACGCGTGCAGGCATGGAAGAGCAAGCGACCTACTACCTGTCATTGGTGCCTGACATAGACGCCATCATGTTCGGCCACAGTCACCGCGTATTTCCGAGCGAGTCCTATGCCGAAATTGAAGGTGTGGACCTGGTCAACGGCACGATCAATGGCGTTGCTGCGACGATGCCGGGCTTCTGGGGCAGTCATCTGGGGTTCGTAGACCTCGAGTTGTCTGTGATCGAAGGCGAATGGACGGTCCTGAATAGCACAGGCAGCACTCGACCAATCTACGAGATTCAGGATGGAGAGACGATCGCATTGGTCGAGCCACTGGAGGAGGTCGTCGCGGCGGCAGCCGAAGAGCACGCAGCAACCATCGAGTTTGTACGCACCGCAGTCGGCGAAGTGACGGCACCTATCAACAGCTACTTCGCACTGGTGCAGGACGACCCCTCAGTGCAGGTCGTGACGAACGCGCAGAAGCGCTACGTTGAAGACCTGATTGCCGGTACCGAGTACGACAGCCTGCCGGTGTTATCGGCGAGCGCGCCGTTCAAGACCGGCGGACGTGGCGGTCGCGACTACTACACCGAAATTGACGCCGGTGAAATTGCGCTCAAACACATCGCGGACCTCTACATCTATCCCAATACGCTGCGCGTCGTTGAGGTCACCGGTGCCGAGGTGCGTGAGTGGCTGGAAATGTCAGCCGGCTTGTTTAGTCAGATCGACCCGGACAGCAACGCAGAACAGGACCTGATCGCGCCCGGCTTTGCCAGTTTCAATTTCGACGTGATCGACGGCGTGGAATATCGCATCGATTTGACACAGGCAGCGCGTTACAGCACAGACGGCAAGCTGGCCAACGCAGACAGCCATCGCATCGTCGATCTGCAGTACGGCGGCCAGCCGGTCGACCCCGAGCAAACGTTCCTGGTGGCGACGAATAACTATCGCGCAGACGGCGGCGGCGGATTTCCGGGTCTTACCGGTGACAACGTGATTATTGCGGCGCCGGATGCCAACCGCGACGTATTGGCTGACTACATCTTCGATCTCAAGACACTTGATCCGTCTGCAGACGGCAACTGGGCATTCGCACCGATCAACGACAATGTTGTCGTGACTTTTTCATCATCGCCACGCGCGGCAGCGACACTGTCGGCCGATTCGCCGATCCAGAAAGTCGGCGACAATGAGAATGGTTCTGCGAAATACCGGATTGCTTTCTAGCTGGTCGGGCTACCTTCGCGCTCGCGCAGCAGCCGGACATAGCCACTTACGCCGATAATAAAGCAGACGAAAGCCAGCAATCTTGATGTTCCGCCAACAATCGACAACGATTCGCCGACTCTTTGCGGGTCCTGGAACACGTAATCAGTTATTGCTGCGACGACGGTCGGACCCACCATCAGGCCCACCGCGTTCGACATGAAAAAGTACACACCAGCTGCCAGCCCCAGCATCGCGACCGGGTACATGCGCTGCATTGCCGAAGCGGCACAGGCGAAACAGATATTCGTGCCGAAGATCGCGCCTACCATTAGCCACAGCGACAACTGCTCTGAATCGACCAACGCGTAAGCAAACGCAAATGGCGTTGCGATGGCCGCGCCAACGATGACGAGTTTGAAACTGGAACCCTCAACGCCACGAGCTGTTAGCCGATCGGCGGTAAATCCACCGAGAAACATGCCGGCCATGCCAGCAAACATCTGCACCATGCCGTACATAAAGGCGACACTGCCCCTGTCGCCGCCGAACGTGCGTGTGAGGTAGGAAACGTCCCAGAACCCCTGCGCATAAGCGGCTAATGAGATTAAGGCCATGCCAACGTATAGCGACATGATCGGCAGCCAGTTTTTGCCCGCATACGCCTGCACCTCATCCATCTCGGCTGCTTCTGCAGCCTTCAAGCTTCGGTCGGCTTGTAGCTGCTTAGCGGCGGCGCTGGTCGTGCGCGGCTCGCGCACCGTCATCATGCCTAGCGTCATGACCATGCCCACGACGCCAAGGAATATCAGCACCAGCTTCCACGCGGCCGAACCGCCGATGAAAAACACATCACTCCAGCCGGCAGCAGCCGTGATGTCCTGCGCGACTGTGTACATGAAACCACCGGCCGCGAATGCGAGTCCGATGCCGATCGGCGCACCAAACAGGAAGACGCTGGTCGGTGTAGCAATACGGTGTGGCGGAAAATAATCCTTCAGCAGAGACAGGGTCGACGGCAGCAAGGCCGCTTCGCCTAAGCCAACACCCATGCGCAAGACCAGCAATTGCCAGAACTTGCTTGCCAGACCACACAATGCGGTAGTCAGGCTCCAGATGAAAACGCCCATTGCTATCAATACCGGCCGATTCATTGAGTCTGCCAAACGGCCGATAAATATGCCGACGACCGAATAGAACAGCCCGAACGAAACACCACCAATCAGGCTGATCTGCACATCACTCAGCGCAAGGTCATCTTTGATCGGGTCGAGCAGTACAGCGATAATCTGCCGATCCATGAACGACAAAACATAGAAGAACATCATTAGCACGACTACGTACCAGGCGTACGCAGGTTTCGGGTACGTTTTCTCGTTGCTCATTGCTTCGTCTGTTGCCATTCGTCGTTACTCTAGTGGATTCATGTCACAGGCATCGCCGGCCCCGTCCTGATCAAAGTCAGGTTGCAGGCCACCATCCATCGGCCGCGGCGGGTTAAATATTCTTGGGCAGTTATCAATACTATTCGTTATGCCATCGCCGTCGTCATCACTGCCAGCAACGACCCTACCATCAAACTGCCCCGGCCGACTCGGGATACAGCTCGGCTCGGAACTCGGCACGGCACCACAGGCCATGAGCGCGTAGGAATCCTGGTTTGCGGCGATAAGCGACTGCAAGCCACTACTGTCGCCGTCCATACAAATGGCCATTTCATGGCCGCACGATGAGGCTATCGGCAGCACGTCGCACGCCGCACCCATCGCACTTGTCAGCCCTGACCGGCCTGCCACAATTTCTCCGCCACGCAAGACGAGAATAAGGTCTGAGTCCGCCGCATTAACCAGGTCTTCGAAAGGGTCCTCAGACGGACCATCACGGAAAACCGCAATATCCGCCATGAGCCCGGGCGCGATGCTGCCAATCTCGTCCTGCAGCGCGAAGCTGCTTGCCGCATTGACGGTGGCCATCCGCCAAAGTTCGTGACTGTTGAAGTAACCGTCGAGGTAGGTGTTGGAATAACTCGCCGCGCAGTGCAGTTCGCGCAACATGTTCATCGAACCGGAGGGAAGCCAATCAGTGCTCAGGGCGATATTGATGCCGAGTCGATCAAACAGCGTGACATCCGCCGTATGACCGTACAGCGCCAAGTTTGATCGCGGCGACCAGACAACACTTGCCGCTGATTGCTGCAAGACCACAGCATCGTCGGTCGAGGCGGCGATAAAGTGTACGAACGCGATCGGCTGTTCGGCTTCTTTCAGCAATTGCATCACGCAGCCAATCTCATTCTGCGCGCGAGTATCGACCCCCTCCGCAACGTGAGCCTGGAAGGACCCTGCGGCAGCAAACTCTTCCACCGGTACCGGCCCAGGATAGTCGCAGCTGTCAGCAAGCATACGGCCCTCAGCGTCACCCAAAGGAAAAACGGTGGCGAACGCCGCAGGTCGGCCCAGGTCGCCACTCAATGTCCCGTCTTCAAGGTTGCGCGCCAGACCGGGCACGCCGCCCATGCCAGCGATGGATGTGGTTCCGCCCAGCACCTGCCGAAGTTCACTCCAGGCTAATTGATCGGTGTTCGTCGCCCTGTCGTAGTGCGGCTGGCTATGCCCTTCCAGTCCGAGCCGCCATTGGTGGCGGTGATCGTAGCGCTCGTCCGCAGGTGCGCTCGGCGCCGCGTGATTGTAGAAAATATGATCGTGAGGATTCACAAACCCGGGCGAAACGATTGCGCCTGGGCAGGCGAGCACCGTGGTGTATGCATCCTGTGGCAGGTCACAACCAACTTCAGCGATCCGTCCGT
>JBPCXZ010000287.1:0-9526 GCA_051008055.1 Woeseiaceae bacterium
TCACTCTCATACTCTACGTGTGCCGTCGCAATCGTGATGCCACGCTCGCGCTCTTCCGGAGCATTATCGATCTGGTCGTAAGCTGACACTTCACCCGTACCATGCTTCTCAGCCATAACCTTCGTCAGCGCCGCTGTCAGCGTCGTCTTACCATGGTCAACGTGACCAATCGTGCCTACGTTTACGTGCGGTTTTGTTCTTTCAAATTTCTCTTTAGACATTTGTTTAACTCGCCTTCTTCATAACGGTATCGGCCACGTTCTGCGGCACTTCAGAATATTTCTCAAACTCCATCGAATACACCGCACGACCCTGACTCATCGAACGCAAGTCTGTCGAATAGCCGAACATTTCAGCCAGCGGTACCTCAGCACGGATAATCTTGCCAGATGGCGAGTCATCCAATCCTTGTGGCAGACCACGACGGCGATTCAAATCACCCATCACATCTCCCATATAATCTTCCGGCGTCACGACTTCCACAGTCATGACCGGTTCCAGCAATACAGCCCCGGCGTTCAGCGCGCCATCACGAAAGCCCATGCTGCCGGCTATCTTGAACGCCATCTCGCTCGAGTCCACATCGTGGTAAGAACCATCGTACAGCGTTACCTTGACGTCCATAACCGGGAACCCAGCCAGCACGCCATTCTGCATCTGCTCCTGGATGCCCTTGTCGACCGCACTGATGTACTCCCGCGGCACAACGCCACCGACAATCGCGTCTTCAAATTCGTAGCCCGCACCTTCTTCCAGGGGCTCGAGGCGCAGGTAAACATGACCATACTGCCCACGACCACCGGACTGGCGAACAAACTTGCCTTCCTGCTCGACAGTCTTGCGAATGGTTTCGCGATACGCAACCTGTGGTTTGCCCACGTTCGCCTCGACCGTAAACTCTCGCTTCATGCGATCGACAATGATATCGAGGTGTAGCTCACCCATGCCCGAGATGATCGTCTGACCGGATTCCTCATCGGTGTGCACACGGAACGACGGATCTTCCTTGGCAAGCTTTTGCAAAGCAACGCCCATTTTTTCCTGATCCGCCTTAGTCTTCGGCTCAACCGCAACCGATATAACCGGCTCAGGAAACTCCATTCGCTCCAGGGTTATCTGCTGTTTCAGGTCGCACAGTGTGTCACCTGTAGTAACGTCCTTCAGTCCAACCGCCGCAGCGATATCACCGGCACGCACTTCCTTGATCTCTTTACGATCATTCGAGTGCATCTGCAGGATGCGACCAATACGTTCCTTGCGGCGCTTGATCGGATTGTAAATCGTGTCGCCTGAGCTCAGGACACCTGAATACACGCGGAAAAATGTCAGGCTGCCGACGAACGGATCCGTTGCGATCTTGAACGCCAAAGCCGAAAACGGCTCTTTGTCGTCTGCGTGCCGCTCACCTTCGGAGTCGTCGTCCAGAACCCCGCTGATAGCCGGTACGTCGACTGGTGACGGCATGTAATCAATTACCGCATCGAGCATGGCCTGAACGCCTTTGTTCTTAAAGGCTGAACCACACATCGACACAACGATATCGCCGCTCAACGTACGACTGCGCAGACCGCTGCGTATTTCCTCTTCGGACAGTTCACCGTTATTCAGAAACTTCTCGAGCAATGACTCGTCGCCTTCCGCCGCGGCTTCGACCATTTTCTCGCGCCATGTCATAGCCTCGGCCTGTAGCTCTTCCGGAATCTCGCGAGCCTCGTAGCTGGTGCCCATGTTGGACTCGTCCCAGTAGATCGCGCGCATGCCGATCAGGTCGATGACACCCGCAAAATTTTCTTCGGCGCCAATGGGTAATTGAATAGGTATAGCGTTCGCCCCGAGACGTTCCTTCACCTGGGCGACAACTCGCAAGAAGTCTGCGCCGGCGCGATCCATCTTGTTGACAAAGATCATGCGCGGCACGCCGTACTTATTCCCCTGGCGCCAAACCGTTTCTGTCTGAGGTTCAACACCACCCACCGAACAAAGCACCGTTACCGCGCCATCGAGCACACGCAGGCTGCGTTCGACTTCAATCGTGAAATCGACGTGTCCCGGTGTATCGATAATATTGACGCGATGCTCTTCGTACTGCTGATCCATACCCTGCCAGAAACAGGTGGTAGCGGCCGACGTGATCGTAATGCCGCGTTCTTGCTCTTGCTCCATCCAGTCCATAACGGCGGCGCCGTCATGCACCTCGCCTATCTTGTGAGATACGCCGGTGTAAAAGAGAACGCGTTCGGTAGTGGTCGTCTTGCCCGCGTCAATATGGGCCATGATGCCGATATTGCGATAACGCTCGATAGGGGTTGTGCGGGCCACGACAAGATCCTGGAATACTCGGTTACTAAAACCGGCTTACCAGCGGTAGTGCGAAAACGCTTTGTTGGCTTCTGCCATACGATGCGTATCTTCTTTCTTCTTAACAGCGGTGCCACGGTTTTCGGCAGCATCCAGCAATTCATGGGCAAGACGATGCGCCATCGATTTTTCGCTGCGATTGCGCGCAGCATCAATGATCCAACGCATGGCCAGTGTCTGGCGACGAGCCGGACGAACTTCAACAGGCACCTGGTACGTTGCACCACCTACACGACGTGACTTCACCTCGACAACCGGCTTCACGTTATCCAACGCAGACTCAAGCAACTCGAGCGCTTTGTCTTCGGCGTGTGTTTCTTTCTCTGAAATACGGTCGATCGCGCCATAAATGATGCGTTCAGCAACGGATTTCTTGCCGTCGTTCATGATCATATTCATGAACTTTGCGAGCAGTTCACTGTGGAACTTCGGGTCGGGCAAAATAGTGCGCTTAGGGGCCTGTGATCTTCTGGACATTTTTAATCTCTATTATTAGGACTTCGGCCGCTTGGTGCCGTACTTCGAACGGCCCTGTCTGCGATCCGATACGCCGGCACAATCAAGCGTGCCGCGAACTGTGTGATAACGAACACCCGGCAAGTCTTTTACACGGCCGCCGCGAATCAATACGACAGAGTGCTCTTGCAGGTTGTGTCCTTCGCCACCGATATACGAGGTGACTTCGAAACCGTTGGTCAGCCGCACACGAGCAACCTTACGCATGGCGGAGTTTGGCTTCTTCGGTGTCGTTGTATAGACACGCGTGCAAACACCTCGCTTCTGCGGGCTGGCTTCGAGCGCCGGTACGGTGCTCTTTGCGCGCTTTACGGCGCGCGGCTTACGAACTAACTGGTTGACTGTGGCCATGGGCCCTCATCTCTTTATTTTATGTGTCAAAAAAGTATCTAAAAAATTGCGCCTTACAAACGCGCGCACCCGACTGCCAAACCACTTTCGGTTCAGGTGTCGGGTTGTGAAGCCAGTCCAAAAACAGCCGGATCGGCCTCGAAAAATCAAGGCCCGCCAATGGCGGGCCCCGGGGTCAAGGGCGGGCATTGTAGTGACGCGTACAAGTCGCTGTCAAGCAAGCCCGCGCGCTGCCCTCAAAGAGCAGCTAAGTTATTGATTTTAGGCCTCTGTCGTCGTCTCTTCCGCACCATCTGCTGCGGTAGCCGACTCGGCAGCGACTACCGTCTCCGGCGCATCCTCGGCAACCGGCTCGCTGGACTCCTCAGATAGTTCAGCAGCAACTTCCTCAGCAATCGCCGCTTCTACAGCCGCAACATCGAGTTCCTTGAGCTGATCAGCCAGATCCTGCTCACGGGTGCGACGGCGTTCCGCGTGATGCGCAAAACCGGTACCGGCCGGAATCAGTCGACCAACGATGACATTTTCCTTCAAACCACGCAGGTCGTCGCGCAGGCCGCGAACCGCCGCTTCCGTCAGAACACGTGTTGTCTCCTGGAAGGACGCAGCAGAAATAAACGACTCTGTTGCGAGCGATGCTTTGGTAATACCCAGCAACACCGGGTCGATAGTCAAAGGCTCCTTGCCTTGGGCTACAAGCTGCTCTTCCTCTTCGAAGAATCGCGCCTTGTCGATCTGCTCACCGCGTAGGAAGTTACTGTCACCTGGTGTTGCGACGTGAACCTTGCGCAGCATCTGGCGAATGATCACCTCGATGTGCTTGTCGTTGATTTTCACACCCTGCAGTCGGTAAACGTCCTGAATCTCACGAACAAGATAGTCGGCCAGATTCTCAACGCCCTGCAGTCGCAGGATGTCATGCGGATTCGGCTCACCATCAGCGATCGTTTCACCCCTGGCAACCTGCTCACCCTCGAACACGTTGAGGTGACGCCACTTCGGAATCAGTTCCTCATGACTCTCACCCGTTTCATCGGTGATGACCAGACGGCGTTTGCCTTTGGTTTCCTTACCGAAGCTGACCGTACCGGTGTGCTCCGCCATGATCGCCGGATCTTTCGGCTTCCTGGCTTCGAAAAGGTCGGCAACACGCGGCAAACCACCCGTGATATCACGCGTCTTCGACGACTCCTGCGGAATGCGTGCGATAACGTCACCTACGGACACTTTCGCCCCGTCCGACATGGAAATGATAGCGCCGGCCGGCAAAGCGTAAACGGCTGGAATGTCCGTGTTCGCAAAGCAGATATCGACGCCCTCATCGTCAACCAGTCGAGCGACCGGACGCAGGTCTTTACCTGCGCCGCCGCGACTCTTCGGATCCATAACGACAATACTGGTCAGGCCTGTAAACTCATCGACCTGCTCAGCAACAGTCACACCATCAACGAAGTCGTCGAACTTGAGCTTACCCGCCACCTCGGTAACAACCGGGTGAGTGTGCGGATCCCAGTTCGCGACAACCTGACCTTGTTTGACGTCTGCGTCATCCGAAATCGTAATCGTCGCACCGTACGGTACCTTGTAGCGTTCGCGCTCACGGCCTTGCTCATTCGTAATCGAAATCTCACCAGAGCGAGATACCGCGACGAGGTAACCCTTGTGATGCGCAACAGTCTTGATGTTGACCAGTTTCGCCTTTCCGTTCGACTTGATCTCAATGTTGTTGATCGCTGCTGAACGCGACGCAGCGCCACCGATATGGAAGGTACGCATTGTCAGCTGTGTGCCTGGCTCGCCAATGGACTGTGCCGCGATAACACCGACGGCTTCACCGATGTTAATTCGGTCTCCACGAGCAAGGTCACGACCGTAACATTGCGAACATACGCCGTAGCGAATTTCACAGGTGATCGGCGAACGAACGAGAACGTGATCGATCGACAGCTCTTCCAGACGCTGTACGGTTTCTTCGTCAAGCATCGTGCCCGCATCAAACGCGACTTTATCGGAACCCGGAATCAACACAGCCTCAGCGAGTACGCGTCCGAGAACACGTTCCTGCAACGGCTCGACGATATCACCACCTTCGACCAGCGGTGCCATAGCGACGCCGTTGCGTGTTTCACAATCGACTTCGGTGACAACCAGGTCCTGTGCGACGTCAACCAGGCGGCGTGTAAGGTAACCCGAGTTAGCCGTTTTCAGAGCGGTATCAGCCAGTCCTTTGCGAGCACCGTGCGTCGAGATGAAGTACTGCAGTACGTCCAGACCTTCACGGAAATTTGCCGTAATTGGCGTTTCGATGATCGAGCCGTCCGGCTTGGCCATCAGGCCTCGCATACCGGCCAACTGCCTGATCTGCGCAGCAGAACCACGAGCGCCGGAGTCCGCCATCATGTAAATCGAGTTAAACGATTCTTGATCAACGTTCTTGCCCGCCGCATCTTTCACAGTGTCCGTACCAAGTTTGTCCATCATGGCCTTGGCCACCTGGTCATTGGTACGCGACCAGATATCGACAACCTTGTTGTAGCGCTCGCCTTCAGTAACCAGGCCCGAAGAGTACTGGTCCTGAATTTCCTTAACTTCCGCCTCAGCCGAAGCCAGAAGTTCGCCCTTCATTTCCGGTACAACCATGTCGTTAACGCCAATCGAGATGCCGGCCAGCGTTGCAAAACGGAAACCGGTGTACATCAGGCGATCCGCGAAGACGACGGTCTTTTTCAAACCGAGCTGGCGGTAGCAAGCATTGATGACGTTCGATATCGCTTTCTTCGACATCGCGCGGTTGACCAGGTCGAAACTCAGGCCTTCCGGCAAAATGCTCGACATCAATGCGCGGCCGACGGTTGTGTCTACAACCTTGATAACCGTCTGCATTTCACCATTTTCGTCAGCTTCTGAAATCGGCACCCTGATCTTGACCGAGGCCTGTAGTTCAGCAGAGCCATTTTCGTAGGCACGACGTGCTTCGTCGATACTCGACAACATCATGCCTTCGCCTCGCGCGTTTACGCGCGAACGAGTCATATAGTACAGACCGAGTACAACGTCCTGTGACGGAACGATGATCGGATCACCATTCGCCGGAGACAGAATGTTGTTTGACGACATCATCAACGCGCGCGCTTCCAGCTGCGCTTCGATCGACAGCGGCACGTGCACAGCCATCTGATCACCGTCGAAGTCAGCGTTGAACGCTGTACATACAAGCGGATGCAGCTGGATAGCCTTGCCTTCAATCAATACGGGTTCGAATGCCTGGATGCCGAGACGGTGCAGCGTTGGTGCGCGGTTCAGCATGACAGGATGCTCGCGAATGACCTCTTCGAGAATATCCCAGACTTCCGCTCCCTCGCGCTCTACGAGTCGCTTGGCAGCTTTAATGGTTGTCGCTTCACCGCGTAGTTGCAACTTCGAGAAGATGAACGGCTTGAACAGCTCAAGCGCCATTTTCTTCGGCAAGCCACACTGGTGCAATTTCAGTGTCGGTCCAACAACGATCACGGAACGACCCGAGTAGTCGACTCGCTTACCCAGGAGGTTCTGGCGGAAACGACCCTGCTTACCCTTAATCATGTCTGCCAGCGATTTCAGCGGACGCTTGTTCGTGCCCGTGATTGCGCGGCCGCGACGACCGTTATCGAGCAGCGCGTCCACAGATTCCTGCAACATGCGCTTCTCGTTGCGCACGATGATGTCTGGTGCGTTCAGCTCCAGCAGTCGGCGCAGTCGATTGTTACGGTTGATGACTCGACGATACAAGTCGTTCAGGTCTGATGTCGCAAATCGGCCACCGTCCAACGGTACCAACGGACGCAGGTCAGGCGGCAGTACCGGCAATACGGTCAACACCATCCATTCCGGTTTGTTACCTGACTCGATGAACGACTCAACGAGCTTGAGGCGTTTCGACAGACGCTTGATCTTGGTCTCCGAACGCGTCGCGCCCATGTCCTCACGAACATTCAGAATTTCACGTTGCAGGTCGATCGTCATGAGCATTTCGCGGACCGCTTCGGCCCCCATGCGAGCGTCGAATTCGTCGCCGTACTGCTCAAGCGCATCGAGATACATGTCGTCAGTCAATAATTGGCCACGCTCGAGCTCGGTCATACCCGGCTCAACGACGACGAATGCTTCGAAATACAGCACGCGTTCGATCTCTCGAAGCGTCATGTCGAGCATCAGGCCGATACGTGACGGCAGTGACTTCAGGAACCAGATATGGGCAACCGGACTCGCCAGCTCGATGTGCGCCATGCGCTCACGACGAACCTTCGTCTGGGTAACTTCAACGCCACACTTCTCGCAGACAACACCACGATGCTTCAGACGCTTGTACTTGCCACACAGGCACTCGTAGTCCTTGATCGGGCCAAAAATCTTGGCGCAGAACAGGCCATCGCGCTCCGGCTTAAAGGTCCGGTAGTTAATGGTCTCCGGCTTCTTAACTTCGCCGAATGACCACGAACGCACCATGTCCGGCGACGCGAGACCAATACGAATGGCCTCGAAGTCATCGACGGGGTTCTGGTACTTAAAGAGCTTAAGTAAGTCTTTCATTAGTCTGCCTCCAGCTCAATGTTGATGCCCAAGGATCTAATCTCCTTGACCAGAACATTGAATGATTCGGGCATGCCCGCATCCATCTCATGTTCACCATCGACGATATTCTTGTACATCTTGGTACGACCCTGAACATCGTCAGATTTAACCGTCAGCATTTCCTGCAAGGTGTAAGCCGCGCCATACGCTTCCAGCGCCCAGACCTCCATCTCACCGAATCGCTGACCACCGAACTGTGCCTTACCACCCAGCGGCTGCTGCGTGACTAGACTGTAAGGTCCGGTTGAGCGTGCGTGCATCTTGTCGTCAACCAGGTGGTTGAGCTTCAACATGTACATGTAACCGACCGTGACATCACGATCGAATTCCTTGCCGGTACGTCCGTCGCTCAGTCGGGACTGACCTGTTTCGCCGAGGTCGGCCAGTTCCAGCAGCCCCTTGATCTCAGCTTCTGCGGCACCGTCAAATACCGGTGTTGCAGTCGGTACACCGCTGGTCAGATTACTGGCCAGCTCAAGTACTTCTGGGTCTGAGAACGACTTGATGTCTTCAACGCGACCGCCGGTCTTGTTGTACAGCGTTTCCAGGAATTGCCTGATCTTGGCGACCGATTCCTGTGCCTTCAACATACCGTCGATCTTCTTACCGAGCCCCTTCGCCGCCCAGCCTAGATGCGTTTCGAGCACCTGGCCGACGTTCATGCGAGACGGTACGCCCAGCGGGTTCAAAACGATATCAACCGGGTTGCCATCTTCCAGGTACGGCATGTCTTCAACAGGCACGATCGTGGAGATAACACCCTTGTTACCGTGACGGCCAGCCATCTTGTCACCCGGCTGGATGCGACGCTTAACGGCAAGGTAAACCTTGGTCATCTTCAGCACGCCCGGAGCGAGATCGTCACCAGCGGTGATTTTCAGTTTCTTCTCTTCGAAGCGACGATCGAACTCTTCGCGCTGCGAGTTCAGGCGTTCAAACGCCTTCTGCAACTGCTCGTTCGCGTCGTCGTTCTTCAGACGAATTTCAAACCACTGCTCACGCGGCACTTCTTCCAGGTACGCCTTGGTGATCTTCGAACCAGACTTCAGCTTGTTCGGACCGCCTTGCGCCATCTTGTTGGTCAGCATGCGTTCCACACGCTCGTAGATGTCTTCCTCAAGAATGCGCAGCGTATCGTCGAGATCTTTGCGAACACTTTCGAGTTCAGCCTTCTCGATTGACAAAGCACGCAGATCTTTTTCGACACCATCGCGTGTGAATACGCGAACATCGATAACTGTTCCGTCCATTCCTGGCGGCACACGCAGTGAGGTATCTTTAACGTCAGACGCTTTCTCGCCAAAGATAGCTCTCAGGAGTTTCTCTTCCGGCGTCAGCTGAGTTTCACCCTTTGGCGTAACCTTACCGACCAGAATATCGCCGGCTTTGACTTCTGCGCCGATAAACGCGATACCGGATTCATCAAGTTTTGCGAGTGCAGCGTCACCAACGTTCGGAATATCCGAAGTGATGTCTTCCGGACCCAGCTTCGTATCGCGAGCCACACACTGCAGCTCTTCGATATGAATGGTCGTAAAGCGATCTTCCTTAACGACCCGCTCTGAAATCAGAATCGAGTCCTCAAAGTTGTAACCGTTCCACGGCATGAACGCGACAAGAAGGTTCTGGCCAAGCGCCAGCTCACCCATGTCAGTCGATGGCCCGTCTGCGAGTACGTCACCCGCCGAAA
>JBPCXZ010000288.1:0-6204 GCA_051008055.1 Woeseiaceae bacterium
CCAACGCCGCCGCCGATCAGCAGGCAATTCGGCTTCTCCGGGTCTGCTTCGAAGGGTCGACCGATCGGCCCAAGCAGGCTAACCAGGTCGCCAGGGTGTTTGAGAGCCAACAAGCGCAGGCCATCACCCAACGCCTTGAACAGCACGTCGATCTGGTCGTCTACAACGCGCATGATGGACAACGGTCTGCGCATTGGTAACGCGTCGTCGCAACTCACGTGCACAAAGCTGCCAGGTTTTGCTGCGGCGCTACATTTAGGCGCGCGAATGCGCATGATGACCTGTTCACCGGGATACTGGTCGACAGTCATCACTTCGCCCGCCTCAACGAACAAAGTGTCTCGATTTCGCTGCGCGAATTTCTGGGCGGCGTTACTCAACGCGAGGCCATTGATCGGACGACGCGTTCAAGTACTGCCATGCGCACGGCGACGCCGTTGGTCACCTGTTGGGTAATCGCTGATACCGGGCTGTCGGCCAACGTTGATTCAATCTCAATGCCACGATTCATCGGGCCAGGGTGCATCACGATGACATTATCGGCGGCCTTCTTCAGGCGCTCGTGTGTGATGCCGTAGTTGGCGAAATAGTCGTCGGCGTCCGGTATGCCATCCAGATCCGCAATTCGCTCGCGCTGTATGCGCAGCGCCATAACCACGTTGGTGTCACGCAGGCCCGTGTCCAGGTCATCGGTGACCGTCGCAAAAGGCAATTCAGCGGTGTCTGGTGCGAGTCCTGCCGGCGAGACCAGCCGGACATCGTCTGTTCCCAGTGTGTGTAGCCCTTGAATGGCTGAGCGTGCCACTCGCGAATGCGCAATGTCGCCCACGATAGTGACCGTAAGGCCCGCCAGGCTGCCGAGCCGCTGGCGCATGGTTAGTAAATCGAGCAGGCCCTGGGTTGGGTGTGAAACATCAGACTCGCCCGCGTTCAAGATGCTCAAATGATCATCGACATGTTGTGCAATGTAGGCGGGCACGCCGGCGCTGGCATCGCGGACGACCATTACGTCGACATGCATCGCCTGCAACGTATAGATAGTGTCCAGAATGCTCTCGCCTTTCTTGCGCGATGAAGTGTTCACGTCCAGGTTCAGAACATCGGCGCCCAGGCGCTTGCCTGCCAGGTCAAACGATGCGCGCGTGCGTGTGCTGGGCTCAAAAAACAGGTTGGCCACGGTTCGGCCGGCAAGCGAGTTGCTGCGCCTGGTGTTACTGCCAGGCACGCTGACGAATTCCTGCGCTTCGTCGAGCAATTCGTTCAGGATGCTGCGATCCAGCCCTTTCAACGTCAGCAAATGCCGCAGTTCTCCAGCCGCATTAAGCTGCAGGTTGGCTTCGTCGTCGAACGTTTCAAATATCTCGGGGGACTGCATGGCGGGGCAAGTCTACTGTCAATTCCTGTGTGCGGCCAGATATCTCTCGGCAATGAGTACCGCCGCGGCACTGTCGATCGACTCTTTGCTGATGCGGCCGCGGGCACCGGCGACGCGTGCGTCCGTTAATTTGGCCTCGGCCTCAATTGATGTAAATCGCTCATCGACCGTAGCAACAGGCAACTCAAACTGTTCCAGCAACTCAATGAACTGCCTGACGTAGTTCTGCATATCGCTGGGTGAGCCGTCCGCGTGCGCCGGCATGCCAACTACGAGCACGCCGGGTCGCCATTCAGCAATCAGTGCCGCGACCTTTTCGAAGTCCGGACCAGTGGTGTAATTGTCGACGACACCGATGGGACTGGCGGACCCGGTAATGCTCTGGCCGACTGCGACGCCGATGCGGCGTCGTCCGAAGTCGAAGGCGAGGACGGTTTGCAACATTGCGGTGTCAGGCGTGCCCGGCGCCTGGGGCAATCTGGGTGATATCGACCCCCAGCGATTTCGCTGCTGCGCGCCACCGCTGATCAAATGGCATGTCAAATACGATAGCCGCGTCTGCCGGGACGCTGAGCCAGGAATTCGCCAGGATCTCGTCTTCCAGTTGGCCGGGGCCCCAGCTGGCGTAGCCCAGCGCAACCAGAGACTTGCCGGGACCTTCTCCCGTGGCCATCGCGTCCAGCACATCGCGAGAGAACGTCAGCTGGATATCACCGGAAACCTCTAACGAGCTTTCGAACGCAGTGCTCGGATCGTGCAGCACGAAGCCGCGGTCATTGCCCAACGGGCCGCCGTGCAATACCGGGTTGTCTGCCGGAGCAGATTCGGACTCGGCAAGAGAGAGTTGTTTGAAAACATCGCCAAGCTGCAGTTGCAGCGGCCGGTTAATAATGATGCCCAGTGCGCCGTCATCGTTGTGCTCGCAAATTAACGTAACTGTCGATGAAAAATTGGGATCTTCCATGCCGGGCATGGCGATAAGGAATTGATTGGCAAGCGAGTCGGACACAGTCGCTACTATATCAGTCAAGCCTCGCCGTGGAGGGCAAACTCTCGGCGCTAAAGAGAAATTTGTAAGCGAATAGCACGCGGTCGTACTCTTCGCGCACTTCGTCCGGAAACGGATCATAAGGCGAGGCGCGGCGTAGAATGTCGAGTGCCGCCTGATCGACTACACGCGAACCGCTGGATTTGCGAATAACGACTTCCGACAGCTGCCCGGAGGCCTCAATCTTGACTTCAAGTGTTGGGCTGCCAGTTAACCCTTCAAGCTCGCCGAGTTCCGCGAAGTATTCGTCGCCGACAGCTTCAATACGCCGTTTCCAGTTGTCCAGGTAAGCGGCGATCGTCGATTCACGAGTATCGACACTGATCACCAGTTGGCGTGGATCGTCGTCGTGAATCTGCATCGTCGCGTCCGCCTCTTGCGGCAACGGTAGCGTCTGCTCGCTGCCAAACTCGAGGGCGATTGCAGTTGACTCTTCAGGCTGCGGTTTCTCTCGAAGTTCGTCCGGCACGGCTCGATCCTGCTCGTTTTCCGTCATCAGGACCTGATCAGCCGACTTCTCGTGTGCCGTTTTTTCCTGGAGGCTATCGCCATCCTCCACGCCGAGGTTGTCCACCGGTGAGACGCTTTCCAGCGGTGCGCTTGGGCTGGCGTCGTCGCTGGTGTTACCGCCGCCAATCTGTGATGCCTGCGCAAGGTATTCCGCTTCATCCGGCCGATCAATGCTCTGGTCAGGGTCGGCCACGATAGTCACTTCCAGTGAAATGGCATCGGAAAATTCGTCAAGGATGTAGGGGTTGAAAGTCACCCCAATGATCAGGATTCCGTGAATCAGCGCGGCAAGAAACAGCATTGCCGGGAGTCGGTCCGGGACCGCCGGGGCGACGAGCTGGATCCTCTCGATGGGATCTGTTTTTCTGGCAATTGTGGCCATGGCTAAGTGTGCGCAATCTCCGCCAAGCAGTTTACTGAATTCGCCGGCAAATTGTGGGCAAAGCTTCAGTTAAGCCAGTTTAGTCGGTTGTCCATTGCGGTTGTGAGACTTAGTTCACCGGACGCGCTAATTAATAACGCATATTCGATACCAAGCGCTTCTGTCAGCTGCTCAAAATTTTCGGCCCCACCTACCATCAATGCTGTTGCCGCAGCGTCAGCAAGTATCGGATCGATGTGTATGACCGTCACCGAGTTTGTGTGGCTTACGGGCAAGCCTGTGCGTGGGTTGAGGACATGCGAATAGCGCACACCGTCAATCTCGACATATCGTTCATAATTGCCCGACGTTACGATAGTTTCGCCGCCGACAATATCCACGGACGCGATTGCAGACTCTTCAACCGGTGAGCGAATGCCGATATGAGCAGCTCGACCGTCAACGTCACCGATGACCGTGAGATCGCCGCCAATATTGATGATGGCGTTGTCGATCTCCAGGCCACGCAGAATTATCCGGCTGTCTTCAAGAATGGCACCCTTTGCAATGCCACCCAGATCGAGCATAAGGCCGGGCGGCGCACCAACAATTCGGTCGCCCGTCCATCGAATATTGCTGACGCCAATGGCCTGTGAGAGTGCCCGTGCGATCTCGCTGCTGGTGGGTATCGGCGGTGGTTCACTGCCAATCTGGTGTAGGCCCCACAATTCAGTTACTCGCCCGAGACCGGCATTGAAGTAATTATCTGACAAACGCTCGATCTGAGCTGCGCGTTGTATGACGGTTGCGAGACGGGGTGAGACGTC
The DNA here is from genome assembly GCA_051008055.1 of Woeseiaceae bacterium. Taxonomy (GTDB): domain Bacteria; phylum Pseudomonadota; class Gammaproteobacteria; order Steroidobacterales; family Woeseiaceae; genus UBA1847. The sequence continues at coordinate 4,122 of JBPCXZ010000288.1, forward strand.
AACAGCTTCCTGTAGTTCGATTGCGATATTGATCGAACGCAGCTCACCTTCGCTCCACGGGTACCAGTCGTGGCCGATTCCGGCCATGTACTGTCGTAACTGCAGGGAGGTTTCATCGGCTTCGTTCGCTGTGACTGCATACAGGCTTACCGAGACTTCGGTGCCGAGCGCCTGAAACTCGAGTACCTGATCGCTGCGCTCAGAGCCGCAAGCGCTAAGGAACAGCCCACCCAGGAGTACTGTGCTAAGCCAGTTCAGTCTCGATCGCGTCAAAAAGCTGTCCTGCAATATTGAGATCAAATTGAGTATCCAGTTCGCGTATTCCGGTAGGGCTCGTAACATTAACTTCGGTCAAATAATCGCCGATAACGTCGATGCCCGCGAAAATGACGCCGTGTTCGCGCAGGACCGGGCCAACGCGCTCACAAACTGATCTGTCCGCATCGGAGAGTTCCTGTGCGACACCTTTTGCGCCCATCACCAGGTTGCCGCGATGGTCATCAGCCGACGGAATTCGGGCCAGGGCAAAGGGAACCGCCTCACCGTTAATCAACAGAATCCGCTTGTCGCCCAGGCTGATTTCCGGAATAAACGACTGTGCCATCGCGAATTGCCGGCCGTGGTCTGTCAACGTCTCGAAGATTACGCCGGCATTCTTGTCGCCCTTTTCGACAACGAAGATCGATTTGCCGCCCATGCCATCCAGAGGTTTGACCACAATTCGCTTCTGATCGACCAGAAACTCGCGCATTTCATCCATCGAGCGAGTGATGAGCGTCAGGGGTGTGCACTCCGGAAACCAGGCCGTGTAAGCCTTTTCGTTCATATCACGCAGCGCCTGCGGATTATTGACGATCAGGGCACCTGCAGCGGCTGCGCGATCAAGGATATAGGTCGTGTAGACGTACTCCATATCGAACGGTGGATCTTTGCGCATGAAAATGACATCAAGATCACCCAGTTCGACGCTCTGCGAAGCACCAAATTCGAACCAGTTTTCATTTTCATCGCGAACCGTGAGTATTTTCGACTGGCCGATGGCCTTGCCGCCGAGAATTTTGAGGTCGGCCTGTAAGAAATAATGTATTTCGGCGTCGCGACGCATGGCCTCGAGCAACATTGCGAAAGAGCTGTCTTTGTAGGGCGAAATGGCCTCAATCGGGTCCATGATCATGCCTACGCGAAGCGATCCTGACGAGGTCAAAGCGGTTTGCTCCTAAGGGTATGCCGTGAGCGGCCAACTATACATTGGAATAAAGGGGTAAACGCCGAAAATTCCTCGAATTTTATCCTCTACGGCGAGCGTCGTAGCGGGACTTATGTCAATATGGTACAAGTCGGTTTTACGGAGGTTGGTCTGTGTCAAGTAATGCATCTCGAAGTCTGAATGGACTCAAGATATTGGTGGTGGATGACAGCAAAACGATTCGTCGAACTGCCGAAACGCTGTTGACTAAAGAGGGTTGCCAGGTCTTTACGGCCATCGACGGATTTGACGCGCTGTCGAAGATCGCCGATCACCAGCCTGACCTGATTTTCGTGGATATTATGATGCCGCGCCTTGACGGCTATGAGACCTGTTCGTTGATCAAGCACAACAAGATTTTCAAAGAGACGCCGGTCATCATGCTATCGAGCAAGGATGGTCTGTTCGATCGCGCCCGAGGCCGCATCGTCGGATCAGAGCAATATTTGACCAAACCCTTCACCAAGGACGAATTGCTTGGTGCTATTTCAAATCAAATTGGCTGAGTTCTTAAGGACGGATTGATGTCTGTAATTCTTATCATCGATGACTCACCAACTGAGTTGCACTTGTTTCAAAACATGCTTGAGCGCGGCGGCTTCAGTACATTGGTGGCCGATAGCGGCGAAGATGGCCTGCGGCAAGCAAAAGTGTCGCGCCCCGACTGCATTTTGATGGATGTAGTCATGCCTGGCATGAATGGTTTTCAAGCGACGCGCAAACTATCGCAGGATCCGGATACGGCCGACATTCCGGTCATCATAATCACCAATAAGGATCAGGAAACGGACAAGATCTGGGGTATGCGCCAGGGCGCCGTCGAATACCTCGTCAAGC
>JBPCXZ010000289.1:0-11613 GCA_051008055.1 Woeseiaceae bacterium
ATCCGCTGTCTGTTGCCGCTCGTGCAGCAAGTGCTCGACCAGGCAGGCGTGGAGCGCCCGGACGCCATCGCTTATACAGCGGGCCCTGGCCTTGTCGGAGCGCTGATGGTTGGCAGCGGTATGGCCAATGGTCTGGGCCTGGCATGGGACTGCCCGGTGATCCCGGTGCACCATATGGAAGGCCACTTGCTGGCGCCGATGCTGGAGGATAGTTCGCCCGAGTACCCGTTTCTGGCACTGCTGGTATCAGGCGGACACACGATGTTGATTGCTGTGCGCGGCCTCGGTGACTACGAGTTACTGGGCACTACGCTGGATGATGCGGTCGGAGAGGCATTCGACAAGTCGGCCAAATTGCTGGGCCTTGGCTATCCAGGCGGACCTGCGCTGGCAAAGCTGGCGGAAAGCGGTGACGATTCGGCGTTCGAATTGCCGCGGCCAATGCTAAACAAGCCGGGCTTTGACTTTAGTTTTAGCGGCTTGAAGACGGCCGTCATGCTGGTCGTTCGAGAAGTTGAACAGTCAGGAGATATAAAGGATCAATCGGCAAATATCGCGGCATCTTTTCAGCGTGCGGCTGTCGATACCCTGGTAGGCCGAGCTTTGCAGGCTGCGGAAAGCCGAGCATTTACGCGCATCGTAATTGCCGGCGGTGTCGGCGCAAACAAATTGTTGCGACATGAAATGGCGCGTCGATTCGAGGGCGATGTTTACTATCCGCGCCTGGCGTATTGCACAGATAACGGTGCAATGATCGCGGTTGCTGGCGCAATGCGTCTGGCAGACGCTGGTGGGGCTGGCGAAGTCCTGGCACAGGCTCGGTGGCCGCTGGCGTCGTTAGGTCGGCCTGGATCACAATGCGAAAAAAGTTGAGAAGCAGAAGCAATGGACAAAATTTTTCTGGAAGATATGCGCGTCGAAACGGTCATCGGTATTTGGGAATGGGAGCGCAAGATTCGCCAGACCGTGGCGATCGACCTGGTGATGTCGGCGGATATTCGTAAAGCCGCCGCGAGTGATGCCGTGGAAGACACTCTGAATTACAAGTCAGTTGCGAAGCGCGTGCAGAGTTTCGTCAGTGAATCCAGCTTCCAGCTCGTCGAAACGCTCGCCGAGAACATCGCCGCGATCATTCTTGACGAGTTTGATGTGGACTGGGTGAGTGTGCGAGTCAATAAACCTGGCGCGATTCGCGGCGCGAAAGGCGTAGGCGTTCAGATTGAGCGCGCGGCTGACCCCGCGTAGCACAGGGTCGTACTTGGAATGGCAAAAATCTATCTAGGGCTTGGCAGCAATGTCGATCCGCACAAGTATTTGCGACTCGGAATTCGCGAACTTGGTCTGCATTTTGGCGTGCTCGAGTTATCTAACGTGTATCGCAGCAAGGCCGTCGGATTCGAAGGCGAGGATTTCCTGAATCTTGTGGTGGGTCTCGAGACCGAAATGTCGCCGCTTGAGATTCACGAGGTCATCGAGAAAATGCATGTCGTTGCGGGTAGGCAGCGTGGTGAGTCACGATATTCGCCACGAACGCTGGATGTCGACCTGCTGCTTTATGACGATCTGGTATTAAGCGAACCTCCGCTCAGCTTGCCGCGTGTGGATGTACTCAAATACAGTTTTGTACTTGGTCCGCTGGCCGAGATAGCCCCCGAGCTGAGACATCCGGAGACCGGGAAGCTGATCACAGAACATTGGGCTGAATTCGACAAAAATAGTCATCCGCTCGCCGCTGCCGACCTCGAAATTGTCGACTAGCGTTGTCCGCATCACCGGAGTAAGCATGCGCAATTGTTCCTTCGTCCTGATTTGCGTCGTATTGACGGCTTGTAGCGGTTCCAATGGCGACGACGAAGGCCCTGCGAGTTGTTCCAATGTCGATCAGATCCGTTTCGTTCGTGACGCCATGCAGGACTGGTATCTCTGGAACAGCCTGTTACCCAACAACATATCTGCGCGGGACTATGCGTCGCCGGAAGATCTGCTAGCCGACCTCCGCTCATTCAGTCCCGACGATGGCAGCGGGTCGCCTGTCGACAGATTCAGTTTTATCGGTTCGGCCGCAGCCGATGAAGCGTTCTTTGCCGAAGGTCAATTTGAAGGCTATGGCTTTAGTCGGGCGCCTGACGCTCGAATTACCAGGGTATTTGCGGGCAGCCCAGCCGACCTTGGCGGGTTGGCAAGGGGCCAGCAGATTCTTGAGCTTGACGGGCGCACCGTTGCTCAGATCGAAGCTGCTGAAGGGCTGGGTGCTGCGCTAAATGTTTCACCCTTAACCTTTCTGATGCGCAATAGCGATGGGTCGCAATTCAGCAGCACAATAACCGCTGATGTAGTAACCATAGATCCGGTGCCGCAGACGCGCATCATCGCGGCAAACGATGGCAGCGGCAGAATGATCGGTTACCTCGAATTTTCGACATTTATCAGCACGGCCGAGCCGGCACTCGAACAGGCGTTTGCGGATTTTGTGGCAAACGGGGTAAGCGAAGTCATCCTGGATCTACGATACAACGGCGGTGGTCTCACCCGGATTTCGAATCTGCTCGGCGATTATCTGGGCGGCATCGTGCCGGACGGCGACGTGTTTTCTGAGACACGATTTAATGCCGATCGCGCGGCGGCTAACAATTCAATCGAACCCTTTGATCGGCTGAACAACTCTATCGGCATCTCGCGGCTGGTTGTGGTTGCGACCAGTGGCACAGCGTCGGCCAGCGAGTTGCTGATTAACAGCATGGCGCCTTACCTCGATGTGGCGATTGTTGGGGACGACACTTTCGGCAAACCCGTTGGTCAAGTCGGCTTTGTTTTCTGTGAAAAGATCTTACGGCCAACCGCTTTTCAGACCTTTAATGCCGATGGTTTTGGTGATTATTTCGACGGACTGCCGGCTACCTGTCCGGCGGTCGACAATCTTGACGTTCCGGTCGGCGACGACACAGATCCGAACATGATTGCGGCGATGAGTTATTTGAATACCGGGCAATGTCCGGTGCTGTCCCAGACTCTAAAGTCTGACGATTCGGGCAGTCGATCTGCACGGTTCGAGTCGCCGCAACCGCCCTGGCGTGAATACGCAGGCGCAGACTAGATCTGGCGCTGGTCGCGCGGTTACCAGCCGATGGATCGGCCGCCATCGACGGCAATAATCTGCCCCGTTACATAGCCCGCGTCACGCACCAGATACAGCACGCAACTCGCGATATCGGCGGCGTCGCCGCTGCGACCAAGCGGAACCTGGCTCAGAATATTTTTCTTTTCCACATCGTTCATGCCGGCTTCGGGCCACATAATGGCGCCCGGCGACACGCCGTTTACGCGAATTTCGGGAGCGAGGTCCTTGGCCAGCGCGCGGGTTAGCATGGCAAGCCCGGCTTTAGCAGAACCGTATACGGCATGATTCCGCAGTGGTCGCTGCGCATGAATATCGACGATATTAATAATGACTCCACGTGACGCACGCAGCATAGGCATCGCCGCTTGTGAGAGAAATAGCGGCGCCTTCAGATTCGCGCCCAGAAGATCGTTCCAGTTTTGCTCTGTAACTTCACCGAGCGGCGTCGGATAAAAACTGGACGCATTATTTATCAGGATATCGAGCGATCCATGCCACTCGCTTGTCGCAGTGATCAAAGCAGGAAGCGCCGCAATATCCGTGAGGTCGGCCTGCAGTGATATTGCAGACCCGGATCGACGCTCATTGAGTTCATCGCAAAGTGCGTTCGCTTCGGCCGCCGAGCCGCGATAGTGGACGACAATATTGGCACCATCTGCATGCAGATGACGACAGATGGTCGCGCCAATGCGCCGCGCTGCACCCGTCACCAGGGCAAGCTTGCCGCTTAGGTTTCTGGCCCCCGGATTGCTGGAGATAGTCATTCTTTAGTCTCTATATCTCGTATCATTGCAATCCATTCTTAAAGACATCCCGGAATCTATGCAACATTTGTCACCGACCCAGCTGCCCGACGTCGATGCGGCCAGCGCCGAACACAGTGAAAAGGTGGCACGTCATATCGCCGACAAAATCGCTGCGAATGGCGGCGCAATCAGCTTTGCCGCGTTCATGCACGAAGCTCTGTATGCGCAGGGACTGGGTTACTACAGTGCAGGAGCCACTAAGTTTGGCGCGGCTGGTGATTTCACGACTGCGCCAGAATTATCCTCACTATTTGGTTTCGTGATCGCGAGGCAGTGTGCCGAAACGCTGCAGAATCTCGATGTAGCTAGATCGGACGCGTCAATTCTTGAATTCGGCGCGGGCAGCGGCAAGCTCGCGGCAGACGTTCTGACGCGACTTGACGCGTTGGACGCATTGCCAATTCAGTACCAAATACTTGAAGTTTCGCCGGACCTGCAGGAGCGGCAAGCGACGTACCTCCGTGAAGTCGTACCGAAGCTCGTCGATCGTGTGCGTTGGCTGGATAAGCTACCTGCTGAGCATCGCGGCGTTGTAATTGCCAACGAAGTGCTGGACGCAATGCCAGTGGAAAGGTTTGTTCGCCGCAATGATCATGTCGCACAAATCTGCGTGACCAGTGATAACGGCCAGTTCGCGTTTATTGAGCAGGAAGCGCCTCTGCAACTGCAGTCTGCTGTACTTGCCGTCGAAGAGTCTCTGGGCGAGCGCTTGCCGGACGGATTCACTTCGGAGCTGAATCTGGCGGCGCCTGCATGGACAGCCGAGGTCGCCGCGTCACTACAAGCGGGCATCGCTTTTTTGTTTGATTATGGTGTGAGTCGCCGCGAATTTTATGCCCCAGATCGCAGCGACGGCTGGCTACGCTGTCATTTTCGGCAGCACGCTCATTCGGAGCCGCTCATCCTGCCGGGTATTCAAGACATTACGGCGTGGATTGATTTTTCGGCGATCGCCGCTGCGGCCGCAGCCGAGGGGCTCGATATTGCCGGCTATGTGTCACAGGCTCATTTCCTGATGAACGGCGGCCTGACAGAAGAATTGGCCGGATTTTCCGAACTGGCAACTGACGCACAGATGCAATTGTCGGCACAGGTTAAATTGCTTACTCTGCCCGGCGAAATGGGCGAGAACTTCAAGTGTCTGGGCGTAAGTCGTGGCCTGGATTCACCGCCAGCTAGCCTGGCAACCATGGACAGGACATTTACGCTATGAGCGACTTGCAAGTTATTGTGCTGGCGATTGTGCAGGGCCTCACGGAATTCCTGCCGATCTCGAGCTCCGGCCATCTGGTACTGGTACCGACGATATTCGGTTGGGCCGATCAGGGCATGGCGTTCGACGTCGCTATGCATTTTGGCTCGCTAACCGCCGTCCTGATTTACTTTCGCGGCGACATTGCAACATTGCTGCGCGGTTCGATGCAGGTGGCGACCTTTAGTCTCTCGTCGTTCGAGGCACGCCTCGCATTCGCAATTGGCCTCGGTACCATTCCTGCAGCAGTCGTCGGACTCGCGCTGGGCGACTGGATTGGTGCGAACCTGCGCAGTCCGACCGTGATCGCCGGCACCCTGGCAGGCTACGCTGTCATCATGCTGTTGGTCGACAAGTTTGGTAAGAAAGAACGCATTCTGACGTCTATTACTATTCGGGATGCGGTGATCATTGGCATCGCGCAGGCATTGGCGCTGGTCCCCGGTACATCGCGATCGGGTGTCACGATCTCGGCAGGCCTCGCACTGGGATTTGAGCGAACCGAAGCTGCGCGTTTTTCATTCTTGCTAGCGGTGCCCGTCATCCTGCTTGCGACCGCATATGAACTGACCATCCTCGCCACCTCGGACATTGAAGTCGCTTGGGGCCAGTTAGCATTTGGTGCTGCGGTGTCGGCCGTGGTGGCCTATCTGAGCATCGAATTCTTTATGCGCTTCGTCAATCGTGTTGGCCTGCTGCCATTTGCGCTGTACCGAATCGTGTTGGCGGCGATCGTTTTGTATGCGTTTGCCTAAGATATTGCTGCTTCTGCTCGCGGCCGGTACGGCGCTTGCAGATGATCGTGCTTATCTGCTCGGTGCCGGCCTCGAAACAGATTCAGACGACGGCTTGCGCGGCAGTTTGCTCGCAGGCGTTGAGGTCGGTGACTCCACCTGGTTGTCGGGTGGATTCGCGGCGGCTTCCGTCGAGCTGGCGTCTGGGCGCACCAGCCATACCCGCTATGTAGACGTAGAGTTTGATCACCACTTCGATCCAATAGGAATCGCGCTTGGCGTTGCTTACTGGGGCGATCCGGATCTGTTGGACTCGGTGGATCAGCGCTTTTCCCTGTATTTTCGTAACGAGCGATTTTCGATCGCGGGCGAATACGAGTACCGCGATTTCGACTTCATCATTCCGCCCACAAATTTCTTCCCGGGAAGAGAATTCGCGTTTGATGCCGACGGTTTCGGCGCGCGGATTCGTTACGAGTTTACCAAGACCTTCAGAATGAGCGCTTCTGCAATGAAATACGACTACAGCGTCGACTTCAGGCCAGACGAGAATCGCGACGCCGTGAGCCTGCTCACGATATCTCGCTTTAGTCTGATCAACAGCCTGGTGGACAGTCGCGCCAGTATGAGTTTTGGCGTCGATGTTGGGTCCGGCCAATGGGGCTTCGATTATGCGACGTGGAAGGGCGCGCTGGATCAGTCACGCACCAAATCGTATACGGTCCGCTTTCTGCATCCTATGTCTACGCGGACGGACCTCGAATTAGCGTTGGGCTACGACGACTCGGACCTGTACGGCAACATTACGTTCCTGTCGCTATACCTCTTCTTTTACGGTAGTTAGGCGGCTTTAAGTGCACTGCGAACGGCGGCAATTCGCGCCCGCCTGATCGTTTCCGCGATTTTCTTGGCGTCAGTATTTTTGGCGATCTCGCCGCTGTCCACGGAGGCCGCAGCGGCATGCGCCTGGCGCAGCAGTTCCGCCTGCGGGTAATCGCGACCTTCGAATCCTGTGCGGCCGCGTGCGTCGGCTTCGCAGGCCACCAGGAACTGTTCGAATCGTTCGGGCCGGCGAAACGCGTCGGTTTTTTCAAGAACCTTAACGACTGTCTTGTCACGCAACTCGTGTGCGCGATGACAATGAGTATGAAATTCCGCAACCAGCCCGCCAAGTTCCCGACAGGCACGTGGCAGCGGCATACGCTTGCTCATCGCATCGATAATCTTGCGGCCGCGTTGTTCATGGCCAGGGTGGCTTGGCAGTTCATTCGCCGGGGTTGTCGCTTTGCCGACGTCGTGCACCAGCGCCGCGAAACGCACTTCGAGATCGGCCGATAGCAGCGCGGCTTGCTCCAGTACCATCATGGTATGCAAGCCGGTGTCGACCTCGGGGTGCCACTTCGGTGGCTGCGGAACCCCAAACAGAGCATCGATCTCGGGATACAGGACCTTGAGCGCGCGACAGGCACGCAGCGTCTCAAAAAACACTCTTGGATCAGGCCCGACAAGCGCAGACTCAGTCTCCTTCCATACCCTGTCCGGTACCAGGGCATCTGCTTCGCCGGCGGCTACCATCTCACGCATCATGTCCCGGGTTTCCGGCGCAACCCGGAACTTCCGGTTTGCGAATCGAGCGGCGAACTTGGCCGCACGCAAAATGCGCACAGGATCCTCCGCGAATGCGGCGGACACGTGACGAATAAAACCGTCGGCCAGGTCTTTGCTGCCACCAAAAGGATCAATCAGGTTGCCGTTCTCGTCTTTGGCAAGTGCATTTATCGTTAAATCGCGGCGGCTCAGGTCTTCTTCAATAGTCACACCCGGATCAGTGTTGAAGTCGAAGCCATGATATCCGACCGCCGTTTTTCGCTCGGTCCTCGCCAGCGCATACTCTTCATGCGTTTCCGGGTGCAGGAAAACCGGGAAATCCTTGCCGACGGGTTTGTAGCCGAGGTCCAGCATTTCGTCGGGTGTCGAGCCGACAACACACCAGTCCCGTTCTTTGACAGGAATCCCGAGCTGTTCATCCCGAACAGCGCCACCGACGAGGTACACTTGCATGCCGCGATTCTAGCAAACAGGGCCGTATGAATCCGATCATCGTTGTCGCTTTGCAGCGGCTGACCATCGCAGCGTTTTCGTTGACCCTATCCGGCTGCTACTACATGCAGGCAGCAAGCGGGCAAATGGAAATAAATCGCAAACGTGAGCCGATTGACGAAGTGTTGGCAGCGGAGTCGACGCCCGAGCAACTGGCATCGCAACTCCAGCTCGTTGTACAAGCCCGGCAGTTTTCGATCGACGAACTTGGATTGCCCGATAACGGCAGTTACCGAAGCTATGCGGATCTGGAAAGGGACTATGTCGTCTGGAATATCGTCGCGGTACCAGAATTTTCTCTGCAGGCAAGAACCTGGTGTTATCCGGTAGTCGGTTGCGTCAGCTATCGCGGCTACTTTTCGTATGACAAGGCTGCAAATCTGGCCGGTAAATTGCGCGGTGACGGGTTCGATGTCGCCTTGGGCGGCGTTGCCGCTTACTCAACGCTCGGCCGTTTCGATGATCCGATTCTGAATACGATGACGCATTGGGGAGAGGACGATCTGGTTGCGGTCATGTTCCACGAACTTGCGCACCAGGTGCTGTATGTGAAGGACGACACGGAATTCAATGAATCCTTTGCGACAGCCGTTGAAGAAATCGGTATGGAGCGTTGGCTCGCCAGTCGTCAGCAGAGCGACAAATTAGCTGCGTGGCGAGCGCGCAGGGCATTGCGTGCCGAGTTTACCCAGCTTGTGGCGTTGCTAAGAAATGAATTGGACGTGCTTTACTCTTCCAGCCTGCCTGCAGAGGAGATGCGACCTAAAAAGCGGGCACTACTTGAGCAGTTTGCGGAGACGTCGCAACAGCTATACGCCGACGCCAGTCAAAATCCGCCGCGATGGCTGGATACAGAACTGAACAATGCGCGACTGGTTTCGACCACGCTTTATCATGGGCGTCTACAGGAATTTCGCGATTTGCTGGACGATTGCAGCGGCGAAATGACGTGTTTTTACAATGCGGCGACCAGGCTCTCGGAATCGACCTGAGCGAGTTCGTTTGATAGTCGTCGTATCTCGCCAGTCATGCGCCAATGGAAGATTGTTTCCGCGGCGAGTACACGGCGCACATACTTGCGCGTCTCGTTAAACGGAATGTTCTCTATCCAGATTCGTGCGTCCAGCTTGCCGCTCGGCGGCAACCAGCGGTCGACGCGATGCGGTCCGGCGTTATACGCAGCAGTCGCCAGCACCCGATTGCCGCTGTAGCGGCGGGCCATCTGGCCCAGATAGCTAGTGCCGAGTCGAATATTGGCCTGTGGGTTGGTCAATGTGTCGATGCCGGAGTAAGGCAGGCTGATAGTCTCGGCTACTTCTTTGCCGGTTGCCGGCATGAGTTGCATCAGGCCGATAGCACCGGCGCTGGATCGAACATCTCGCATAAAGAGACTTTCGCTGCGTGCGATGCCATAGGCCCATCGCGATGGAATCTTGGCCGTCGCAGCATGTTCTTCAAACGTACTGTGGTAAGGCAGTGGGTATCGCAAAGAGAGGTCGTCGAACTGACCGACGCTGGCGATGGTTGAGATTGCTCGCGAGTGCCAACCCCAGCGGTCTGCCAGTTTCGCCGCCTGTACTTTCTCCGGTTTGCTCAGGACCTTGACGATACGATCCCATTCCGACCTGCCGCGGCTATCCAGACCCACCATGAATAACTCACGGGCGCGTATGACATCGGGCCTTTGTTCGAGTTGGCTGATAATCGCTTCGTTGGCGGCAAATTCGACGTTATCCAGAGCGTATTCGAGATGCATCTCATCGGCAGCCAGGAAGCCGTAATAGCTTCGCTCCGCAGCCAGGCGGACAAGCGCCTCATCAGCTTCGGCAGACGGCGCAATGCGGCGGGTCGCGATGTTGTACCAGTACAGCCATTCTTCGGTGTCGCGCTCGGCAGCGGACATCTGCCCGATGTCCGTGAGCAGATTTTTCCAGTTTTCCTGGCGCAGGCTGGTTCGTGCCCGCCAACGCGAAACTTCGTCATCCCGCGCGGCAACGGGTAACTGCAGTAGCCTCATATACGCATCCGGCAGTCGGTCTCGAGCAGTCCACAAGGCAATATGCCGTGACGTAGCCAGTTCCTGTGCCGCGGAAAACCCGTGCACACCATTCAGTTGTTGCCACAAATCGTAGGCGATATCCGGGTCGCGATAAGTGAGTCTCTCGATGGCATACACCAGTTGATCACGCAGACTTGCGTCACTGGTCCAGCTCATGTGGTGTCGTGCGAAATCTTCCGGATTCTTCTGTGCGCTTAGCCACCGCTCGGCAATATCCACATGTTGTTGGTCAATAGATCGCCCCAGCCATCTGGCGAGGGAAAATTCCCGGGCAGCAATTGCGAGTTCGAAGCGTCGTAAATAATCATGCGGTGCAAGGAGGTTCGCAGATGCCAGGTATTCGAATACCGGATCGCACTCGTTAGCCTGGCTGTGACCGACCAACCACAGGTCCTTGGCGCGATTCACAACACGCTTTTCACGGCCGCTTTCGATTTCTGCCTGCAAGGCGAGGCAATCAAGGTCTGTAACTTCCAAGCCCTGGTAATACTGCTGGTAGATACCAAAGAATGCGTCGAGGTGACCCGCTGCGGCCAGGTGGGTTGCATAGCGATACCGCAGGTCACGGGCTGGCTTCAACGTGCCGTAATCATCGAGAAAGGTCTCAAGCTCAATGCGATCGGCCTGCCTAAGCGTGGCTCGGAAAAAGGTGGCTCGTAAATCAGGCCACAGTGCGTAGTTCGCCAGACTTTCCCGCTCGGCCGCGCTCAGGTCGCTGACCACGCTCCAGTCACCGCGCTCTGCCGCGGCGTGAGCGCGCTTGAACAGCTCACGCTGGTCGTCAATCTCGGCGGCGTGCGCGAGACTTGAGAGGCCCAGCATGGCAGTCGCCAGGGCCAATAGGGTAATGGTTGTAACTGTGCGCTTCAGAGGCATCCGGACATTGGCATTTACATCATCGAATCTGTAGCAATATAGCGCGATCCCCGCGTTGCACAAGCAAAAACAGGCGGCTGCTGCGCGCTGCAATCTCGGCCAGTTCTTCCAGGTTGCGTACCTCGCGACGGTTTGCCGCGGTAATTATGTCGCCGCTGAGCAAGCCTCTCTGCTCCGCCGGGCTGTCAAGAACGACGCTTGTCACCTCGATTCCGCGCGTCGAGCTCGTCGACGATTCAGCAAACTCTGCGCCTTCGAGTCCCGGATGAACATCGGCGCCGATACTCAGGTTTGCAACGCGTCGCTCGCCCAGTGTCGCGACTGTAGAAAACGCTTCGTCGCCACGAACATAGTCGATCTTGACCTGCTCGCCCGAGCCCATCAAACCGATGGAATTGCGCAATTCGGAGGCGCCGGAAATTTTCTCATCATTAACTGCGACGATGATGTCGTCGACGCGCAGTCCGGCTTTTTCCGCAGCGGAATCGGGTTCAATCAATGAAATCAATGCGCCGCTTTCGATGTCAATTTCCAATGCCTTCGCGACTTCGCTGTCGATAGTTTGGATAGATACTCCCAGCAGGCCCCGGCGTACTTCGCCGAAGTCGAGCAGCTGTTGCATGATCGATTTGGCAATCTCTGTAGGTACTGCAAAGCCAATGCCGACG
>JBPCXZ010000290.1:0-2850 GCA_051008055.1 Woeseiaceae bacterium
AATTACGACTGCCGACCTGGTCGAGGTGAAGGGCAGAACGCGCACCACCATCGGCAATACTGATCGCGGCTGGATGCTTACTCTGCCAGACGATGAGAAAATTCTTGCCGACTCCCTTACATTTGACAATCAAATTTTCTTCGTCGGCTTCACCCCGGATGCACAAGCTGCGGCGGGCTGTACTACGAGCCTGGGCAAGAATCATTTGTATCGACTCAATGTTGTGAGTGGCAATCCGATGGAATCGAGCGTGGCCTCTCGGCGTGAATCGCCGCACGGTGCTATCGCCCCGTCACCTGTGGTTCTATTTCCGGCCCCGGGTATCGACTGCGTTGGTGAAGAATGCAGTATTCGTCCATTGGTTTGCATCGGTGCGGAATGCTTCGACCCGCAACTCGATGCGACGCCGGTTCGAACACTTTGGACCCAGGGCGGAATTAACTGATGCGCCTGCCAGACAATGTTCGCGGCGTCACGCTGCTTGAGATCCTTATTGTAACGGCTATCGTTGCGATGCTCGCTGCTATCGCGTATCCAAATTATCGCGACTACACTCATCGGGCACAACGCAGTGAACCGAAAGCAAAACTACTGGAGATCGCGGCCAACCAGGAACGCTATTACCTGAACGCGAATCGCTACGGGACGCTCGCAGAGCTCGGTTACCCGGTGCCACTGACGACCCAGAGTGGCAACTACACAATCACGATACCGCGCAATGATGCTGAGGGATATTCGATCTCAGCGGCCTTCAATCATTCTGGCAACGAAAAAGATCGATGCTCGTCATTCACAATTGACGAACTCGGCAACAAGACATCAATCGGCAGCATTGACAACTGCTGGACCGATCAGCGCTGATCCTTGCGGCCTGACACAAAGATTGCGTCGATGATCAGCAAGACCGCTCCGACCGTAATCGCGGAATCCGCCACATTGAATGACGGGAAGGCCCAACTGCCGAACCACACCTGGATAAAATCGGTTACGTAGCCCAGCATTGCTCGATCAACCAGGTTGCCTACGGCGCCGCCCAGGACCAGCGACAGGCCTGCCACCAGCACTAGCGGCCCATCCTTTCGAATGCGCCAGATCCAGACGACAATCAGCACGCTAACAGCGCTGGCCAGAGAGACGAAGAACCACCTCTGCCAACCGGACTCGTTTGCAAGGAAACTGAATGCAGCCCCTCTGTTTTGCTGGTGCGTCAGGTTCAAGAACGAGTTCACGGGCACCCTTTCATACAAAGGCACCCACTCAATGATCGCCCACTTGGTCGCCTGGTCAGCGGCAACGATCAAAATCGCCACGCTAATCCACGCGATGAAGCGGCGTATTCCGCTGTCTGTCTGTTCTGTCACGAGATCACCTTGTTCAGCTGCTGGCCGCGGCCAATGCAGATCTCGCATTGTCGGCATCGAGATGCATCTGTGCAACCAGTTCGCCAACATCCTCATACTTAATCTCGTCGCGCAGCCGCGCGATGAAATCGACATGAATGTACTGGCCGTAGATGTCCTGATTGAAGTCAAGGATGTGGACTTCCACCAGGGGCTTTACGCCGTCGAAAGTTGGCCTGGTCCCGACGCTTGCGACTGCATCAAAAGGCCCGCCCTCGACACCGCGAACCCGCACGGCAAATATGCCCATCACCGGGCTCTGGCGTCTGCGCGGATCTACATTTGCCGTCGGGAATCCCAGTTTGCGACCCATTTTCTGGCCGGCGATGACGTTACCCGACATGCGATACGGTCTTCCCAGCAGGTCTGTGGCGCGCCGCAGGTCGCCACTCCACAGTGCCTCGCGAATCGCGGTACTGCTCACGCGAGTGTCGTCAATCACAATACTGGCTTGCTGCTCAACGCTATATCCCAGCAAGCTCGCATTTTGCAGCAGATTGTCGATGTTGCCCTCGCGCTTGCGGGCGAAGTGAAAATCATCACCGACGACAATGTGCCTGGTGCGCAGACCATGAATCAAGATGCGCCGGATAAAATCCTGGCTCGAAATGTCCCGCATCCGGTCCGAAAAGCGCGGGCAGTAAAACACGTCGATACCGTGATCCAGCAACGCCTCAAACTTCTCTCGAAATCGCATCAGGCGCGCGGGCGGACTGTCTGTTGAGAAAAACTCTCCGGGAGTGGGCTCGAAGCTCATCACGACGGATGGCAACCCACGTTCCTTGGATGCGCGCTTGACCTTCGCGAGCAGCTGCTCGTGACCAAGATGCAGACCATCGTAGGCGCCGATTGTGACGACGCTGCCATCGCGCAAGTCGTCACGACCCAAGTCCCTGAGATGTCTGACGAGTCGCATACTACTGCGGTCTCATGCCAAGACTGTTGACGCGCAAGCCGAGCAACAACAGGACTAGCGCGTAACTTCCTGCCCCGGCGGCTATCACCACAGCCATCCAGGCCACTCGCGTCATCGCGGCTGAGTCGATCCACCAAGCTAGCGGCCGATCCAGCCAGCTCACCAGCACAGCCATGACGACGGTGGCTATAAGAGTCCGCAACAGCAGCAGTCCCCAGCCCGCAGAATGTCGCAGCACCCCGTCTCGCCTGAGACCGCGGTACAGCAGCCAGGCGTTCAGCAACGCCGCAACCGATATCGCCAGTGCGAGACCAGCATGATTCCCCGCATAACCGATACTGGTCAGGTACCAGGCCAGCGCCACGCTCAAAACAAAATTGACGACCAGCGCGATCAGCGCCATCCGAACCGGAGTCCGTGTGTCATGCCGGGCGAAATATGCCGGCGCCAGGATCTTGACGAAGGAAAACCCTACCAGCCCGATGGCGAACGCCTGCAGAGCAAGCCCGGTCATGCGCACATCGTCGACACTGA
>JBPCXZ010000291.1:0-2953 GCA_051008055.1 Woeseiaceae bacterium
TGACAACTAATTTCGGCTCTCATAAACCCCAAAATAGACAAACGGTGCTGTGGCTTCCTGGCCGGGTGCGACCTCGTCCGGTACCTGGTGAGAAACAGGTTCAATGCTCCGCAAGTATGCCGTGATAGCGTCGACGTCCTCATCAGAAATTTTCGCATAGCCCTGCCACGGCATGACGGTAATGCGCCGGTTGCCGTGCCGTCCCACTCCGGCACGAATCGCACCAGAAATTTGCTGGTCACTCCACAAGCCAATACCGGTCTCGATATCCGGCGTAATATTTGGCGGGTAAACAACCCCAGGATACTCATTCCCCAACGGATTACTCCACGCTATTCCGGTCTGCGATCCAGCAAGGGCTTTTTCAAAATTCGGCATGCCGGCCAGGGCACCATCAGTATGACAAGTGCCACAGCCCAGTAATTCGACCAGGTACTGTCCATGGCTTGCTTGTTCGCGACTTGCCGGCGCTGATTGGCCTGGTTGTGGGCTGGGCGCATCGAGAGTCGTTACTGGCGGCACTTCTTGGTAGTCATCCAGTGGAGCGACATCGGAATTTGCGGCGCAACCGAGAAGGAAAACGATTGGCACCGCGATTTGTAAGCGCAAAGGCATGCGTGACTCTCCTTTAGTATTCCAATAATGCCGATTCATTGTCCAACGGCCACGTTGTTCGACCAATACGTGATTACCGAGCTTCGTGCGGGTCAATATTAGTGACAATATCGAATCGTGATGAAGGCGATGCAACTCAAAAAGATTGTATCTATGCAGCAATGCAAGGATCCATTGGTTCTGACTACATTGAAAGATCCTCAGCCGGCGCCTGATGAAATCCTGATTCGAGTGACCGCGTGCGGTGTTTGTCACACTGAACTGGATGAGATCGAAGGCAGAGCGCCGCCGCCAGCCCTGCCAGTTGTACCAGGCCACGAAGTCGTGGGTCGGGTCGTTGCAATCGGAGCGAAAGTCACAGCCCATTCTATCGATGATCGTGTCGGTGTCGGTTGGATATTCAAGTCAACCGGTGCCGAAGATGAGAACATCAGTGACGAGTTCGTCGCGACAGGGTGTGACGTCGATGGTGGCTACGCCGAATACATGACGGTGCATCAGAACTACGCATACCGTATCCCCGACGGTCTTACCGATGCAGAGGTCGCGCCACTTTTGTGTGCGGGCAGCGTTGGTTATCGGGCACTGAACATGACGGGAATTCAAGACGGCGACATCCTCGGTTTGACAGGGTTCGGAGGTTCCGGGCACCTGGTATTGCAGTTTGCCCTGCATATGTACCCGACATCTCCTGTCTATGTTTTTGCGCGCAGTCAGGCTGAGAGAAATTTCGCTTTGGAACTCGGCGCATCCTGGGTAGGTGATACAACAGACGCGCCGCCGCATTCACTTCACGCAATTATTGACACTACGCCGGCCTGGCTACCTGTGGTTGCTGCGCTCAACTGTTTACGGCCTGGGGGCCGACTGGTGATCAATTCGATTCGCAAAGAAGATAATGACAAGGCGATTATGGCCGACATCGATTATGCCGAGCATCTTTGGCATGAGAAACAACTAAGAACGGTTGCCAACGTTACTAGTCACGACATCAAGGCGTGTCTTGAAATTGCGGCACAAGCGAAAATAAAACCCGCAGTAACCACTTACGCGCTCGAAGAAGCGAACAAGGCGTTGTGTGAATTGAGCGCCGGTCAAATTCGAGGCGCGAAGGTTCTCGCGATCGCATAGCTGCTATTATTCATTCCTTAATTTTTGTGAACCGGCGAGCGGAAGATGCGACCATTCGTTTTCCGAGTTCTTGTCGTCGCTCGGTTAACCCGAGCCTGAGGAGGCGGCGCCCGAATGAGTAAATTCAAGCACACTACCGTCACTGCGGTGGTCGTCGCCAATATGGTTGGTACCGGAGTTTTTACCAGCCTCGGTTTCCAGTTGCTGGATATTCAGTCCGGATTCGTCCTGTTGATGCTCTGGGCCGTGGGCGGCGTCATCGCTTTGAGTGGTGCTATGACGTATGCCGAATTGGGCGCGGCCATGCCGCGCTCCGGTGGCGAATACAATTTTCTGACGCGTATCTATCATCCGGCGGTTGGGTTTGCGTCGGGTTGGGTGTCGGCGACTGTCGGCTTTGCCGGTCCGACGGCTTTGGCCGCTATGACCTTCGCAGCTTATGCCATGTCTTCGCTGGGCGGTGACCCAAACCCTTGGACACTGAAAGCTATCGCCTGTGGTTTGATCGTCGTCCTGACTCTGGTACACGCCAGCACGCGACGCAATAGTGGTGGACTGCAGGTCGCTTTTACCGTGCTAAAGGTAGCCGTCATTGTTGCGTTCTGCGTTGCCGCGCTATGGGTTACCGATACGCCGCAGCCGGTAAGATTCCTATTCGCAGGCGATGATGTTCCGCTGCTCACGAGTGGCGCATTTGCTGTGTCACTAATCTACGTGAGTTATGCCTATACGGGCTGGAACGCGGCAACCTATCTCAGCGGTGAACTGGACGATCCGCAACGCACGTTACCGCGAGTGCTTATGGTTGGAACCGGTCTCGTGATGTTGCTGTACCTGGCGCTGAACTATGTGTTTCTGCGCGTCGCACCGATCGACGCAATGGTTGGGCAGGTTGAAGTCGGCTACATCGCAGCGACTTCCGCATTCGGCGAACTGGGCGGACGATTCACCGGTCTGGTTTTAAGTCTACTGCTTATATCAACAGTCAGTGCAATGACTGTGGCCGGACCGCGTGTTTTGCAGGTGATTGGTGAAGACATCAAGCAACTCAGCTTGCTGGCGCGAACGAACCAGGATGGTGTGCCGTCATTAGCTATCGTCGTGCAATCGTCTTTGGCCATTCTGTTTATCCTGACTTCGAGTTTCGAATCTGTCCTTATCTTTTCAGGCTTTATTCTTGCATTGAATAGTCTGGTCACAGTACTTG